>NZ_JAIXRZ010000061.1 GCF_027484945.1 Flavobacterium sp.
ACAATTTTTTCAATACATTACTGATGAAGATCGGTTTGATTTGATTTATTTTGATGCCTTTGGATTTCGGGTTCAACCTGAACTTTGGGATGTACTTATATTTAAACGCATGTATACAGCCCTCCGAAAAGGCGGTGTTTTAGTTACCTATGCCTGCCGAACTTCCATTAAAAAAGCGATGCTTGAAGTGGGTTTTGAAGTCGAGAAACTTCCTGGAGCCCCCGGAAAACGTGAAATGTTAAGGGCATTTAAAAAATAAGCTATACCGAGATCGCCTATTGTGATTTAAAATGATGTTCCATTGCGACTAAAGCCAAATGGAGTATTCTGCATTTAATTAGAATAAGGCATACTGTTAAAAGTAAGAAAATACATAATTAAATCGTATAAAAATGTAAATAATCGATTAAATATGTATTTAAACGTATTTTTTTAAGAAAAAAGTTTGGACAGATAAAAGGTAAGTTCTATATTTACATCACCCAATCTATCATAAACTTAACCTTAAAAACCAAATGCTATGCCTCGATTGATTTACGATTATACGAAATCAGAATTACAGCGTGTCAGTCGCAACCCTGATCGATTTCAAAGAAAGTTAAAAAAGGCGGTGAGTAATCTCTTGCCGGATGAAATGGAATTATTGCAAAAATGGTTGGTATTCTATACCGACAATCGTCCTGAATTAAGGCGTTGTATTGCAGAATTTCGAGTAGAATGATGGGAGTCCTTAATTGGACTCTTTTTATTTTTCGGGCTTTGGACTTACGATTTGTACGTTTTGAAAAACAATTGCGCCTTTAACGACACCCGCAATTGTAGAACGAAGTGCGTCTATGATATGGATTTTTAATTCGTTTTTAGGATAAATAAGACTTACTTCACGCGCCGGCTTGGGTTCGCTAAACGGTCGTAATTTAATGGTATCCACTTCCTTTAAATCTAAGGTATGTAAATAGGGGAGTAGTGTGGTTCCTAATCCTTCATTGGCCAATTTTATAAGCGTTTCAAAACTCCCGCTTTCCAATTGAAATCGATTGGCCGCTGCACTATCTGATCGTTTACACAGGTTGAGTACATTGTCTCGAAAACAATGACCGTCCTGGAGTAAGAGCATTTCATCCAAATTTAGATCACTTATTTCAATGGTACGTTTAGTAAAATGATGGTGTCCTTCAGGGATAAAGGCGACAAAGGGTTCAAAATACAATACGACTTCTTTTATTTTTTCTTCATGAAGCGGAGTTGCAGCAATAGCGGCATCTAAATGTCCATTGTTTAATTTAAAAATTATATCCTCAGTATTCAATTCCTCAATAATCAATTTAACCTTAGGGTATTTTTTGATGAAATTGGTCAAAAACATCGGTAGTAAAGTTGGCATAATGGTTGGAATAATTCCCAAACGGAATTCGCCCCCAATAAATCCCTTTTGTTGATCAACAATATCTTGAATTCGATCGGCTTCATTGACAATATTTTTCGCTTGATTGACAATTTTTTGTCCAATTTCGGTAAGCTGAATCGGTTTTTTACTGCGATCAAAAATGAGAATTCCCAATTCGTCTTCAATTTTTTGAATTTGCATACTCAGCGTAGGTTGTGTTACGAAACATTTTTCGGCCGCTAAAGTGAAATTTTTGTATTCGGCTACTGCCAAAACATATTGAAGTTGGGTGATAGTCATTATAATAAGGTTTGTTGATGCAAAGATAAAAACTATCAATTTATTTTATAGTTATTTCCCTTTGTTTTTAAACCTTTATTAATCAAAGAAAATCGCATAAAGGTGAGGAATTAGTATTGCCTTGTGGTTTAGGTCTTAAAACACTAGTCTTCTAAGTTTTCATTAAAAGCTGATGGCAATAGCTGGGGTATAAATTTTATTAAAATAGGTAAGAGCAAACTCCCTCCTGGAAGTAAAAAAATGGTAAGCGATGGTACACTTTTACAAATGTCTAGGAGTTGTTTTTTTACTTTCTTTTTTTCTTCAGCATCCAAATCGTCGTGGGTGGATTTCGCCAATAATTGCATTAATTCTTTACTTTCTCGTATTTCTTTTGTCAAGCGTGTTTTATTGCGTTTGATTAAGAAAATAATACTTTGCGCTGTTTGATCATAAAAATGCTTAACCGGGTGCGAATAGTTAAAGTAGTGAATGTTTTTTTTATGGGTTTGAATAAAGGCAGTAATAAATTGTATAGTTTGTTCTATAACTGCCTCTGAAATTGATAAATGCGCACCTAAAGTATGTAAAAAGTAGCGTTCTTCATTATCCATTTCGCCATCATTGCATAGCGCAAGCGCTGCAATATCTAAAAAATACAAGGCTTCCAACGGATGCTGAAATGTGTCCAAACCTAATTGATCTAAAGAGGAACTATTTACTTTTGAAAATTGGGTATAGCGTACCGATGCTTCAAACAATTTAATCAATAAATCATCTTGCGCTGATTTTTGAGTTTTTACTTGCAAAACAAATGAAACTAAACCCAATAAGCTTTCTTCCAATCGTTTTAAGTATTTTTCAGGCAATTTTTCCAATTGTAAATAATGGGCAAATGCCAGTACATCAATAAATAGCAAGGCATTGGTTACAATATGAGAGAAGTTTTTACTTACGATATCCTTGTTGGTTTGAACGCGCCCGTCGATGTAATCTTCTAATTTTTGACTGGCAGTTGCGGGAATAATCTTTTGTAGAAATTCACCAAACCCACTGGGAGACATTTCTTTATAAAAACCAAGCGCCTTTTGAATAAAATCGCTGGGATCTTTTTTGTGAAACGTTAATGCATACATTTCAAAAAGTGCGTTCAATAAGGCAACTTTGGATTGTTCCTCGGCATTCCATTGTTGCAATGCTTCGGGTGCGATATTGGGTACGCCTATACAATGTCCATAAATAAATCCGCTAGCCCGTAAGTTTTCATACCACGAAAGTGGGGTAGTCAAACGGATTTCTGGATTGAGCTGCAATCCCATTAGGAATTTATCGATCCAACCGTGTGTAGACGGATTAATCATAAATCAAGTATTGAATAGGGTAAAAGTACAGTTTTATAAACGTGTTTTGAATAGCTAGTCGATGATTTAATAGAAAATTTACATAAGTAAACAATTCATCACAAACAGTAAAATGTAGACGTGCTGTGAATATGAGTTGATTTGTATTTATTTAATAATTCCAGCACATGCGATACGCCCGCCCGCGTTACCTGTAGGTTGTGTAACAAAATCATCGGCTTTATCGTGTACGATTAA
The DNA here is from genome assembly GCF_027484945.1 of Flavobacterium sp. Lineage (GTDB taxonomy): Bacteria > Bacteroidota > Bacteroidia > Flavobacteriales > Flavobacteriaceae > Flavobacterium. The sequence continues at coordinate 3,265 of NZ_JAIXRZ010000061.1, forward strand.
ACCTTTATTAAGAATATCTTTAGTAGCATCACCACAACCGATACACCATTGATCCGTTGCGAAAGTTACGGTTGCTTCCCCTTGATTATCAGCTGTAAAATTTCCGATATCACCTTTGTGATGTGCGTTATCACCCCATTTTCCGTGTTGCACATGGGTAGGATTCCAGTGGCCGCCAGCAGAAGTTGCGTCACCAGTCGAGCAATCGGCTTTTTCATGAATATGAATTGCATGTACACCCGGTTTTAGTCCGCTAACCGAAGCTGTCATGGTTACCACACCATTTTTTTCAGTAAAAGTGGCTGTTCCCTTAACATTGCTATTACTTTTTGCTTCAAGTTGCAAGGATACACTGTTCGTCTGAGTATTTGAAGGTTTACAGGCCAATACTAAAGCACAAGCTATTGTACTCGAAAGTATGATTTTTTTCATAACATCCAATTTTAATCAAAGATACAGTTTTATCAAATGAATATAAAATAAAAACCGCCTTTCAAAAAAGACGGTTTATTACGATTAATTTATCCTAACAATTAGAAACAATAGCCATTTTCGTTAATAAGTTTGGCTGCAATCGTTTCGCGCAATGCAACTACATTGGGCATATTGGTGTATTTGGTAAAGCGGCGTAATCCCATTAGCATCATGCTTTGCTCATCTCCCTCAGCAAAAGAAACAATGCCTTCTTTCCCTTTTGCATAGACGGTATCTACAGCATTGTATAAATACAATTGCGCCATAGCGATTTGTTCTGTACACGAATTAGAGCCGTTTTTTATGGCCATTTTTTCAACCCGTAATAGCGTACTTTCAGCCATATAGATTTCAATCAACATATCTGCTGCCGCCATTAGTAATTGTTGGTGTTTTTCCAATTCAGAGCCATATTTTTGCACCGATGCACCAGCCACCATCAAAAAGGCTTTTTTCAGTTTCATAATCATTTCCTTTTCTTCACTAAACAATACTGAGAAGTCGGGCATATCAAAGGAGGGAATTCCCATTAGTTCCTCTTGCACTTTTAATGCAGGAGTAATCAAGTCTACGTGACCTTTCATCGCTTTTTTGATTAACATGCCAACAGCTAACATTCGATTAATTTCGTTCGTTCCTTCATAAATACGTGCAATACGCGCATCCCTCCAAGCACTCTCCATGGGTGTGTCTTCAGAGAAGCCCATACCCCCATAAATTTGAATGCCTTCGTCGGCACAATTTTGGGCATCTTCAGAAACGGCTACTTTAAGAATCGAACATTCGATAGCAAATTCTTCCACACCTTTTAATTCAGCTTCTTGATGACCAGCTCCTTCTTGTTCTCGAATCGCAATACGATTTTGAATATCGTGAGCTGCCCGGTAGGTTGCACTTTCACCTGCAAAGGCAGCAGTCGCTATTTGAGCTATTTTTTGACGAATTGCACCAAACGAAGCAATGGGTACATTGAATTGGATTCGTTCATTAGCATAATGGATCGCATTAGTGGTCATTCGCCGTTGGGCATCCAAGCATGCCGCTGCCAATTTAATCCGTCCAACATTCAACGCATTCATAGCAATTTTAAATCCTTCACCACGGCCAGCCAACATATTTTCTACCGGTACTAAGGTTGCATTAAAAAACACTTGGCGGGTAGAGGAGGAACGAATTCCCAATTTATGTTCTTCTTCTCCCAACGTGATTCCGTTGTTGGGATCATTTTCAATGATAAATCCGGTAATATTTTTATCGTCTTCAATTCGCGCAAAAACTATAAACAAGGAGCAAAATCCGGCATTGGAAATCCACATTTTCTGTCCTGTAATTTTGTAATGCTTGCCATCATCGGTTAATTCGGCTTTGGTTTTTCCTGAGTTGGCATCAGATCCTGCACCCGGTTCAGTTAAACAATACGCGCCAAACCATTCTCCCGAAGCTAATTTAGGGACGTATTTTTTCTTTTGCTCTTCGGTTCCATACAAAGTAATAGGCATGGTTCCAATTCCAGTATGCGCTCCAAAAGCAGTAGAAAACGAACCTGTAGCTCCCGAAATATAGTCACACACTAAACACGTATCGACAAATCCCATTCCTAGTCCGCCATATGCAGTAGGAACCGCAACACTTAAAAAGCCCATTTCTCCTGCTTTACGCATAACCTCTTCAGTAAAGGCATAGTCTTTTTGTTCAAAACGCGCTTTGTGTGCCCAAATTTCTTTATCCACAAATTCTTTAACAGAATCGCGCATCATCAATTGTTCTTCTGAAAAATCTTCCGGCGTAAAGATATTTTCACATTGGGTTTCTTTAACGAGGAATTGGCCGCCTCTTGTAATATCTTTCATAGTATTTTATTTTTTGATAATAGAAAAAGGAATATAGAAAATAGATTAGACTGGTATGTTTAGGTTATTTTGAAATTTCATAGTCATACGTTGAAAATCTTCTATTTTGATTTCTAAATCTTTAAAAGTCTCATCATTAATATATTTTCTATGTTTTGCAATGATTAATTGTGAATACAACTCAAATGAAGAACCTAAAGCAATATCTAGAAAATGACTAAACGATTTATCTGTTCTTGCAGATCCTTCTGAAATATTACTGGGAATTGAAATTGAACATCGACTTAATTGATTCGATAAATCATATTTTTCATGTTTTGGAAATGATTCTATTAAATCAGATATTTTTTTGGCAATTTCAATTCCAATTTGCCAGATTTTTAAATTTTTAAAGTTATGTCTTTTACCTTCTCTCATTTTCAAACAACATTTTTATTCAAACTAAAAAATCTATATTCTATTCTCTTTATTCTATTCTCTTTATTCTATTCTCTTTATTCTATTCTCCATGTTCTATTTTCCATGTTCTATTCTCCATGTTCTATGTTCTATGTTCTATGTTCTATTCTCTATTCTCTATTCTCAATACTCTTCCTTTTCTTCCACCTATAATAATTCAAAAACTCCCGCTGCTCCTTGTCCGGTTCCGACACACATAGAGACAATTCCGTATTTATTTCCTCGTTGTCGCATTTCATCAAAAAGTTGTACCGAAAGTTTTGCTCCCGAACAGCCAAGCGGATGCCCCAAGGCTATTGCACCACCATTAACATTCACTATCTCTGGATTGATTTCTAATTCGCGCATGACGGCTAAGGCTTGTGAGGCAAAAGCTTCATTTAACTCGATTAAATCAATGTCT
>NZ_JAIXRZ010000059.1 GCF_027484945.1 Flavobacterium sp.
ACAATAGGCCGAAATAAAAATTTAATACCCGGAGAGGTTATTGCTGCAATTATCAATGGAACGGAAGAATTGATTGATGAATTGCGGCAGTATGGCGTTACCATCCATTCTACTGGGGGAGAAACAGCCGATGTAGGGGACTTGGTGCGAACCATTATCGTTGATTCAACGGTTACCGCTCGAATGAAACGGAATGAAGTAATCGATAATGCCAATATTCAACCGGGTAATGTAATTGTAGGTTTGGCGAGCTTTGGACAGGCAACGTATGAAAAGGAATACAACGGTGGAATGGGTAGTAACGGACTCACTTCGGCCCGGCATGATGTGTTCTCCCATGATTTAACAACACTATTTCCCGAAAGTTATGATCCTGCTGTACCCGATGAATTGGTTTATTCTGGTACTGTTGGCTTAACCGATACTGTTTCAGGATCTCCGCTGAATGCTGGAAAATTAGTGCTATCACCAACCCGAACTTATGCGCCAGTTATAAAAGCGATTATAGAAACCATTGGATCGCAGCAAATAAACGGGATGGTACACTGCAGTGGAGGAGCTCAAACAAAAGTCCTGCATTTTGTCGATAAGGTTCATGTGATTAAAGACAATCTATTTCCAGTCCCGCCTTTGTTTCAGTTAATTCAAGAACAATCCAAAACCGATTGGAAAGAAATGTATCAAGTATTCAATTGTGGACACCGAATGGAACTGTATGTACAACCCGAAATCGTTGATACAGTAATTGCAATTGCTAAGCGTTTTGGAATAGAAGCACAACAAATCGGTAGGGTAGAAGCATCCGAAACTAAAAAATTAACAATTCAATCTCCTTACGGAACATTTCAATATTAAGGAATGATAATAGATCCAAAAAATGGCATCGCCGGTTTGTTGTTCGGAATGCAAACCCAACAGGTAGAATCTATTTTGGGAGCACCTGATCGCCAGTATCGGGATGAAGATGAAAATATAATTTATTTATATTCGGCCCATAAATTACGGTTGACGTTCTACGCCGACGAAGCATTTCGATTGGGCTATGCAATTACATCAAATAAGCAGGCTACGCTACTGGGGCATACTGTAATTGGTAAACCCTTGGATGAAATTCTAGAAGTTTTACCTTTTAAATCATGGGAAAGAGAGGATTTTGATTCCGTTACCAATCATTTTAACGAATCCAATTGGTTGACGCTCCAATCAGAATATGGTGAAGTAATTCGTGTCGAAATTGGAGCCATGATTGATGAGGTTACCGATGCTTTTCTATGGCGATTTAAAGTATAAAATTTAAAAAGGCAGCCGTAAATGACTGCCTCTAGGTATTATTTGGTGTTGATTTTTAACAATTCAACTTCAAAAATCAAATCGGCTTTAGGAGGTATTACCCCACCAGCACCACGATCACCATAGGCCAGTTGATAGGGAATGTAAAATTTGTATTTTGAACCTTCGGGCATTAATTGTACTCCTTCAGTCCAACCTTTAATAACCTGATTCAAACCAAAATCAATCGGTTGCCCGCGTTGTACGCTACTGTCAAAAATCTTTCCATCGGTAAGCATACCGGTATAGTGTACCTTTACATTGCTTGTTGCTAACGGTTTTTCACCCGTTCCTTCTTGTAAAACAATATAGCGAAGACCACTTGGAGTTACGTTACCCTTTTCAGTAAATTCTTTGAGCACTACTGCATTCGCAGCTTGACGCGCAGCTTCTGCTTTTTGTTCTTCGGCAGCAATTGCATTATAATAGTCTGCAAATACCTTCGGCGCGTCAAAGGCTTTGGCTGCTGCACCATTACGCATAATCGTAATTGTTTGAATTGCATCATTTTGAACAATTGCATTCACAACATCTTGACCTGTTATGATTTTACCAAAAATGGTATGTTTACCATTTAGCCAACTCGTTTCTTTATGGGTGATAAAAAATTGGGATCCATTGGTCTTCGGACCAGCATTAGCCATAGCCAAAATACCAGGTCCTGTGAATGTGTCTTCCGTGATTTCATCCTTAAATGCATAACCAGGTCCGCCCGAACCGTTGCCCAGTGGATCACCCCCTTGAATCATGAAATCTTTAATCACACGGTGAAATAATAAACCGTCATAGAATTTTTTTCCTTTGTAATTTTCAGAAACAAAAGGATGCGTACCTTCCGCGAGAGCCACAAAATTGGCAACAGTAATCGGTGTTTTTTGGTAATACAATTCCAAAAGCATTTTTCCTTTTGGTGTTTGAATTTCTGCAAATAATCCCTCTTTTGCTGCGGTAGTAGCCGCTTTAGTTGGGGTAGAGCTCGCTTTTACGGCGACTTTAGTTGTTTTCGGTGCAGTTTTTTTAGGCGCTTGTGCTTGCAATAATCCGGTACTCAATAGGAATATTCCAATCCATTTTAACATCATTTTCATGGTAATTGTCAATTTAATATTAAGGTTTATCAACTTGTATTTCAAATAGTATATCGGTATTTGGTGGAATTACATCACCGGCACCACTTTCACCATAGGCCAATTTTGAAGGAATGAATAATACCGCTTTTTCACCGTATTTTAATAATCCAACACCTTCTGTAAATCCAGGAATTGCAGCTGAATTGTCTCCCACTTTTAAAGGAAGAGGTGCATAGGCTTGCATCGCGTCTTTTTGGGCGTTATATTGACCAAATTTGCGTGCGGTTTCCCGATTGCTGGTATCAAATAACTTGCCATTTTCGAAAAATCCCGAATAATGAACACTTACGGCATCTCCTAATTTCGGTTTTTCACCTTTGCTTGGAGTTACAATAAAGTAGGCCAAACCACTTTTAGTTGTAATTGCTTTTGATCGTATAGATTGAAAATAAGCTTGTTGCTCTGCTTGATAAACCTTTAAATTGGCTTTGTCAATTGTCGCTTGTTTTTTTTGACGTTCAGCTTCAACTTTAAAGTAATTGGAAAATACTTTAACCGCATCAAATTTTTTGGCATCTTCCCCATTGCGAATAATGGTAACCGCAATAATTTTATCAAATTGCTTAATAGAATTTACTACATCCATGCCCTTTCCAATAACTTTTCCAAAAATCGTATGTTTATTATCAAGCCATGGAGTAGGAACAATCGTGATAAAAAATTGACTGCTATTGGTGGCAGCACCTGAATTGGCCATCGCTAATAATCCGCCTTGGTCAAACTTTAGATCAGAAAATTCGTCTTTAAATTTATACCCTGCATCACCAGAACCGGTTCCATCCGGATCACCCCCTTGAATCATAAAATCCTCGGCATCGCCGTTGTTTTTTGAAATCACACGATGCCAGCGCGTATTATCATAAACATTTTTCTCTTTCAACGCTTCACGTACAAATGGATTGGTCCCTTCGGCTAACGTGATAAAATTGGCTACCGTTACAGGTGCTTTTTGATAATCCAATGAAGCGATTATTGTCCCTTTGTCGGTTTCAATTTCGGCGTAAATACCGTCTTTTAAGTCGGCATGTTCATTTTTACAGCCGCTTAGTCCAATTGTGATTAGTGCGAGTAGTATCCCAAATCGTGTTTTCATAGTAAGTTTTATTTGTTTTCGGGTCGGAAATCAGTAAGCGTTACGCGGCAGATGATGGGTTCGTTGGTGCCAATTCTTCGGTCGTCTCCGTGGTACCCATAGGCCAAGTGCGAGGGGAATAAAAAAGTAACGGTTTCATTTTTTCGCATCAATTTCAAGCCATGTTGGAGTCCGGTAATAATAGTTTGTTTATCCACACGATAGGTTTGCCCTTTTAGTTCCAGATCGGAATAAATTACTTTTCCATCTAAATCTTTTATTTCATAATCGAAATAGGCTATATCTCCTTTTTTGGGGTGAAGTGTGTCGGTGGAGTTTTTATTTTCATAATAGTACCAGTAGCCTTTTTTTGAAGCAATGTACTGAATACCCTTGTTGTTTTTAATGATCGAGTCTATTTTGGTTTCTTCTTTTCGAATTAATTTTTTATTCCGTTCAACCGAAGCCTTCATAAAAGCTCCTGAAGAATGCGAAACAGGGCGACGTGCTTGTTGTTGTTGACACGAAAGCAGTGAAAAGAAAAGTAATGCAAAAGCGATTATGGGGAGCTTAATTTTTTTCATACCGTAAATTTAAGGTTGAATTTCTTTAACGAGTTGTTCAAAACGCAAGATGGTGTTTTCTAGTGTATCGGTTGATTTCCCTCCGGCAGCATTGATATGTCCACCACCATAAAAATACTTACGTGCAAATTGGTTTACATCAAAAGTGCCTTGCGATCGGAATGAGATTTTGATAATACCTTCATCCTTATTTTCGATAAAAATTGCCGTAAAATGTATGCCTTTTATAGTCAATCCATAATTAACAATACCTTCAGTGTCGCCTTTTACATGATTAAAATGCGTTAATTCTTCTTGACTTAACGTAGTATACGAGGTATGATATTCTGGAAGAACTTTTAAATTTTGCAAAGCACGTCCCATCAATTGCAGGCGGTCGTAGGAGTTGTTATCAAAAAGCAACGTGGGTATTTCGGTATTGGGTACACCTAAGTCGATTAAATCAGCTACAATACGGTGGGTTGTTCCTGTGGTTTTAGGATAACGAAATTGTCCAGAATCGGTCATAATCCCTGTATATAAACACGTAGCAATTGTTTTATCAAGTAAATCTTTTTTATCTAAATTGGCTATAAAATGATAGATCATTTCACAAGTGGAACCAAAGGAAGTATCAGAAAAGACATAGTTTGCATAGGTTCCGGGCAATTCATGATGGTCGATCATGACTTTTGGAGCGGTTATCGAATCCAGTACATATTCCATTTCACCTGTGCGCGACAAGGTATTAAAGTCGAGCGTAAATATAAGTTCTTGTGATTCCAAAAAACGGGCTATTTCGTGGCGGTCGTTTTCATAGATCATCACTTCATTACTACCGGGAAGCCAAGCTAAAAAATCGGGAAAATCATTAGGCGAAATAACTTGGGTTTCGTGTCCCATTTTTCTTAGAAAATAGGAAAGTCCTAAAGTTGATCCCATAGCATCTCCATCGGGATTACGGTGTGGGATTATGGCAATTTTTTTGGGTTGCGCCAACAATGCTTTTAATTCCTGGAATTCTTTTTCATTCATAGGTTGCGAAGGTACTAAATTTTACGAAATAAAAGAGGAATTCAGATGATTAGACGATTAGTTTTGGGATAACCACAAGCCAAGATAAACAGCAGCGATTCCTATTCCTACACTTCCCAAGGAGTAAATCAAAGCAGTAGCCCATTGGTGTTGTTGTATCAATTGAATATTCTCCAGGCTAAAAGCGGAAAAAGTAGTATAGCCACCACAAAATCCGGTTACTAAAAACCATTTCAAATTGGATTCTATTAACGCATTTTTAGTTAAATAACCCACAATTAAACCCATTAGTAAACAACCAATCCCGTTGGTTAGAAACGTGGCAAGTGGAAATGAAATTGCAACTTTTTTTTGAATCCCAATACTCGTTAGATAACGTAAAATACTGCCAATGGCCCCGCCAAGTCCAATATAAATTAGTGTTTTCATAAAAATAACTTACGTAAAGTGGTAGTGTTAATCGTAACGACCAAGGTACTATTTTTTTATAAATCCCACAGTATTCAAGAGATGAATCAATTTATAACGTTTATCCCTCCTATGAATGCTTTAAATAAAAGAATTTAAATTGTTCCAATTAAATACGATATATTTGAAAAAACGAATAGAGCAATGCTACAACGATCTTGGAAAAATAAACTAAAATGGTTTCGAAAGCGATTTACTTGGAATTATAAATATGCCATCGGCAAATGGAATGCTATGGGAAAAGAAACCGAGCGCTATGAAACTATTGTAGATTTTATCAAAAAAACAGGAATTGCACAACCACGTATTTTGGATTTGGGTTGTGGCTATGGTGCTTTATTGGATTATTTAACCCCCGATTCCTATTCCGATTACCTTGGAGTCGATTTATCGCATACGGCTATTTTAAAGGCAAAAGCAAAAAAATATCCCAAAGCAAATTTTAAAGTAGCCGATTTACATGCATTTACACCCAATGGAATGTATGATGTTATCCTATTTAATGAAGTTTTGTATTATTTGGATAATCGCAATGCTTTGGTGGCGCATTTTGTACAATTTGCCAATCCCAATGCAACACTTATCGTTTCGTTATACAATTTAAAAGAAGAAATTGTAATCGAATTATCCCAAAGTTATCACTTGTTGGAAACTAAAGTGGTCAACGAGACAGCCCGAACTATTGTGTGGGGTATCCATTGGTTTCGTCTGTAATTAGGGTAAAAACCAACCTGTATCGGTTGATAAAAATTATTTTTTTAGCTAGTTCCAGTGCGAGAATACGGCATAAAATGTCTAATTTTGCATGCGTTTTAAGGAATGAATTCATCTTTTTTTAAAACTAAGGCAACACAACTATATATGCAACACAACGTACTTATTTTAGATTTTGGCTCGCAATACACTCAGTTAATTGCACGAAGGGTTCGCGAACTCAATATTTTTTGTGAAATCTTCCCATTTAATCAAATTCCAAGCGACCTCTCAAGCTATAAAGCGGTCATTCTTTCTGGTAGTCCATATTCTGTTCGTGCAGATGATGCGCCCCATCCGGACTTGACTCAAATTCGAGGTAAATTGCCCCTGTTAGCAGTGTGCTATGGTGCTCAATATTTAGCGCATTTTAATGGTGGTGAAGTGGCACCAAGTGCTATTCGTGAATACGGCCGGGCCAATTTAACGTACATCAATGATGAAGACGATTTTTTTGAAGAGATTGCGCTGAATTCGCAAGTATGGATGAGCCATAGCGATACGATCAAACAATTGCCTACCAATGGAGTGCGTTTGGCAAGTACTAAAGATGTTGAAAATGCCGCTTATCGAATTGTGGGCGAAAAAACGTATGCAATACAATTCCATCCAGAAGTATATCACTCAACGGATGGTAAACAATTGTTGGCTAATTTTTTAGTTAAAATCGCTGAAGTTCCACAAACGTTCACCCCCAATGCTTTTGTTGAAGAATGTGTAGAAGGAATTCGGGAACAAGTAAAGAATGATAAAGTTGTACTCGGTTTGTCAGGTGGAGTTGATTCTACGGTAGCCGCGGTACTTTTAAATAAAGCGATAGGTGCAAATTTGTATTGCATCTTTGTTAATAACGGGTTACTCCGTAAAAATGAGTTTGAAAATGTATTGAAGCAATACCAAGGAATGGGGCTCAATGTAAAAGGGGTAGATGCTTCGGCACGTTTTTTGTCTGAATTAGAAGGGATTAGTGATCCCGAGACAAAGCGAAAAACGATTGGTCGGGTATTCATTGAAGTATTTGATGATGAAGCCAATCAATTGACGGATGTTAAATGGCTGGCTCAAGGTACAATTTACCCCGATGTTATTGAATCGGTATCGGTTAAAGGACCATCGGCTACCATTAAGTCCCATCACAATGTTGGGGGATTGCCCGATTTTATGAAATTACAAATTGTGGAGCCGCTACGGATGTTATTTAAAGATGAAGTTCGCCGTGTAGGTGCTACCCTTGGAATTGATCCTGAGTTGTTAGGAAGGCATCCATTTCCAGGACCCGGATTGTCAATTCGAATCTTAGGGGATATTACCCCCGAAAAAGTGCGTATTTTGCAAGAGGTAGATGCTATTTTTATTGATGGTTTGAAAACGCATGGTTTGTATAATAAAGTGTGGCAAGCGGGTGCGATTTTGCTCCCGGTTAATAGTGTTGGAGTTATGGGTGATGAACGTACTTACGAAAAGGTAGTTGCTTTACGTGCTGTGGAGTCTACCGATGGGATGACCGCAGATTGGGTACATTTGCCTTATGATTTTTTAATGAAAATTTCCAATGAAATCATCAATAAGGTGAAAGGGGTAAACCGTGTGGTTTATGATATCAGTTCAAAACCTCCCGCCACTATTGAATGGGAATAGTATAAACCTTCCTAAAAATAAAATTATGCTGAAAAGAGTTGTTTTAGGGCTATTGGTTTTGGTTTCTTTGACGGTTACAGCGCAAACGAAAAAGCATACCGTATCAAAGGGTGAAACGGTCGTTTCGATTGCTCAAAAGTACCAAGTCACTCCTTATGACATTTATAAGGTAAATCCAGATGCAAGGAATGGAATTCAACCGAATATGCTTTTGGTTATTCCTCCTAATGCAGTCTTTCCAAAAACTCCTGTAAAATCAACCCAAAATTCACCTCAGACCGCAGTAGCAGTTAAAATTACGGTTCCTAATACCCATACCGTATTGGCGAAAGAAACGCTATTTAGCATCGCTAAAAAATATGGTTTAGAGAAAGGCACCTTAGAAGCACTTAATCCAACATTAGCTGTAAATGGACTTAAAGTTGGACAGGTTTTAGCTCTAAAAAAAGGGGTTACAGTTCCTAAACCTTCGACAGCTCCAGCTTTGATTCCAGCTGCCTCAACCTCAGAAATTACCTATATTGTAAAAGCACAAGAAACTAAATTTGGCATTGCTAATGGGTATGGTATTTCCGTCGATGAACTGGAAGCACAAAACCCAAACATCAAAGATGGATTACCAATAGGAGCCGTTTTAAAAATTAAAAATGGGCAGATAAAATCCTCCGAAAAACCAGCGCAAGAAAAGCGAGGTGCAACTTTAGAATATCTGGTAAAAGCCGATGAAACCCTATACAGTTTATCGAAAAAATTGGGTTTATCCGAAGCGGCATTGATTCGGATGAATCCCGAATTGAAAGCGGGATTACAAGAAGGGATGGTACTTAAAATTCCCGATCAAATTTCTTTTGTTAAAGAGCGTTTAGATGCAGGAATAAAAGATTTATCCCAATCGATATCCCGTCAGAAAAGAAAAGAAGTGGTGTTGTTTCTTCCATTTAATGCCTCTCGTATACAAAATGATACGGTAACTGGAGTAGCAGAGCGACTGAAAAAGGATAAGTTTTTGAATTTGACTTTGGATTTTTATTCGGGTGCAATGATGGCTATAGATTCGGCTAAAGCAATGGGAATGAATGTTAATATTCGCATTTATGATTCTCAAGAATCGCGAAATTCTACGGTTGCCTTGGATTATATTAAAAATGAAGATTTTTCAAATACCAATGCGGTTATCGGACCCTTTTATCAGGTGAATTTAGAGCGGGTTGCAATGGCTTTGGAGTCTAAAAATATTCCGGTAATTTCACCTTTATCACGTGAAGAGGGAAAAGGCTTTCCTAATTTATTTCAATCCACTCCATTGCCTGATGCTACAAAAGCAGCCATGTTAAATTATTTGCAATCCAAAAATGGAAATATCATCGCTATTGTTTCGCCAAAAAAACAATCCATGCGCGACTATTTGCGGGACTACTATGATGGAGTCAAAATTGTAGGGGTTTCTGATAAAGGTTTGGTAATTGCCGATAGTATTAAAAAACATTTTGTTAAAAACCGAATGAATTATGTGATTTTGGCCACGGAAAAAACGGGGGCTGTAATGACAACCACCGCGGCAATGATTGCAGCTCAAAAAGATTATCCCGTCCAATTGGTGATTTTAGAGCCTAATGAAACATTGGACTATGAGGAGATTCCGATTGAACGACTGACTAAGTTAAAGTTAATGTATCCCTCAGTTACCCGTGAAAACGATTCCAATTCGGCCCGTCAGTTTGAACTCGCGTATCGTAAGAAAAATAAAGTTTTCCCCAATCAATATGCCATCCGCGGATTTGATTTAACCTTTGATACGCTCGTTCGATTGGCCCAAGACAAAGCGTTTGAAGAAACTTTAGATGAAGTAACAGAACATATAGAAAATAAATTTGATTATGCTAAAAAAGTCGCTGGTGGCTATACCAATAATGGAATTTATATTCTTTACTACGATACCGATTTAACGATTAAACAGGCAAATTAATGATCACATCAAAAGTTACCTATTTAGGTGATTTGCGTACCTCTTCAACGCATATTCAATCTGGGAGTGTTATTTTATCGGATGCACCAGTCGATAACAATGGAAAAGGAGAAGCTTTTTCTCCTACAGATACAGTTGCAAATGCATTAGCGAGCTGCATGTTTACCGTTATGGGGATTAAAGCACGTGATTTGGGTGTGGATTTTTCGGGTGCTACTGCTGAGGTTACTAAAGTTATGGGAACTGATCCACGACGTATTGTTGCTATTCAGGTTGTTTTCTCAATGCCTCTAGATCCCGATGAAAAAATAAAGACAGTGTTGGAACGCACTGCTATGACTTGCCCTGTATTTTATAGTTTGCATCCCGATATTGAAAAAGACATTGTTTTTCATTGGAAATGATGAAAGATAATCAGGCTTTTTTGATTGAATTAGCGCATGCAAAAATGCCCTATGGTAAATATAAAGGCAGTTATTTGATTGCTTTACCCGAATATTATGTGGTATGGTTTCAAAATAATCGTTTGCCAAAAGGAAAATTGGGCGCCCAGTTGCAATTAGTTTACGAATTGAAATTGAATGGAATGGAACATTTAATTCACAACATTCAAAAAACGAATCCGAAATAGGTGCGTAATTGGAAATAAATTCAGCTTTAGTCCAATTAAAATAACAGATTAGTTTGTAATTTAGCCCCGATTTTTACAACAACACAACACACTACATAATGAATACTACAAAGTACATCTTTGTCACTGGCGGGGTAACTTCGTCGCTAGGAAAAGGAATTATTGCGGCTTCTTTAGCAAAACTACTGCAAGCTCGAGGTTACCGCACCACGATCCAAAAATTTGATCCCTATATCAATGTCGATCCTGGAACCTTAAATCCCTATGAACATGGAGAATGTTTTGTAACCGATGATGGGGCAGAAACCGATTTGGATTTAGGGCATTACGAGCGGTTTTTAAATGTACCTACCTCACAAGCGAATAATGTTACTACAGGCCGGGTTTACTTATCGGTCATTGAAAAAGAACGCCGTGGGGAGTTTTTAGGAAAAACGGTACAGGTAGTTCCGCATATCACCAATGAAATTAAAGAACGGATGCAGTTGTTGGGTCAATCGGGTGATTTTGATATTGTAATTACTGAAATAGGGGGTACCGTTGGAGATATTGAATCGTTACCCTACATTGAATCGGTTCGTCAATTGGTTTGGGAATTAGGAGAGCATAACAGTATTGTTATTCATCTAACTCTAGTACCTTATTTGGCTGCTGCCGGTGAGCTGAAAACCAAACCGACACAACATTCTGTAAAAACTTTAATGGAAAGCGGTATAAAAGCGGATATTTTGGTATGCCGAACCGAACACGAATTGTCTTCCGATTTACGTCAAAAGTTGGCTTTGTTTTGTAATGTGACAAAGGAAGCGGTAATTCAATCGATTGATGCCAAAACAATCTATGAGGTTCCCAATCTCATGTTGGAAGAGGGGTTGGATGTAGTTGCTTTGAAAAAATTGGCGTTACCCGAAAAATCAGCTCCCGATTTAAAACAATGGAACGAATTTTTAAGTCGCCATAAAAATCCAAAACACACCATAAACATTGGTTTAGTGGGTAAATATGTCGAGTTGCAAGATTCGTATAAATCGATTTTGGAAGCACTAATTCATGCGGGTGCTGCCAATGAAACCAAAGTAAATGTTGTTAGTGTTCACTCTGAATACATCGATGCTTCAAATGTCAAAGATAAATTGAAAGGAATTGACGGTATTTTAGTTGCTCCAGGTTTTGGCGAACGCGGTATTGAAGGTAAAATCGAAACGGTGCGTTATGCCCGTGAACAAAAGTTGCCATTTTTTGGAATTTGTTTGGGAATGCAAATGGCGGTAATTGAGTATGCGCGCAACGTTTTGAAATTAGAAAATGCAAATTCAACCGAAATGAATGCTGCAACTCCCCACCCTGTAATCGACCTCATGGAGAGTCAGAAGAATGTTACCGATAAAGGCGGTACGATGCGTTTGGGTGCCTGGAAGTGCAATCTAAAATTAGACACATTGGCCCATAAAATTTATGGCAAAGACCAAATTACGGAACGTCACCGTCACCGTTTTGAATACAACAATCAGTATGCTGATGCCTTGCAAAATGAGGGATTAGTTAGTTCGGGTATCAATCCAGATACGGGTTTGGTTGAAATTGTGGAGTTGGAAAATCATCCGTTTTTTATCGGGGTGCAATACCATCCAGAATATAAGAGTACGGTTGCAAATCCACAGCCAATTTTTGTTAGCTTTGTAGCCGCAATTGTAAATCATAAAAAGTAAACCGTCGATAGCAATCACGGTTCAATTTAGAATCAATGGAAGAAAAGAAATTTGACAAGAATTCGATCATCGGATTTGCCCTCATTTTCATCATAGTGATGTGGATGATGTATAACTCCCGTGAAAACGAACAGAAAGAGGCAGCTGCCAAGTCCAAACAAGAACAGATCGATAAACAACGTAAATTAAAAGAGGCCAATACAGAACAAGTAGTAAAAGCGGTAGATACTACGGCTAGCGATACGGCCAAAATCCAGCAATTATCGGGTGCTTTAGGTGAATTTGCCTATTCTGCTACCTTACCTTCGGCAAAAGACACCACTACCGTTTTAGAAAATGATTTGGTTAAATTAGAAATCGCCAACAAGGGGGGGTATATTGCTCATGTGGTTTTAAAGAAGTTCACCAAATTCAAACGTGATTCAGGGCAATTGGTTGAAATTATTAAAAACAATAATTCCAATTTTAATTTAGAGTTACAAACTTCAGATAATAGGGTATTCAATACAAAAGAAATGTATTTTGAACCCCAACTGACCAAAATTGGGGATGCACAAGTTTTATCCATGAAATTAAAAGCGGGTCCCAATGCTTTTTTGGAGTACAAATATGTATTGAAAAACGACTATTTGTTGGATTTTGATCTGCGTTCTCAAGGATTAAGTCGCGTGTTGAATCCATCAAAACCGGTTAATTTAGATTGGGATATCAAAACCTACCGCAATGAAATTAGTATTCCCTATGAAAACCGTTATACGGAAACCATTTTTGAATATGAAGAGGGTAAAGATGATTATGTAGGTCAGGGGACTGGAAAAGAAGAAAACCCAGAAGCTGTAACTTACGTGGCCTACCGTCAACATTTTTTTGCATCGATTTTAATGAGCAAAACGCCATTTAAGTCGGCAAAACTCACTTCTGATGATTTGGTTAATGATGCTAAAATAGATACTGTTTTTACCAAAAAATTAACGACTAAAGCACCATTAGCGTTAACCAATGGCGAATTGGATTATAAAATGAATTGGTATTTTGGTCCAGCTGATTATAAGTTATTGAATAGCTATGATCGTAATTTGGATGAAGTAGTACCCATGGGTTGGGGTGTTTTTGGTTGGATTAACAAGTTTATTTTTGTGCCTTTATTTGGTTTGTTAGGGGGATGGATGTCGTTTGGTTTAGCGATTATCATTTTCACCATCTTAATCAAATTGGCAATGTCTCCAATTACATTTAAATCGTTCCTTTCACAAGCGAAAATGAAAGTGTTGCGCCCTGAAATTGCCGAATTAAATGAAAAATTTAAAGATCCGGTTAAGCGCCAACAAGAAATGATGAAATTATACAGTAAAGCGGGCGTTAATCCGATGGCTGGTTGTATCCCCGCTTTGATACAATTACCTTTTGTATACGCTTCATTTCAATTCTTTCCAACAGCAATAGAGTTACGTCAAAAAAGTTTCTTATGGGCTGATGATTTATCGTCTTTTGACCAGATACTTAAGTTACCATTTAACATCCCTTTGTATGGAGACCATGTGAGTTTATTTCCAATATTGGCAGCAATTGCGATTTTCTTCTACATGAAAATGACTTCTGGTGATAATGCAGCTATGGCCCAGCCTCAACAAGAAGGGATGCCCGATATGGCGAAAATGATGAAAATCATGATTTATGTTTCGCCGATTATGATGTTAATCTTCTTCAATACTTATGGATCGGGATTGAGTTTGTACAATTTTATGTCTAACGTAGTAACTATTGGAGTAATGTTGGTAATCAAAAAATACTTTATCGATAGTGATAAAATTCATGCTCAAATTCAAGAGAATAAACAAAAACCAACGAAAGAAAGTAAGTTTCAAAAGCGTATGCGTGAAATGATGGAGCAAGCGGAAGCGCAAAAACGATTGAATAAAAAATAAGGATTAGTTTCGAGTATTAATTTATAGGTATAAATTAAATAACTTTAGAATTAGTATTAAAAAAAGGGCTGCTCGTTATGAGCAGCCCTTTTTCTATATCAATATAGAGCGAGATTATAACTGTGGTTGTAATACGCGATCAACACCGTGGATAACTCCATTTGAACATTGAACGTCCGCTTGGAATACACGTGATAAATTGTTTGCAGTATCTCTAATATCAACTGTTCCAGTACCTAAAATTACGGTTACGTTTTGAGCAGGAGAAGTAATCATTGGAACCGATTGGTTGTTTGTCAATTGATTCGAACGCACATTCCCAGCGCCAGTTACGTGGTATTGTAATACTGTAGTTACTTGAGCTGCTGTAGCGCCAACTGCAAATCCTGTTCCGGTTGTTGCTGCAGTAAAAGCTGCATTGTTTGGTGCAAATAAAGTAGCTGGAGATGATGCAGGAATTCCAACTAGTGCATTCAATACCGCACTTTGATCACCAAAAGCACCACTAGTACTCGTTACTACAGCTTGTAATGTATCAAACGATGGGTTAGCAATTACATGATTTACTAAAGTAGGAATAGCAATTACACGATTTACAATGTGAATTACTCCATTATTTGCCTCAACGTCAGCAGTTGTAACAACTGCACCACTGTTAGCAATACCACCGTTTAAAGTTACGGTACCTCCTGATTTCTGTACAAACATACTGATAGTTGGTGAATCAGTGTTTGTATTAATTGGAGATAAAGTAGAAACGTAAGTTGCCGTTGGGATTGCTGCACTAGCAATTTCAGCACCAAGAACGTGGTTTAATAAAATATTTTTTAAAACAGGTACAGGTACATCGTTTACCGATGCAAAGCCATTAGCAGTTAAGAAAGTAGAAAAAGCTTCATTGGTTGGAGCGAATACGGTGAAAGTCCCGCTACCACTTAAAGTTTCTGCCAAACCTGCGCGGTTAAGTGCAGCAACTAAAGATGACAAGTTAGAAGTTCTTTTGGCAATTCCAGTAATAGAATAATCCAATTGGATTGAATCTTTAAATTCATCATCGTTGGAACAAGAGGTGATTCCAAAAAATACTACTGCAAAAAGTGCAATCAATTTTAATGTGTTTGTTTTCATAGAACAATTGTTAAAGTTATGGTACGAATATACAGCTTAAATTGTTTAACAAAATCATTTAAACAATAAACAAAAATGAGTTTATAGATTATTTAACGATTTTGTTTAACGATATATAGCCCTAAATTAAAGCTTTAGTAAAAATTAACTTCATTTTCGTTAAACAATTTAAAATTAAAAAATGTAGGAAAAAACTTCTTACGATAATCAATCTAAATTTTTAAAACTGTACAATTTTTAGTTACTTTGGGTGTTATTAAAAGTGTATGGTACGTAGTTTGATTTTAATTTTAGGTATAGTTCAATTTGCCTTTGCTCAAGAAAGTAATAGTCTTGATGCTAAGGGGAAAAAACATGGTTTGTGGAAAGGGGTTTATGCTGATACCAATCGACCGCGCTATGAAGGTACCTTTGAACACGGAAAAGAAGTTGGTGTATTTACGTATTTTGACAATACTAATGCAGGGAAGGTTATTGCCACCCGAACGTTTGATCCCAAAACCAATTCCTGTTACACCATTGTTTTTAATCAAAATGGTAATAAAGTAAGCGAAGGTCAACTCGTCAATCGAATGGAGGAAGGTGAATGGAAGTATTATCATGAAGATTCACCGCAACTCATGACACAGGAATTTTACAGTAAAGGGAAGTTAAACGGTATTCGTAAGGTATTTTATAAAAATGGCAATTTAGCAGAAGTTTGTGGCTATGAAAAGGGTAAGCGAGACGGCATTTATCAAAAGTTAACAGAAACAGGAATAATTTTAGAAGCGAGTACTTACAAAAATGGAGAATATGACGGTCCTGCAACGTTTCGAACTTCTGATAATAGTATTGCCGCAAAAGGCAACTTTGTTAAAGGTAAAAAAGAAGGAATTTGGGAAGTGTTGGAAAAAGGAAAGCTAATTAAGGTGAATATGAGTAAACTCAAAGTTCGAAAATTTGAGAAAAAGCCTGTTACCCGAGAGGAAGACCGCGATTAAGGGTTTTATTGTATAAAACGAATGGTGTAATTTTCATCACTTTTGATTTTGCAGTACCTTTGTATCAAATTTAAATTATGAAACGTGTCGTTGTCGGATTGTCAGGTGGCGTAGATTCGAGTGTTGCTGCTTATTTATTGAAAGCGCAAGGCTATGAGGTCATTGGCTTGTTTATGAAGAACTGGCACGATGAAGGGGTTACGATTTCAAATGAATGTCCATGGTTAGAAGACAGTAACGATGCATTACTTGTAGCGGAGAAACTCGGAATTCCTTTTCAAACCGTAGATTTAAGTGAGGCCTACAAAGAACGTATTGTTAACTATATGTTTAGCGAATACGAAAACGGGCGCACTCCCAATCCCGATGTATTGTGCAACCGAGAAATCAAGTTTGATGTCTTTATGAAAATCGCACTTTCATTAGGTGCGGACTATGTTGCTACGGGACATTATTGCCGAAAAGGCACATTAGAGAAAGACGGAATTCAATGGCATCAATTGCTGGCAGGTGTAGATGAAAATAAAGACCAATCGTATTTTCTTTGTCAGTTATCGCAAGAACAATTAGCAAAAGCGTTATTTCCGATCGGTGAGTTAACCAAACCACAAGTTCGCGAAATTGCGGCAAAAATGGAGTTGGTAACTGCCGAGAAAAAAGATTCCCAGGGATTGTGTTTCATTGGTAAAGTTCGCTTACCCGAATTTCTTCAACAGCAGTTGCAACCCAAAGCGGGTGGTATTATTGAAATACCATCTTCACACGAAATTTATCAACAAGTTCCGCCTAATTTTGAGTCGAAAGAAGCTGCCCTTCGTTTTTGGGCAACCCCAATTCAATATGAGGAAACAATGGGTAAAAAAGTTGGAACCCATCAAGGCGCGCATTTTTTTACTATAGGTCAACGAAAAGGATTGAATGTAGGAGGGACGGTTGAGCCTCTCTTTATCATTGCTACCGATGTGAGAAGTAATATCGTTTACACAGGGCAAGGGCACTCCCATCCGGGATTATTTCGCAAAGCATTGCAAATACAACCCCACGAAATCCATTGGGTTCGAGAAGATTTATGCCTTCAAAACGGAGAGTCAATAGAGGTAGAGGTTCGTATTCGGTACCGTCAACCTTTACAAAAAGCAACGCTATTTCAGTTTGAATCAGGTTTGTATATTGAATTTAATCAACCCCAATCTGCAATTACAGAGGGACAATTTGCCGCATGGTATAAGGGGCAAGAGTTACTGGGTTCGGGGGTAATTTCTTCCTAATCGTTTACCGCAGTAGCTATTTTTATTTGTACTTTTGAAAATTAGGATAATGTAATTATGCGAAATATTTTCTTCGTTTTTCTCTTCGTATTTCAGTGGATTACTGCTCAAGAAGATGCGCGGATTTTTTTTACCGATAAGCCGAATGCGCAATTTTATATGGATAATCCGCTATCGATGTTAACCCAACGTGCTTTAGACCGGCGTATCGCTCAAAATATTCCCCTCACTTTAAATGATGTACCTCTAGAAAGTTCCTACCGCGATGCAGTTATAAACGCTAACGGAATTGTTTATAAAGCCGAATCAAAATGGATGAATTGTGTACACGTTCGTGGATCGGTTCAAGATATACAGGCCCTTTTGTCCTTACCTTTTGTACATCATATTGAGTTTGCTAACCCTGCCCTGAACGCTAAATCGAATAGTGCTCCTTTAAATCAATTAAGTACATACAAGACCAACGAAGTTCAAACGAGTTATAATTACGGCAATGCAACTACTCAGGTACAGATGCTCAATACACAGGTTCTGCATCAAGCAAATTTTACGGGTACAGGCAAAGTGATTGCTGTTTTGGACTCAGGATTTTTAGGCGTCAATACAGCTGCTCCTTTTCAACGGCTATTCACCAATAATCTCCTGCTAGGTGGCTATAATTATGTTTCTCAAAGTTCGGATATTTTTAGTCTACACAATCACGGTACTTTAGTGCTTTCTGCAATGGGTGCTTATTCAGAAGGACAGTTAGTGGGCACCGCGCCCAGTGCTTCTTATTATCTTTTTATTACAGAAGATGTAGTTGAAGAAAATCCAGTCGAAGAGAGCTACTGGGTTCAAGCTGCTGAAGAGGCTGATCGTCTTGGTGCTGATATCATTACCAGTTCCTTGGGCTATTTTCAATACGATAATTTGAATTACAGTTATACCTATGCAAGCATGACCGGCGATAGTGCTTTTGCCTCTAAAGGCGTGAATATTGCCTTTAGCAAGGGAATGTTGGTTGTGGTAAGTGCCGGTAATTCGGGCAATTCAACGGAGCCTCATGTGGGTGTTCCAGCAGAAGCTACGCATGCATTGGCTGTTGGCGCTGTTGACTCGGCTGAATTTCGCGCCAGCTTTAGTTCCATAGGTCCTAGCTTTGATGGACGAATTAAGCCCGATGTTATGGCTTTGGGAGTCGGATCGGCGGTAGCTAATCCACAAGGTAATTTTACGTATGTTAGCGGAACCTCATTGGCTTGTCCTATACTTTCCGGTTCTATTGCTTGTTTGTGGAGTGCCTTCCCTCAGTTAACGAATCAACAGGTACTTGATTTGGTGAAACAGTCGGCTGATCGTTTTACCAATCCCAATAATCAATACGGGTATGGAATTCCCGATTTTAATTTGGCCTATGCCAATGCCTTGCATTCAGTATCATTTATGGATTCCCAATTCCAAATTGCACCGAATCCAGTAGGCGATCAATTCGCTGTTCATGGACTAACTTCCGTGGCAACGCTTCAATTGGTCAATGCTTTGGGGCAAATAGTGTTGGAACACGAAATACATCCCAACGAAAATATAGTTGCTGTTGATGCAATTCCTAGGGGAATATACAGCTATCAAATCAAACAAAATCATCACGTGATTACCGGAAAAATCATTAAAAAATAACCGGAAGTATATGAATAAAATCACCCAACTTTTTAACATTCAATATCCAATTATTCAAGGGGGTATGATTTGGAATTCGGGCTATAAATTAGCGAGTGCAGTTAGCAACGCGGGCGGACTCGGACTAATAGGCGCTGGGTCAATGTACCCTGAAGTGCTTCGGGAGCATATCCAAAAATGCAAAAAAGCGACCAATAAACCTTTTGGGGTTAATGTCCCCATGTTGTATCCCAATATTGAAGAAATCATAAATATAATTGTGGAAGAAGGCGTAAAAATTGTTTTTACATCTGCCGGAAATCCTAAAACGTGGACCGCATTTTTGAAAGAAAAAGGCATTACTGTTGTTCACGTTGTCAGTAGTTCAAAGTTTGCTTTAAAGGCGCAAGAAGCCGGTGTAGATGCAATAGTTGCCGAAGGTTTTGAAGCTGGTGGGCATAACGGAAGAGAAGAAACAACCACGCTTACGTTGATTCCTATGGTGCGACAACAAATCCATTTACCGTTAATTGCTGCAGGAGGAATAGCTACTGGACGCGGGATGTTGGCTGCGATGGTTTTAGGAGCAGATGGAGTGCAAATGGGGAGTCGTTTTGTAGCTTCAGAAGAGAGTTCAGCACATTCAAACTTTAAACAAACAGTAGTCAATACACAAGAGGGGGATACACTGTTAACATTAAAAGAGTTAGCGCCCGTAAGGTTGATCAAAAATAAATTTTTTCACGATTTGCAAACCTTATACGGACAGTGTCCAAGTGTAGAAGATTTAAAAGCATTTTTAGGACGCGCGCGCGCTAAAAGAGGAATGTTTGAAGGAGATTTAGAAGAAGGCGAATTGGAAATTGGACAAATTGCAGGATTGATTGATGATATCAAACCCGCAGCACAAATTATTGCCGATGTGATTACAGAATTTGAATTAGCAAAACAGCAAGCAACGCACTTATAAAATGAAAAACTACGCATTAATTCTATTGATTGTATCGCAATATTTATTCAGTCAGCAACGGCCTAAGTTGGTGGTTGGAATTGTAGTGGATCAAATGCGGATGGAATATTTATACCGGTTTCAAAACGATTTTTCAGAAACCGGATTTAAACGGATTATGAACAATGGTTTTACGTTTCATAACACCCATTTTAATTATATGCCAACGTATACTGCGCCGGGACATGCTAGTATTTACACCGGAGCTACACCTGCTGTTCACGGTATTATAAGCAACGAGTGGTTTAGTCGTACCAAAGGGAAAGAACGGTATTGTACAGAAGATGGTAGTGTTACCGTATTGGGTGAGCATACGAGTAAGGAAGGACTCATGTCTCCCAAAAATTTGTTGGCTACAACCATGACCGATGAGTTGCGATTGGGTACTAATTTCAAAGGAAAAGTAATTGGGTTAAGTATAAAAGACCGTGGTGCTATTTTACCAGCGGGTCATTTTGCCAATTGGGCCTTTTGGTATAGCAAAACCGGTAACTTTATTTCAAGTAATTATTACGGCGAAAAACTTCCCGGTTGGGTTGTCGATTTCAACGCCAAAAAAGGGTATATGAATTACATTAATCAAGGGTGGAATTTATTTAAACCGGTAACTACATATAATGAAAGTGATCCCGATGATTCCCCCTACGAAGGAAAATTGTATGCTGTTGAAAAACCTGTTTTTCCCTACGATTTGAAGGCTATGTACCAGAAAAATGATGCAGGTGTTTTGCGTTCGACACCCTTTGGGAATGATTATTTAGCCGATTTTGCGAAAGCAGCCGTTGCCAATGAAAACTTAGGACAAGATACGGTTACCGATTTCTTAGCCATTAGCTTTTCGTCAACGGATTATGTAGGGCATATTTTGGGTCCGCGCTCGATGGAATTACAAGATACCTATTTACGATTGGACAAAACCCTTTCCGATTTTCTCTCCTATTTGGATAGTACAGTTGGAAAGGATCAATATATGGTCTTTGTTACTGCCGATCATGCCTGTTCAGAAAATGCTGCGTTCCTACACGATCAAAAATACAATGTTACCAATCTTGACTATAAAACCATTGAAGCCGGTTTGAAGGAATTCTCGATTGCAACATTTGGAGTGGATTTGGTATTGAATTATTCCAATTTTAATGTTTATCTCGATACTTCAAAAATTAAAGAGAAACAATGGAATTATAAAGATGTTGAACAACAATTCAAGACGTACCTATTAGCACAAGATCATGTAAAAACAGTTTATACACAAGATGAGGTTGAGCATTTTTGTGCAGGGGATTATTATAAAGAAATGGTTGCGCGCGGCTATGATGTTCATGAAAACGGTCAACTGGTTGTTTTAGATAAACCAGGCTATATTGAGTATGGTCGAACAGGGACTTCACACGGCACTCCCTATGCTTATGATACCCATGCTCCGCTTCTCTTTTATGGGTGGGGGATTCGAAAAGGAGAAAGCCATGAAAAACGGTACATTACCCAAATTGCTCCAACCATCTGTCAAAAAATTAGCCTTACTTTTCCCAATGGGTCTGAATGTGAGGTGTTGCCCGAATTGTTTCGTTAATACTTTGTTATCCGAAACAAAAAATCGACTAAGACATATTTAAAGTAGGAAAAGGGGTAGCGCAAGCCGGCACTAAAATTCTTGCTAATTTGATGGGCAATTTTTTTTTGTTTAGGTCGATTTACTTACCTTTGTGCCTCAAATATCGGACCCGTTCTGAATACAACTAAACTTATTCTATATTATGAATATTCACGAATATCAAGGAAAAGAAATTCTCGCTAAGTATGGCGTTCGCGTACAGCGTGGTATTGTTGCCAATAATCCAGTAGAAGCAGTAGCCGCTGCAAAACAATTAACTGCCGATACCGGGACATCTTGGTATGTGGTAAAAGCTCAAATTCATGCTGGAGGACGCGGTAAAGGCGGCGGAGTGAAATTGGCGAAAAATTTAGATCAGGTAACCGAAATTTCAGAACAAATTATCGGCATGATGTTAAAAACGCCACAAACACCACCTGAAGGCAAGAAAGTTCATAAAGTATTGATTGCTGAGGATGTTTATTACCCAGGTGAAAGTGAAACGTCTGAGTTTTATATGTCGGTATTGTTAAACCGTGCTAAAGGAAGAAACATGATTATGTATTCTACCGAAGGTGGTATGGACATTGAAGAAGTGGCCGAGAAAACGCCTCATTTGATTTTTACGGAAGAAATTGATCCTAATATTGGATTACAAGGATTCCAAGCGCGTCGTATTGCCTTTAATCTAGGTTTGTCGGGAAATGCGTTCAAAGAAATGGTGAAATTTGTTGACTCTTTATATACGGCTTATGTAAACAGCGATGCTTCATTGTTTGAGATTAACCCGGTTTTAAAAACATCCGACAACAAAATCTTAGCAGTTGATGCAAAGGTAAATATTGATGATAACGCTTTATACCGCCAAGCATTAATTGCAGAAATGCGCGATATTCGTGAAGAAAATCCAATTGAAGTTGAAGCAAAAGAAGCCGGTTTAAATTATGTAGACTTAGACGGTACTGTTGGATGTATGGTAAACGGAGCTGGTTTAGCAATGGCTACAATGGACTTGATTAAATATGCTGGTTTTGAGCCTGCAAATTTCTTAGACGTAGGGGGAACTGCCGATGCTAAACGTGTGGAAACGGCTTTCCGTATCATTTTGAAAGATCCTAATGTAAAAGCGATTTTAATTAATATTTTCGGTGGAATCGTGCGTTGTGACCGAGTGGCGCAAGGTGTTGTAGATGCTTATAAAAATATGGGTGATGAAATTAATGTACCTATAATTGTGCGTTTGCAAGGAACCAATGCCGAGGTTGCCAAAGAATTGATAGACAATTCAGGAATGCCTATTTTATCAGCGGTACAATTCCAAGAAGCTGCTGATCAAGTGAAAGCCGCTTTGTCGTAAAATAAATTAATAAAAGTGAAAAATCCCGATAGCATTACGTTATCGGGATTTTTTTATTTGGGCGCTGTCCATGCTATCCGTTGCAAGTCCGTTGCCTCTGTAAACTTCGGCATCCGGGCTTTACACTACTATCCTTAGCGCAAGATAAGGAACGGATTTAGTGTCGTTGGTTGGTGTACAATCAATGCTCTTTTTTCTTCCCGTTTTTGTAATTGACTTTTTCAACAACTACAGGTTTGGCGTTGAATTTCTTCACCGGTTTTTTACCAAACGATTGGGGTTTAGCCGATTTAGGTTTTTCTTTCTTATCTCCTGCTGGTTGGGTTGATTTATGCGAGGCAATAACTTCCAATGGATTTTTAGGGGTTTCTTTGGTGCCGCGTAAATGAATAATTAATCCATTTAAAAAATTGCGTAAAATTTGATCCCCACAATCCATATATTTAGGATGATTGGTATCCCTAAAAAAGTTTCCCAATTCCCCTTTTGAAATGCGGAAATCCACGAGATCTAAAATTTCTACAATTTGATCATCCCGCAATTGCAGCGCCACGCGAAGTTTTTTAAATATATCGTTGTTATTCATTGGTCATAGATTTTTTTCTTCACTAATCACTAGTCACTAATCACTAATCACTAATCACTAATCACTAATCACTAATCACTAAATTAAAACAACCAAAGATACGCTTTTTCAAACTGTTCACTCCAAAGCTTTTCGTTATGTTGTCCACCGGGAATAATTACACTTTTATTTTTCATTTTACAAGAACACCGTCGGGTATTAATCCAGTTTTCTATCGTATGCATATCCGTTTCCATTGCATCGTCGCCTTCTTGATCGCCGCATAATAGATAGATGCGTGAGGTGTAGGTTGGTGTTTGTTCCATAAGTGCTTTCAACGGATCGCGATTAATCCAGAAGGCAGGCGAAAAACAACCGACTTTACCATAAATTTCAGGATATTTAAGTGAGGCGTAAAAAGCGATAAGTCCACCCAACGAACTTCCAAATAGCGCTGTGTTTTTGGCATTTGTTTTCGTGCGATAATGCGAATCGATATAGGGTTTTAAGGTGTTTACAAGAAATTCGAGATATAAATCCCCTTTTCCACCACCGTATTTGGCATTTGTAAACGGCGTAAGTTCTTCCAATCGTTTATCGCCTCCATGATCAATTCCGACAACAATTACTTGTGCATTCAAACGATCTAAGGTTTCATCAATTTTCCATTCTCCGAGATACGCCGTTTTTATGTCGAATAAATTTTGTCCATCGGGCATATAAATAACCGGATACTTTTTTTGGGAAGTCGTATAATCTTTTGGAAGATACAGTCTGATTGTTTTTGTTGTGTGCAATTGAGGGGCTTCCAAGCTAAAGCTTTGTACTTGTACTGAAGCCGAATGGTCTTGTGCTTTTGTAAATGAAATTTGAAGTATGAACAGAACAAATAGAAACTTTTGCACGACGGAACTATTAGTTTATTTTTTATTTTAGCTAAAAATACGGAAATCATGAATACCCCATCCGAAAAAATCAGTTTATTGTCCGATATGATTGCCTTTGCCATTGTAGACGGCGAATTGCACGAACGAGAATATGCTTTTTTGTCGCTTATTGCTACAGAATTGGGTGTCTCTAAAGAACAATTCCGTCAATTGTTTCATGAAGAACACCGCAGTGAAATTATCAAATCGGAATTTGAACGCATTTTACAATTCTACCGATTGGCTTTATTAATGCATTGTGATGGGATTTTACACGAACGTGAACAAATCAAAATCCATGAAATTGGAATCAATATGGGACTCAACCCACATGCGATTAAAAGGGTATTGAAAGCGATGGAACGTTCACCGACACGTGAAATTGATCCTAGTTTTTTGCTCGAAGTATTTCAAGAACAACATAATTAAAAGGGTGCATAAATTCCTTTTTTTAAACTTTCGCCAATTGCCCTTCTAAGACTTTTATCGCATCCCGTAATTGTGCTGCTTGCATAAAGTCCAATTCTTTTGCCGCTTTCTCCATTGCTTTGCGGGTTTCGCGAATACGTTTTTCAATTTCTGGTTTTGTCAAATAAGCTGTCTGGTCTTCAGCTGCTTTTGGGCTTGTAGTTTCGTATTCAAAGGTAGTTTCCAATTGATTTTTGGTCAACGGATTGTTCAGTGTTTTGTTTAAACCTTTAGGAGTAATGTGGTGTTGGGTGTTGTATTGAATTTGTTTTTCTCTACGGTAATTGGTTTCGTTTATGGTTTTTTGCATCGAATCGGTTATCTTATCGGCATACATAATGGCTTTCCCATTGATATTACGCGCGGCCCGACCAACGGTTTGGGTAAGGGAGCGGTGGCTGCGTAAAAAACCTTCCTTGTCGGCATCTAAAATGGCAACGAGTGAAACCTCAGGCAAGTCCAAGCCTTCGCGAAGCAGGTTAACCCCAATGAGTACATCAAATAATCCTTTGCGTAAATCTTGCATAATTGCTACCCGTTCCAAAGTATCAACATCACTGTGGATATAGCGGCACCGAATGGAAACTTTGGTTAAGTATTTAGTCAATTCTTCGGCCATTCGTTTAGTTAGCGTTGTCACAATAATACGTTCATCTACTTCACAGCGTTGTTGGATTTCTTCGATAAGGTCGTCGATTTGATTTAGACTGGGTCGAATTTCAATAACAGGATCTAATAGACCCGTGGGACGAATGATTTGCTCGACATATACCCCTTCTGTTTTTTGCAATTCGTAATCGGCGGGCGTAGCCGAAACATAAATTACCTGGTTTTGAAGAGATTCAAATTCTTCAAACTTTAATGGGCGGTTGTCCATTGCTGCTGGAAGTCGAAATCCATATTCGACCAAGTTCTCTTTTCTACTGCGATCTCCGCCATACATCGCATGCACTTGAGAAATGGTTACGTGACTTTCATCAATTACCATTAAATAATCTGATGGAAAATAATCCAGTAAACAGAAAGGACGGGTGCCGGGTAGACGACGGTCTAGGTATCGGGAATAGTTTTCGATTCCAGAGCAATACCCCAATTCCCGAATCATTTCTAAGTCAAAATTAGTGCGTTCTTCCAACCGTTTGGCTTCAAGATGTTTTCCGATTTTTTTAAAATAATCCACTTGTTTTACCAAGTCTTGTTGAATATCCCAAATTGCCGACTGCAAAACTTCAGGTGAAGTTACAAACATGTTAGCAGGATAAATGTTGAGTTTATCGTACCGTTCGATTACCTTCAAACTTTCAAAATCAAAACACTCTATGGCTTCAATTTCATCACCAAAAAAATGAATACGAAAAGGGTCGTCAGCATAACTTGGAAAGACTTCTACCGTATCGCCTTTGATACGAAAAGTTCCTGGTGTAAACCCTGCTTCGGTACGGGCATATAAACTTTGTACTAAACGATGCAATAATTTTGTTCGCGAAATCGCTTGATCGCGGTGAATTGCGATGACGTTTTTTTGGAATTCTACCGGATTTCCAATACCATAAAGGCACGAAACAGAGGCCACTACCAATACATCACGACGTCCAGAGAGTAAGGCAGAAGTTGTGCTTAACCGTAATTTCTCCAATTCATCATTGATTGACAAGTCTTTTTCAATATAGGTTCCAGTGACAGGGATATACGCTTCGGGTTGGTAATAGTCGTAATAGGAAACAAAATACTGTACCGAATTATTCGGAAAAAACTGCTTAAATTCCGAATACAATTGCGCCGCCAAAGTTTTATTATGCGCCAACACCAAGGTGGGCCGTTGCACTTCTTGAATAACATTCGCAATCGTAAATGTCTTTCCCGAGCCCGTCACCCCAAGTAGGGTTTGGTATTTGTCTTCAGCTTCAATGCCAGCAACTAATTTTTGAATTGCTTGTGGTTGATCGCCCTTGGGTTGGTATTCGGAAATGACTTGAAATCGCATCGTATTAATAATACTAGTAGTAGAGGAATATCCTGCAAAAGTAACGAATTATTTATGGAGAATACGACTTAACCAATTTGGTTTCAAAGTCTTCAATGGTATCCATTAGTCTTTCTATTACACTTATAAAGTGGTTTTAGGTGAATTCGTTCAAAACCAAACCATAAGTTAAAAAAAAGCCACAACTTAAAAAATAAGCAGTGGCGTTTTTATTGTAGGTAAATCCGTGTTATTTAAATTGTAGTGCTAAAGTAATGATATGCGATTGTAAGCCATTATTTCGACTGTAGTATCCATAGCGCAATTCAAATGAGTGAATACGTCTACTATTGAATATACCACGATCATTATCGGTTTTGTGATAGGATAGCCCCAGCATATGACTCGAAAATTGCGACAAGTCAAAGTCACTCGTATAAAATTCGGTTCCTTGAACATGTTGATTTATCGCTTTGAAATAATTTGCTTGGGTTTGGGTATAAAAACGATACGGTAAGGCAATCGATGAAAACGCATTGATTTTATAAACGGGCTCAAAACTAAAGGTATGCGATTGAATAGCCCAAGTATCGGTATAATAGCGGTACAGTGAACGCAAAACCAGGTTATCCCCCAAAAAGTAATTGGCCCTTACACCAGCAGGTAATTTAAATCGGGTATCGGGTAATTTCTCAGAAGCAACAGTTGCATTGTCAAAATAGACACGGTTGAATTTTGTACCTAATAATCCTTGTTGGTATCCAATATCCGTCATGAATGCCAATTGGAAATTTTTAGTAACCACTTGTGCATAAGTTAATCCTAAATTATAGGAGTTCCGGGGTTTCATATCACCATTATTAGCTTGATTATCAGAAGGATTGTTTCGTAGCTCGACTGGTAAAATCACCTTCCATGTATCTAAGAAAACAGACGCTTTGGCAGAAAATTCCCGATTATTGTTTTTCGAACTCTTGGCATATCCAAAATTTACGCCACTTGAGAAATAGTCATATTCGGCAGAAAACGATAATCCAGCATTAACGATATACTTTTTTTCATCGTTTTTGTAAGCGTATTGTGCAGATGGATATACTCGAACGTCTTGATAGGAAGCTGAAGATACCGTATTCGGATCAATTTTATCTGATGAAGCTGAGGTGTAAGAATCCACTCCCAAGCTTAAATTAAATTGATGGGTACGCTTGTAGGCATTTTTTTTGGTCAAAACAACTTCGATATTTGTGGCAATGTCGGTAAGTTTTTCTGTTCCTTTTCCTCCAGTTACCGCCGAATTATCACCTTGTTGGGTGTAATAGCTGGAAATAAAATTAACTTCTTCGATTTTTAATTTTTGCTTTTTATAAACCGTAGTGGTATCGTTTTGGGCTTTCACTTTTGGATGGAAAAGTAGCGCAAGACAAGCGGCAGTAATAATTCTTTTTTTCATGGTTAGGGATTTTTAGAATTAATTACAGCCACAGCCACCACCCGTTTTTCCACCATTCGCTCCCGAGCTTCCCTCGCGATAGAGTTGGAATGTATTTTCAAATTTTTCAGTAGGCTTTGGGGCTAGTGCCATCTCAGAATCATTGATTTTTGATTTCTGATATTCCTTTACCGAGGTGCAGGCGGTACAACTGAGTATCCCCAAAAGAACAAGTGTTTTTTTCATTTTAATTGAATATTATGTGAAGTATATATTCGGTCGTTATCATCGATAATAATACAACCGATAGTTTGCAATTGATTTATAAAATCGAGACCCACCTCAATGCCCATAACTGTTACGGGCGTTGCCAAAGCATCTGCGATTTCAGCATTTTCTGCAATGATGGTAACGCTTTTAATTCCGCTTACAGGAAAGCCGGTTTTTGGATCAATGGTATGGCTGTGTTTTTTACCTCCAATTATTGCATATTTTTCATAATTACCTGAAGTAGCTACCGCTTTATCCGTAATTTGAAATCCGGCAAACAAGCCATTTTTTGCATTAGGATCAGCAATTCCAATTGTCCACGGACTACCATCTTCTTGAGTTCCCCAGGCCGCCAAATCCCCCGACGCATTTACAATGCCACTTTGCACACCGCTTTCTTTTAATTTTTTTCGTGCCATTTCTGCTGCAAATCCTTTTCCAATTCCACCAAATCCTATTCGCATCCCTTTTTCTTTAAGAAAAACCGTTTGTAAATTATAGTCCAAAATAATATTGGTATAGTTGATTAAGGCCACCGATTTTTTTGCAATGGCTGGATCGGGTAATTCGGTCATAGTGGTATCAAAATTCCAAAAGCGCTTATCAATACTGCCGTAGCTTAAATCAAACGCACCTTGTGTCATTTGGGAGAGCATTTGACTACGGTGAATTAATTGAAAAACTTCATCGGGTACTTGTACGGGTTGAATTCCTGCATTTGCATTGATTGTTGCAGTTACACTTGTTGAACTAAACGTTGTAAGAATGGTTTCTATTCGTTGTATTTCAGTTATAGCACAATCAAAAAGCGGTTCAACCTCACTTGCACTTGCCCCTAGTAAGGTAAATTCAAATTGGTTTCCCATTAAGCGCTCCCTGCGTTTGAAAACCATATTATTGCAAAGCTTTTATAAATTGATCGACGGTTTCTGTTGGTAGTCCATCCCATTTTTTTAGGATCTTTTTATGTTCATCCAATACTACAATTCGCGGAAAAACACCTTCTTGATTAAAAGCTTCTGCGGCCATTTCATTTGCTTTTTCCTGTTCAGTACTAAGCTTGTTTTTGCGCAATCGCGGAAAGTCGGCATTCACAACAACTAAATTGGTTTTGGCAAATTCCTGAAAAAGAGGGTCGTTGATTATTGTTTTTTTAAATTTAATGCAAGGCGCACACCAATCGGAGCCAGAGAAATATAAAAGTACTTTTTTATGTTCTTTTTGCGCTACAATTAAGGCTTCATTAAGGTTATTCGCTTCTTGGCTCCAAACAAACCCCGTGCAAATCAAGCACAACAGCGGAAGAATTTTTTTCATTGTATTAAGTTTATTTTAAGATAACGTGAATACAACGAAATTATTGGATACGCGATGTTAACTTTCAATTAATAGTAAATCACCGGTTTCAAAAGCAATGGTA
Source organism: Flavobacterium sp. (assembly GCF_027484945.1). Taxonomy (GTDB): domain Bacteria; phylum Bacteroidota; class Bacteroidia; order Flavobacteriales; family Flavobacteriaceae; genus Flavobacterium. Next base: position 30,235 of record NZ_JAIXRZ010000059.1, read on the forward strand.
ACTAAGCCATTTTCTGCTACATGATTGCTGCTTCCGGATCGGTAGCCCAGGGTGAGCGTTTCGTCGGTTAAGGGATAAGCAAGATTTTTAGTTGTTATACCGGTAACGGTGCCTAAAGGGATTAGTGAAAGTATACTGTCTTTGAGGTACCACTTTTCAAATTTTTTTGGTGCAAGAAAAAGTTTCGAATGATCGTCTAAATACACCACTTTCAGATCATTTTGATAGCGCGCCATAATTGTAAGGTTATGCAATGTATGATCCATACGATTGCCGGTAGCCCAAACTACATTTACCCCACGATGCCCGCGTTCGATTAAATAGTCAAACGCCTTTTCTAAATCGGTTTTATCTTGGTTTGGAGTATGAACAATGGTTAAAGGAAATTGTTTTTCGGTATATACTAACGGATCAAAACCCCGATCAAAATCACCCAACAGCACATCTACTTTTATCCCAAGTTCAGCCACGCGTTCCATAGCGGAGTCCAATACGATAACAAGTGGCTGCCATTCTAATAATTGGTTTAAAAACTCCATCGAACAGGACGCGCCATTTGCTATGATTAGCGCAGGCTCTTGGTCGTCACGAACTATGTGGTGGGATGACATGATGAATTTTTATCGTACAGAATTTAATGATGTTGGGAGTACCCTTTCAAAAATAGCAATTTTTGGCAATTGTTTCAATTGATTTTTTTTTGGAGCTTCATAATGGTAGACGTAAAATCAATTTATGCGAATCCAATTTGAACATAAAAACACGCACTATTCTACGGTGTAGTCTATATAATCTACTTCTGACAAATGGAAATAGCCCAAGGGATAATCGGCTTCGTTGGTTTGGTTTACAATATTACCGCGTAATGTAGCAGGTGGTGTAGCGAAAGGACTTCCCCCTTGATTACCTGCAATATTTAATAATTTGTTCATGTAATTATAATACCGTTCTGTAATGCCTTCAAGTTTACAGCGCAATTGAACATTGGTTTCTAAGTTTTCATTGGTATAGAATCCAAACATTTGATTGCCTTGAAAAAACTCATCTGAAATTACACCATATTCAGGTAGGGCAAGTTTTGCATTTTTTACGCCCACCAAATAAAAATTATCTTCATTGCCGTTGTCTTGGTAAAAGAATTTCACTTGAATCTCATCACCTCCAAATCCTTGCACTGTATTTTGCTGGATTGCGTCAATTGTTGGCGTTGCCATTAAAGGTGCTACAGCGCGATAAGTAGTCCCCTGATATTCCACAGTAAGGGTATAACTTTCATTAATTACCGGGATGAATGTTGTACAAACATAAGCCCCTGAATTGGGAACGGTTTCAATAAAAGGAAAAACGGTATTAGATGAATTCGTCACATAAACGGTAGCACCAGAAACTTTAGGTATTTCATTGGCAAAATATCCAGTAGTTAGGCTTAAATTAATGGTTTGTTCGTTGCCAGCAGTTCCTTTTTCCCAACGTAAGTTGGCATCAATAACCAATTTAGGCTCAGCTGTTTCTAAATCAACTTCGACAACATCTTCACAGCTAATGAAGGTTAGTAAAAGAACAAATAAAAGACTATATTTTTTCAAGGTGTTAAAATTTAAAATTATACGTAATTGCGGGTACTATTCCGAATATAGATAAGCGTATCGCTTCATTTCGCCCTGTTTCAAGGTTTTGTCTAAAACTAATGTTTGCCGCGTTTTTACGGGCATACAAATTATAGATGCTAAAGACCCATTCTTCAGTCCATTTTTTACTTTTCTGTTTTGGGGTAAGCGTAGCAGAAATGTCTAAATGGTGGTACAACGGCAAGTTATTTTCATTACGCAATCCATAATTGGGCACAGTTATACCTTGGTACACATATTGACTGTTGGGATAGGTAATGGGTTGTCCCGATTGTAACACAAAGTTGGCACCGAAGGTCCATTTCTTATTCCATTTATAGGTTGAAGTCAAAGATAAATTATGCCGCTTGTCGTAGCCCGATCGGTACCATTCGCCATTGTTGATTCCTGTTTCGTTGGGCGTTCTTCCTGGCGTACGTTGTTCCGACTTTGAAAGCGTATAGGCCACCCAGCCCGTCCAGTTGCCTGTGTTTTTTCGGAATAGGACTTCGAGACCATAAGCGCGCATTTCTCCATTTAGAATCACTTGTTCGATCGCTTCATTGGCGATTAAGTCGGCACCATCAATGTAATCCATTCTGTTTTTTACGCGTTTGTAAAAAGTTTCCACTTCAAATGAGAACTTATCGTCTTGTAAGTTTGAAAAATACCCCAAAGCAATTTGGTCAGCAATTTGTGGTTGGATGTACGAATCACTCGGAGTCCATACATCTAACGGAGTAGGTGAGGCAGTATTGGATATCAATTGTAAGTATTGCACCATACGGTTGTATCCTAGTTTTAGCGAATTTTGATTGTTTAATTCATACGATAAAGCGAAACGGGGTTCGAAGTTATCATAAGCCGCCATAACTTGATTGGCGCCATAATACTTTGTTCCGATTGGAGTTGCTTTTTCATAAATTTTTAATTCGTCATCAAAGAGTACGGGATTATTATTGGCGTATAGATTTTTTGTCGAACTGCCAAGTCGGTAAAACCAACTGTAACGGAATCCATATTCGACATTTAATCGGTTGCTAATTTTTTGTTCAGCACTCCAATAAATGGCGGGTTCAAAAGCGTATTTTTTTTCTAATTGGCGGTAATTGATGCCTGAATCCAAACGAGAAGGTTCGATTGTGCCAGGATTAAAGTCGTAATAAATTCCAGATACACCGTAGAACAATTTAATTTTATCGGTTAGGTAGTGCCTGAAATCGTATTTGATGTTGTAATTTTTAATTCCGGAATCCCAGTTAAAACCAACAAAATCAAGATTTAATCCGTAATAATAGTCGCTATAAATAAGTGATAGATTAGAAAATAATTGATCGGAATACAAATGGTTCCAACGCAGATTAAGTGTGGCGTTACCATAGATGTTTTCAAAACTTTGATTAATATTAAATACATCGCGGCCAAAATATCCGGAGAGGAATACGGTATTGTTTTTATTAAACTTATAATTCAGTTTAGTATTTAAATCATAAAAATAGGCGGAGTTTTCATTATTGGATAATTTTAAGAACAAATGGGCATACGAACCCCGTCCTCCAATTAAAAATGAACCTTTGTTTTTTTGCAGCGGACCCTCAGCTAGAATGCGGGAAGAAATAAGTCCGATCCCCCCATTCATATGAAAGTTTTTACTATTTCCTTCTTTTTGGTAGAGCTCTAACACGGAGGAAGCGCGCCCTCCAAAACGCGCGGGGATACCCCCTTTGTATAACTTTAAATCTTTGATTGCGTCGGGATTGAAAACCGAGAAAAAGCCAAATAGATGGGAAGAATTGTAAATTGTCGCTTCATCGAGCAGTATTAAATTTTGATCAGCTCCACCTCCTCGAACATTAAATCCCGATTGTCCTTCACCGGCATTGGTTACACCCGGTAAGAACAAAATAGATTTTAAAATATCAACTTCACCCAATACTACGGGCATTTGTTTGATAGTGGCTGTTGTTAATTTATGGACACTAATTTCGGGTTTGCGAATATTGCTTTTGGTTGCATCGGTTGTGATAATTACTTCCTCTAAAATTTCACCTTTACCCTCGAGCAGTATGTCTAATTTTCGGTTTTGGTTTAATTCAATTTTTTCGGTTTTTGTGGTATACCCCAAATAACTGTAAGCAATCGAATAATTTCCAGAAGGAAGCGTAATGGAGTAAAAACCGTATTCATTGGTTATCGCGTATGATTGTGTTTCTTTAACAAGAATAGTAACACCAATAAGTGTTTCATTGTTTTGGGCATCAACAATGGTTCCACTGAGTGTAAATTTTTCTTGCGCTAGTAGTCCAAAGCTAAAAAGACACAAAATCAAAGTTGAACGTAAAAATAAAGGCATAATCTTTGTTGTATAGAATTGCAAATTTGGTGAATGATTAGCCAACTTGTTGCAATGCGATTGTTAATGTAAGGTTAAACTGCAGCACTATCGCTATTTTCACTTTATTTTTAACCAAATTTTTAGTATGAAAGGCCGTTTTTTTCTTTTATTATTTTTAATTTCTATTTCGAGTTGGTCTCAATTTGAGACGCGTCGGAAGAAGATAAAAATTAAAGCGGTCCCTGACAATTTAGCAAAGAAAAAAGCAACTGTAGAAACCACGCCTACTGTTGTTCCATTGTTTAAAATAAATACTCCAAAAGCGCGAACATCAGACGATATAATCATGCAGAGTTTACCGCAAATGCCCAAAATTGGTGAGCTTCCCGATAAACAATATGAAGTGCGCAATCCGGCCGAACTCTATACCGACCGGTTTAATATGAAGTTGAAAGAAGAGGGTGTAAGTCCAGAACTATTTAATCGCGATATGGACTTAGGTAGGGCAATCGTTTTTACTCAAAAAATAGAATTGTCCACCCGAGATTACGGTATAATTGACGGTGATCATATTCGGGTTTGGTTAAACGGTATCTTGGTGAATCCATCACTAGTTTTGCGGGATGATTTTCAAAAATTTACGGCAACATTGAATCCCGGTATTAATATTATTGAAATAGAGGCATTGAACTATGGTCAGCTGTCACCCAATACGGGACAATACGATTTCTATGATGCTAATGGAACCTTGTTTTCTCAAAAATATTGGAATCTCGGTATCGGGTACAAGGCTCGTTTGCAAGTTGAATATGTAGAAAAAATGGATAAATCGAAAGAAGGCGAAAAAAAATAATAGAATTCGTTTATTTTTACACGGCATTCATCGGAATTTCATGTTTACATTAAATCGATTCTCATTTTTATTTGCCCTTACAGTAGGTGTAAACGCCTCTTTTTTTGCACAAAAATCAAAATCCCATTGGTATGCTGCCCTAGAATATTCGTTGGGTAAGACATCACCAGCCAATGTTGATTTTCCGCCCATTGGTCCGCAGCATGGCTTTTTAGTTTCAGTCGGTACAACCCAAAGTAAGCTGAATAGAACATGGAAACAACAGTTAGGTTTTCCAGAAACGGGCTTAACGTTTTCTTACGTACAATTAGGAAATGCTACATATTTGGGTTCGGCCTATACGTTAACTCCATTTGTTAATTTTAAAGTTTTTCGCGCTTGGTCGTCCCGGTATCAATTAAAAGTAGGTTTGGGAGCTTCTTATTTTACGCACTTGTATGACCCTTTAAACAACCCCAATAATAAAGCTATTTCTACCCGTTTTACATGGGGGTTTCGCACCAATATGTACTACCAATTATGGGAGAAAAAAGCGTTTGATTTAAAATTAGGATTGGGTTATTTTCACAATTCTAATGGGCATACGCGTTTACCCAACAACGGGTTAAATACATTTTTGGTGAGTTTATATTCGCAATTGAATTTTAATAAAAAAGAAGCTACAAGTTCCGTAACCCATCCGATCACAGCAACGCGGCAAAGCTATTATGCTTCTCGATTTGGACTTGGTCGGCGCGTACTTTCGATATATGATAATGCGGCAAAAGATGTTTATACAATGGCTGTTTCTTCAGGGGTAATCTATAATAAATCATTTAAGTTAGGTGCCGGAATGTATTATCGCTTGTATAAAGATTATTACGATTATATTCAAGAAAATGGTGCTGTAGTTGCTTCTTTATATCCAAATTTTCGAAATAATCCATTGCAGTATGCTTCAACTATTGGAATATCCGGAAGCGGTGAGTTGCTTTTGAGTCATGTTGGAGTCGAATTGGAAATGGGGATCAATTTATATAAACCAGCGTATGCTTTTGATTGGCAGATTAACGAAGAAAAATATAAAGATGGGGCGATGCAGTTGGGCGAATTAACTACCTATTACAAAATCAAGAAAACAATTTCTACCCGTTTGGGTGTTAAAGCATATCTCTTGAATACCGATATTGCTCCACGTCATAACTTATTTCTTGGTGCGTTTATTAATGCAAATTTAGGTCAAGCCGATTTTACCGAACTCACTCTAGGTTATCAATATGCGTTACCCTTAAAAACAAAGAAGAAAGCATAAAAAAAGACGGCAAAAACCGTCTTTTATTCTTTGCGTAACTATTGAATTATGCCAATTTAGCTTCTAAATTCACTTTTAAGGTTTGTAAGAAATCCTCGGTTGTTTGGTAATCGGCATCGGTTAATCCCTCAGGTTTTACCAACTGGGCCAAATCTTTTGTCATTTTACCACTCTCAACAGTTTCAATACAAACGGTTTCTAAAGCATGACAGAAATTAATTAATTCCTGGTTGCCATCTAATTTGCCGCGGTGTTCCAAACCACGTGTCCAAGCAAAAATGGATGCAATAGGATTTGTTGACGTTTTTTTACCTTGTTGGTGTTGTCTGTAGTGACGTGTTACCGTTCCGTGAGCAGCCTCAGCCTCGACTGTTTTACCATCGGGAGTGACTAACACTGAGGTCATTAATCCAAGCGATCCAAAACCTTGAGCAACGGTGTCTGATTGAACATCGCCATCGTAGTTTTTACAAGCCCAAACAAAACCACCATTCCACTTCATTGCCGATGCAACCATATCGTCTATTAATCGGTGTTCATAAACAATGCCCAATGCTTCAAATTGTGCCTTGTAGTGTTGTTGGTAAACTTCTTCAAAAATATCTTTAAAACGTCCATCATAAGCCTTTAAGATGGTGTTTTTAGTAGAAAGGTATAAAGGCCATTTTTTGGTTAATGCCATTTGGAAGGAAGAATGTGCAAATCCGTAAATCGATTCATCGGTATTGTACATACACATTGCTACGCCATCACTTTTAAAGTTGAATACTTCCCAGGAAGTGGTTGCTCCGTTTTCATCGGTAAATGCCATCGTGAGTTTGCCTTTTCCTTTAATTACTTTATCGGTGGCTTTATATTGATCACCAAAAGCGTGACGTCCGATGACGATAGGTTTTGTCCAACCTTGCACATAACGGGGAACATTGCTCATAATGATCGGTTCTCTAAAAACGGTTCCGCCCACGATATTACGAATGGTTCCGTTAGGCGATTTCCACATTTCTTTTAATTGAAATTCTTCAACACGCGCTTCATCAGGGGTGATTGTTGCACATTTAATCCCTACATTGTATTTTTTAATAGCTTCAGCAGCATCTATAGTCACTTGATCATTGGTAGCGTCGCGGTATTCAATCCCTAGATCGTAGTATTTAATATCGATATCTAGATAAGGTAAAATCAGTTGTTCTTTAATAAAACTCCAGATAATTCGTGTCATTTCATCACCATCCAATTCTACAATCGGATTGGTTACTTTAATTTTTGCCATATATAAAAAACGTTTGGTTAGCGAAATTATAAATCGTTTGCAAATATATAAAGATACCCATGAAGGTGAATCGAATTTCTAGAGGAAATCGATTGGATTCTTCCCTTTTTTTACTTTAAGTATGCTAAACAGAAAATAAATAAATGACCTGCCGATTTTTTAATAATAAAAAAGTCCCACTTTAGTAAGCAGGACTCTTTTATAAGGAAAGAACAACGATTATCTTCTTCGTTCTTTAATTTTAGCTTTTTTACCGGTAAGCTCACGGAAGTAGAAGATACGTGCTCTACGAACTTTACCTCTTTGATTTACTTCGATTTTTTGTAAAGCAGGCATGTTTAATGGGAAGATACGCTCTACACCTACAGCACCTGACATTTTACGGATGGTAAAGGTCTCGGTAACTCCTGCGCCTTTACGTTGAATAACCACACCTTTAAAAAACTGGGTTCTTGTTTTTTCACCCTCTTTAATTTCATAGTAAACGGTGATGCTATCACCAGCTCCAAAATCGGGGAAATCTTTTTTTGCAACGAATTCGTCTTGAACGAATTTTAATAAATCTGCCATTTTAAAAACGTTTAATGTTTCCTTAGAGCAACATACACGGTTATCGTCAGAGGTTGGTCCAATGCGGGTGCAAATGTAACTAATTATTTTAAATTAGAAATGATGAATTATAAATTTTTTGAGCACGCAGGTTTTTTTATTTAAAAAACGCTAAATGATTATCGATCAAGCAGGTCCGGTCGACGGTTTTTGGTATGTTCATAGGCCATTTCTTCTCTCCATTGGTCTATATTAGCGGCATGTCCACTTAACAAAACGGGTGGAACTTCCCAGCCGTTATAATTGGCTGGACGCGTATAAATGGGAGGTGCAAGTAAATTGTCTTGAAAACTGTCGGTTAATGCCGAAGTTTCATCACTTAAAACACCTGGAATTAATCGAATCAAAGCGTCGGATAGAATAATAGCACCGAGTTCCCCTCCCGAAAGGACATAATCACCGATTGAAATTTCTTTTGTAATCAAATGATCCCGAACGCGTTGATCAACCCCTTTGTAATGACCGCAAAGAATAACGATGTTTTTGCACAACGACATCGTATTGGCCATTCCTTGGTTTAAGGTTTCGCCATCGGGAGTCATGTAGATGATTTCGTTATAATCGCGTTCGCTCTTTAACTGTGAAATGCATTTGTCGATGGGTTCGATCATCATTACCATACCGGCACCTCCGCCATAAGGGTAATCGTCTACACTTTTATACTTGTTTGTAGCATAATCGCGTAAATTATGAAAATGCACTTCGACCAAACCTTTCTCAATTGCACGCTTCATAATAGATGCATCAAAAGGACTTCGGAGTAATTCGGGCAGGACCGTAATAATATCAATGCGCATAATTCAAATTTGAAACAAAGGTACACAACCTTTTAAATATGGTGCAATGTTTTTTAAACGCCAAATTGTTCCAAGTGGTGATTCAAATGGTTCCACATTAGTTTATCCCATTCATCTGTAGAAAGTGGTCCCCAGAAGGGATGGTTTTGCAATTGAATGCACGATGGGCCTTGATTAGAAAATCGTTGTACTTTGGTAATCAATTCCGTTTGCACCTCCTGAAAGTCAAAACGATCTTTAATCAAAAATTCGTTGGCAGTCGGACTGTTTTTTGTATTTAAAAGTTAACAGAATAAGTTTACCTTTGCCAAAATTCAAATTTAAATACAATGGAAAACGGAATATACGCTAAATTTAATACCTCCCGAGGTTCGATTTTAGTTAAATTAACATACGATTTGACACCGGGAACGGTAGGTAATTTTGTAGGCTTAGCCGAAGGTCAATTAGAAAACAACGTTCATCCTATGGGAAAACCCTATTATGATGGTTTAAAATTTCACCGTGTTATCCCTGACTTTATGATTCAAGGAGGGTGTCCACAAGGAATTGGTTCAGGCGGTCCAGGGTATAAATTTGATGACGAGTTTCATCCCGATTTAGTTCACAGCGGACCTGGAGTGTTGTCTATGGCAAATGCTGGGCCGGGTACAAACGGGTCGCAGTTTTTTATTACCCATGTGGCAACCCCATGGTTGGATGGAAAACATACCGTTTTTGGAAATGTAGTTGAAGGTCAAGATGTAGTTGATGCAATCCAACAAAATGATACGATTGATCAAATTGAAATCATTCGAGAAGGTGATGAAGCAAAAAAATGGAATGCTATAGAAGCATTTCGAACATTTGAAGGTTCACGTGTAAAACGTTTGGAAGAAGCCAAGCAAAGAGCAGAAGCTGCAATTGAAAAGTTGGCTGCTGGTTTTCAAAAAACCGAAAGCGGCTTGCGTTACCAAATCATTCAAAAAGGAAGCGGTAAACAAGCAGAGAAAGGTAAATCCGTTTCGGTTCATTATACAGGCGCTTTAGATAATGGAAAAGTATTTGATAGTTCATATGGGCGAAAAAAACCAATCGAATTTCCGTTAGGAAAAGGCCATGTTATTGAAGGTTGGGATGAAGGTATTGCGTTATTGCAAGTAGGTGATAAAGCCCGTTTTGTGATTCCACCGCATATTGGTTATGGTTCTGCGGGTGCAGGAGGAGTGATTCCACCTGATGCAATCTTGGTATTTGATGTTGAACTAATGGATGTAAAATAAGCGTAAAAATGTCTTGGACTATTTTTAGACTTTATTTTTCTCTTAATACATAATGTAACTATGAAAAAACACCTATGCTCCCTAATAGTAATTGCTGGTTTAATTTATGCTTGTGGATCGAATAAATCGGCACCTAGCTTGCCTGCTGCACCTTCTGTAAAAGTTGAAATGACAGCATCCTTAGCAGAAGGCAAAAGTCTCTATGAAGGTAGTTGTGCCCGTTGCCATCAGTTGTATAAACCGAGTGATTTTAATGCGCAAGCATGGAAACCCATTGTAGCGCGCATGCAAAAGAAAGCACAATTGAGCGATGAACAAGGAATGAAAATTTACAATTACCTTACTTCCGGAGTAGAGTAATTACATTTTAGATGGAATAAAAAAATCCGAAAGTTGATGTGGCTTTCGGATTTCTTATTTTATTAAATATCGTCAAAATCGATGTCTGTGTAACTCTTTTCGGAGGAATCGGTGGAGTCAGTAGGATATTCTTTTTTAAAATCCTTTTGGTGTCGTTCTGAAATTACTTCTTCACCTTTAGAATCCAATACAAAGTTGGTCATCTCATCTAATATTTCTCGAAAAGCGGTAAAATCTTCTTTATACAAATAGATTTTATGTTTTTTAAAATGAAACGATCCGTCTTCTTCAGTAAATTTTTTACTTTCCGTAATCGTGATATAGTAGTCGTCTGCTTTGGTTGAACGTACATCAAAAAAATACGTTCTTCTACCGGCTCTTAAAACTTTGGAAAAAATTTCATCTTTTTCCAACATATCATTTTCTCTCATAATTCGTGCTGTCAATTACTTGTTTTTCTATGTACGAAAATGAAAAAAAAATGAATATAAAGCAAGTATTATTCAACTTCTTTTTCAGAAAGTTGTTTTTCATAGAGTGCTTTATAATAGCCTTCTTGGTTTACTAATTGAAAATGAGTCCCTTGTTGGATGATCTTGCCTTCATCCAAGAGGATAATTTGATCCGCATTTTTTGCGGTTGACACGCGGTGGCTTACAATTAGGGTTGTTTTGTTTTTGGAAATAGAGGACAAATGGTTAATAATTTTCTCTTCTGTTTCGGTATCTACAGCAGAAAGACAGTCGTCTAATAAAAGAATTTTCGGATCTTTAATGATTGCGCGCGCGATGGAAACCCGTTGCTTTTGTCCTCCCGATAACGTAATACCGCGTTCACCCAATACGGTTTCATATTGCTGATTAAATTGGATAATGTTGTCATGAACAGCCGCTTGTTTTGCTGCCGTTTCTATTTCTTCCATCGTAGCATTTTCTTTGCCAAAACGAATATTATTACTGATCGTATCGGAAAATAAAAAGGCATCTTGTGGTACGATTCCTATAGCGTCCCGCAATTGAACGAGATCTATTGTATCAATAGGTTGGTTATCGATTAAGATACTCCCTTTTTCGATGTCGTGAAGTCGTGTAAGTAAAGTAAGAATAGTCGATTTCCCTGCGCCAGTTTTGCCTAAAATTGCCAAGGTTTGTCCTTTTTCAATTACAAAGGAAACCCCTTTTAATGCTTCAATTTGAGTATCTTCGTAGGTGTAACTCACATTTTTAAATTCGATTCTCCCTTCAATCGTACCCTGATATTTGGCATTGTTTTTAATTTCAGGTTCAGTTTTTAGAAATTCATTAATTCTTTTTTGAGAAGCTTCTGCTTCTTGCACCAATGACGATACCCACCCAATGGTTGCTACCGGCCAGGTAAGCATGTTGACATACAAAATAAATTCGGCAATGACCCCAATATTTTTAATGTGCGGATCTCCTTCTATATACATCATTCCGCCAAAATAAATCACCGCGAGATTACTCACCCCAATCAACGTAATCATTAGAGGGCCAAACAGCGACTGAACCCCAGCAAGATGTAAACTTTTGGCTTTGCTTTCTGCTGCCAAATTTGCCATCTCCTCTTGATTTTTTTGTTCCAATGCATAAGCTTTAATTACGCGAACACCAGAGAATACTTCTTGACTAAAACTGGATACTTTGGATAAAAATTGCTGGAAAGCAGTACTTCGTTTGTTGATTAAAACACTTAATCGGAAGATTACATACGAGAGAATTGGTAACGGTAAAAGGGTATACAGTGTTAGTTTTGGAGATACATGATACATATAAATAATAACAACGCCAAAACGGATTACTGTGTTAATCGTATACATTACGGCCGGTCCAACATACATGCGCACTTTGGCCACGTCTTCACTAATTCGACTCATTAAGTCTCCCGTACGGTTGCGTTTGTAAAATCCTTGATCTAGCACTTCATAATGCCGAAACACTTCATTTTTTAAATCAAATTCCACATGGCGCGACATCACAATCAAAGTTTGACGCATTAAAAAGGTTAAAAAGCCTGCAACCAACGAAGTGCCTATTGCTAATAAAATATTTTGGATTAACAATTGCATAACTTGTTGCGAATTCATGCCGTTTTCGGGGTAGTTTTCAATAATTTTAAAAGCGGCACTAATCAACTTTGGGGTGTATGAAAAGAAAATTTGAGCAATAATTGTAATACAAATACCCAATAAAAAGTGGTATTTGTATTTAATAAAGTATTTATTTAAATATTGAAGTTCTTTCATGCGTTGCGGAGCGCTGTTTTTGTTTTATTTATTTTTTTGTTAAAATAGTAGATAAAAAATAATCTGTAAAAATTTAGTACGTTCAAATTTTGCTAACATTTTGCTAATTAACGTGTAATTCGATGTAACATCTTGAATAAAACGTTAAATTTGCCACGACTTATTGATAAAGTCGCATTACAAAATTAATTTTATGACTGCAGAAATCACTACAGCAAAGGAGCTACAAAAAATGGATCCAGTATTTGGACAACTATCATTTGATAACCACGAACAAATCGTTTTTTGTCACGACAAAGATACAGGTTTAAAAGCAATAATCGGAATTCATAATACTGTTTTGGGTCCGGCTCTCGGCGGTACTCGTATGTGGAAATACAATAACGAATGGGAAGCTTTAAACGATGTTTTGCGTTTATCCCGTGGAATGACCTATAAATCAGCTATCTCTGGATTGGATTTAGGAGGAGGTAAAGCCGTAATTATTGGCGATGCAAAGACAGATAAAAATCCAGCATTAATGCGCAAATTTGGCGAATTTGTAAATTCTCTGTCTGGAAAATATATCACCGCTGAAGATGTTGGAATGGTAACCGCAGATATGGATACCGTTCGTGATGTAACACCCTACGTTACGGGTATTTCTGAATCGCGTGGTGGTTCTGGTAATCCCTCGCCTGTAACTGCCTATGGGGTATATATGGGAATGAAAGCAGCCGCTAAATACCAATTTGGGTCAGACAATCTTTCTGGGAAAAAAGTACTGGTTCAAGGTGTTGGTCACGTTGGTGAAACCTTAGTTAGTTTTTTATGTAAAGAAGGTGCTTTGGTGCAAATTGCCGACTTGAGTGAACAACGTTTGGAGGAAGTAAGTCAAAAATATGGTGCAACGATCTTCGCTGGAGCCGATTTGTATAGTGCCGATGTTGATATTTATGCACCCTGTGCTTTGGGCGCTACTATTAATGATGATTCAGTTTATAAAATTAAAGCTAAAGTGATTGCTGGTGCGGCCAATAACCAATTGGCTAACGAAAATGTACACGGTCCTATTTTGCAAGAACGCGGTATTGTTTATGCGCCCGATTTCTTAATTAACGCTGGTGGAATTATTAATGTGTATGGTGAAATTGCCAATTACGGTAAAGAGGAAGCGATGCGTCGTACAGAAAATATCTACAACACTACGTTGGAAATTTTTGATTATGCGGTAAAAAACAATTTAACAACGCAAAAAGCAGCCATGGCAATTGCAGAAAGCCGTATTGAACAACGCCGAAAAGAAAACGCGAAATAACCGTGTTTCCTAAAAAATAATTTTATTTTTGCAAAGCGAAAGAAAAGTACTTCTTTCGCTTTGTTAATTTAAAACCCAAAAGTTCTTATTCCGTGTTAAACCGAAGACATATTCGAATTAAAGTGATGCAAACCATTTACGCCATGCATCAAAGTGGAAGTGATGATTTATCCAAGCAGGAGAAATTCTTGAAAGCCAGTTTGGACAACATCCTCGATTTGTATCTTATTTTATTGTCTTCGTTGGTTGAACTTCGTAAAAAAGAAGAAGCTTACCTCGAGTTGGCTAAAAATAAACACTTAGCTACAAAGGAAGAACGCAATCCGAATACACGTTTTATCCATAATCCAGTTCTATTAGCTTTAGAAAAAAATGCCTCGCTTCAAAACGCTTTGGCAACCAATCATATTCATAACTGGCAGCATAACGACGATACAATTATCTATATGTTGCAAGATGTAAAAAATAGTACCTTATATCAAAAGTATATGGCAAAACCAGCGGTTACTTTTGAAGATGAGCGTTATTTTGTAACCGATTTATTTACGGAAGTCATTGCGCCCAATGAAAAGCTTTATGCGTATTTAGAGGATTTTAAACTCACGTGGGTAGATGATATTCCGGTAGTGAACACCTTAATTCAAAAGCAATTGCGTCATTTTGTTACGGAGGAATTTTGTGTTCCGAAAATTTTCAAAGATGAAGAAGATGCAGATTTCGCCCTTGATTTATTGCGCAAAACCATTTTGAACGAAAGCCTCTTTGGGAGCGAATTTGAGAACAAAACGCCAAATTGGGACACGGAACGAATTGCAGAGCTCGATACGATTATGCTTAAAATGGCAATTTGCGAGTTTTTAAAATTCCCTTCTATTCCGGTTAAAGTAACCATTAACGAATATTTGGAATTAGCCAAAGAGTACTCAACTCCTAAAAGTAGTATCTTTATCAATGGAATCTTGGATAACTTAGTCAAAGAATACCAAATTAGTGGAAAAATGAAAAAAGCCGGTCGCGGTCTTTTATAATCAATTAAATAGTTACGTATGGGTCAATTAACACAATTTTTACCGTTTTTATTAATGTTTGTGGTCATTTATTTTTTTATGATTCGCCCGCAACAAAACCGCATGAAAAAAGAAAAAGAGTTTGAAAATTCCTTAAAAGTTGGAGACCGCATTATTACCAAAAGCGGTATTCATGCTAAAATTGTCGAACTCGGAGAAACCACTGTGGTCATCGAGACCATGTCGGGGAAACTTAAAATGGAGCGCACTGCCATTTCGATGGAATTGAGTGCTGCTTTACACAAAAAAGCATAACTAAAATCCCGAGAAATCGGGATTTTTTTATTTCTTGTAACGATCATTCAAACCGCTACCTGCAAGAATCAGCGGTTTTATTTTTTCTAGGCGACTCGCTTTAGTAGCCTCTTGTTTAGCGGTGGCAATGTATTCCAAAAACTCATTTTGCTTAGATAAGGTAAACTGATCAAAAGCGGCATGAAGTGCACTATCATTAGTGAGTGCAGCGTCTAAATAGGCACATTCGATTCGGGCTTTCTTCTCGGGTTTGGTCGTTAAACCAGCACGTTCGTTGGCAATCGCTTCATGAACATAGTGCAATACTTCTTGTGCGTTGACGGCATTCCATTGGGCAAAGCGCCATTGACGAAGACCTTTGGTTACGCCTTCGTTTGCATTGACCAGTACGCCCAATTCATCTTTTAAAAAGACACCGTTAAAAAACCAAATCGTAAAGTAGTTTTTAAATCCGCCGAGACCCAGCACATTTTTCCCGTTCAGCGTATACACAATTCCACCCCATTTCGTGGTTTCTACCAATTCGGTGGTGGCGAGAAGATCCTTTAACTTCTCAATTTCTTGTTGCCAATAGGCATTTCGGTTCCACGATTTTGATTCACTCATACATATCTTTTTAATTAGGGCACCCGGCAAGCCGCCGCGCTTTTCGCTGTATCTTTACCTCCGCTAGCGCTCCAGCAAAGGATGCCGTTTCAATCGCTGGTGCAGGTCACTGCAAAAGTAGACGTTTTAATAACTCAATTGAATTTTTTTAAAACGGATGGGGTTGAAGATTCGTATTCAGTAATTAGTACCCTGTTACAGTTCACGAATAAACTTGTGAATACTTAACTCAATCTAACAAATTTACTTCATGATTGGTTATGTAATGAACAAAAAAAACCGGACAATGCCGGTTTTGGAGTAGTATATGCGATTCAAAGTAATTACAAAGTGTTAGTGGGAAAGTATTAATTTACCATTAAAACGTTGCTGATCATTAATTAAAGTCCAAAAATAGAGACCTTTTTGGAAATGACTAAAATCAAAAGTAGCATTCGAATTCAGATTTTGTTTTTGCTCAAACACTTTTTTACCTGTGGTATCAAATAATTGAAAAGTACCGGTTGAAGGAGTAGACAAAGAGAGATTTTCTAGGTTTAGTGTCACCAAACCTTGACTTGGATTAGGAATTACAGAAACAGTTTCTTGAGTCGAAACAGGAATGTTCGTTGATAAATTCGTAGCATAGCAAATTTCGAGTTTAGGATGCAAAGCCGCATTGGGGTGATCGCTCGAAGCAAAGGCCAACAAACGGTAGGGCAATTCTGTTTTTAACTTAAGTAAGAAGCCATAACTACTGTTAGGGTTTGCTAATTCATCTTGGATTAAATTTTTAACATCCAAAGTATAATCTTGAAACGGGTCAACATCTTGTAGTAAAGTGACTTCATTTTGAGTCGTTGTGGTAGGTTGGGTATTCCAAGCAACATCTTCATTCCATGGTGAAGTGATGCGTTGTAAAACGGATTCATTACTGCCACTTACATGTACGTGCTGTCCATTGGCATAACCGTTTACTGCATTTGGGTTGTTGTATAAGGTGAGTGTGGCCGATTGAATAGTTGCTCCTGTAGGGATACTACTTAAATTAAAATCGATGAGCCCACGGATACTAATTGGAGTTCCAAATATTGTCCATGCACAAGCATCCAACTCGGGTGAGTTTCCCTGCCCCGTTGAGAGTACATTACTTGAAATAAATGCATCTTTACCTACTGTAGCATTAGGCTGAATGGTTACAGTTGTGCATGGAAGAGTATAGGTAATCACTAGTTTAGGGTGTAAAGCTGCATTTGGATGATCACTTGAGGCAAAAACCAAGAGGCGAAATGGAGATTCCGTTTTTAATTTCAGTAAGAATCCAAAGCTGTTGTTGGGATTTGCCAGTTCATCTTGAATTAAGCTGGTAACATTTAAAACATAATTTTGAAAAGGATCAGTGCTTTGGGGTAACGTTACTTCGTTTTGACTGGTCGTCGTAGGTTGGTTACTCCAAGCCACATCTTCGCTCCAAGGCGAAGTAATACGTTGTAAAACCGATTCATTGCTCCCGCTCGCACTGGCATGTTGTCCATTGGCAAATCCATTGACCGAATTCGGGTTATTGTAAAGGGTTAGTGTAGCAGTTTGAATAATTGCGCCAGGAGGTAAACTACTTAGATCAAAGTCAATAAGACCTCGAATAGCCATGGGTGATCCAAATATGGTCCAAGCTCCAGCATCTAGCTCAGGCGAAGTTCCTTGTCCTGTTGTGGGCACATTACTGGAGATGAAGGCGTCTTTTCCAAGGGTTGCATTGGGTTGAAGTGTTAATGTATTTTGACTGTTTCCGGCTGAAATTATCAAAACTAGAGCCGTGAATAGTGAGAAAAGTTTAAACATTTAAAATAACATTAATTATTAGGTTGGGCAAAGATATGCTATATTAGATGTTTGAAAATGAAAATATCTACTTATTCTGGTCGACTTTTGTAAATTTCACAAAAAGTTGCGATAGTACTGCATAAAGTTTCCTCTGCATAAAGTCTCCTGACTTTGAGCCTTTAAGTAAATAAAGAAAAAACCACGAAGTCGGGAGACTTCGCGGAGCTTAAACGGATTGCATCCGAGGCTTTAGCCTAACGTAAAATGTAAATCCGAGCCAACATGATGTTTTGTAAAACAGTTTATGCCTTTAGTCAAACTTTGTGGTGGCTGTTAACTCGGCAATTTTCACAATGACCTCGACCGCTTTTTGCATGCTTTCTACGGGGACATATTCATACTTACCGTGGAAATTGTGCCCGCCTGCAAAAATATTGGGGCAGGGGAGTCCCATATACGATAATCGAGAACCGTCGGTACCGCCACGGATTGGTTTGATTAGCGGTTGTATTCCCACTTCACGCATCGCTTTTTCAGCCAAATCGACAATAAAATACATCGGCTCGACTTTTTCACGCATGTTGTAGTACTGATCGTTCACCTTGGCAATACAAATATCTTCGCCAAACTGTGCTGCAAAACGCATATTGATGTCTTGTGCTATTTTCAAAACCAATTCTTTACGCGCTTCAAACTTTGTCCGGTCATGATCACGAATAATCAATTCCAAATGCGTTTCTTCTAAGCTACCGGTCAACGCCGTTACATGGAAAAAGCCTTCATAGCCCTCAGTCTCTTGAGGGATTTCGTTTTTCGGTAATGCATTGATAAAATCATTGGCAATCAACATGGAGTTGATCATCTTGTCTTTGGCATAGCCTGGGTGAACACTTTTTCCTTTAAAAGTGATTTTTGCACCCGCTGCATTAAAGTTCTCATATTCGAGTTCGCCAATTTGACTTCCGTCCATAGTGTATGCCCATTGCGCGCCAAATTTTTCCACATCAAAAAAATCGGCACCCCGCCCAATTTCTTCATCGGGTGTAAAGCCCACGCGAATGGTACCGTGCTTGATTTCGGGATGTTGCACTAAATATTCCATCGCCGTAACAATTTCGGTAAGTCCGGCTTTGTCATCGGCACCCAATAAGGTCAATCCGTTGGTTGTAATTAAGGTTTGTCCTTTATACAGTAACAAATCTTCAAAATAGGAGGGCGATAAGATGATGTTCTTTTTGGCATTTAATACAATATCACCCCCGTCATAGTTGGATACGATTTGTGGTGTAACCCCTTTTCCGGTAAAGTCGGGCGAAGTATCATAATGCGACACAAAACCAATGGTAGGTACTTCATGGTCTACGTTGGAGGGAAGCGTTCCCATTACATAGCCTTTTTCATCGATAGTAACATCGGATAAACCAATGGTTTTTAATTCGTGAACTAAGTGATTTGCCAAGTCCAATTGTTTGGCTGTACTTGGAGTTGTTGGAGAGTTGGCGTCTGATTCGGTATCGATTGTGACATAACTTATAAAGCGGTCAATGATATGCTGCATAGGAGTTGTATTTGTGTCGCAAATATAATAAATCGCAACTATTTAGGTAAAAAAAATCCCCGAATCAGCCGATTCAGGGAAGTTCTATTTTGCTATTTTTTAGTTACTCGTTTACTAAAACCCATTCGCCAGAAGCCAACATTGATTCTGCTTTTTTATACTTCATCGATTCGGTTTTACCGCTTAATACGTGCTTTATAGTAACCGTATCGTTTCGGTTGATTTTTGGCATTTCTCGCACAACCGTTTCGGTACGTTGGGGTGCTTCTTTTGAATTAGTAGCATTGCGTTCTGCAACTTCATTTTCGTTACGCGATTCGGTGTATTGTTCATTTGAACGATTTTCAAAACGAGCTTCGTGAATATTTTGCGCTACCTGTTGCTGTGGTAAATCGCCTTTAAACAAGAACGAAATCACTTCTTTATTAACAGAATTTAGCATGCTACGGAATAAGTTGAAAGCTTCCAACTTGTAAATCAGTAAAGGATCTTTTTGTTCGTGAACAGCCAATTGTACTGAAGTTTTTAATTCGTCCATTTTTCGCAAATGTTTCTTCCAAGCTTCATCAACAATCGCAAGCGTAATGTTTTTTTCAAAATCGGCTACTAGCTGCACCCCTTTTGATTCATAAGCTTTTTTAAGATCGGTTACTACATTTAACGATTTAATACCGTCGGTAAACGGAACTACAATACGTTCAAAATGATTGCTTGGATTTTCATAAACATTGGCGATAATTGGAAAAGCTTCACGTGCAGAACGTTCACATTTTTCAGAATAATATTGGTAAGCCGCTTTATACAAACGACCGGTAATTTCCATTTCGTTTAATTTTTCAAATTCCGATTCAGAAACGGGAGAAGTTATCGAAAAATAGCGAATTACTTCAAATTCGAACGATTTAAAATCGTTAATTGCTTTATTGTCGCCTACAATTACTTCGCAGGTGTCATACATCATATTTACGATGTCTAGCTTTAAGCGTTCACCATGAAGCGCGTGACGACGGCGTTTGTAGACTACTTCGCGTTGGGCATTCATAACATCATCATATTCCAGTAATCGTTTACGCACCCCAAAGTTGTTTTCTTCTACTTTTTTCTGGGCGCGCTCAATCGATTTGGTCATCATTGAATGTTGAATAACTTCGCCTTCTTTTAAGCCCATTCGGTCCATGATTTTAGCAACACGATCAGATCCAAACAAACGCATCAAGTTATCTTCCAATGAAACATAGAATTGCGAACTTCCAGGATCCCCTTGACGACCCGAACGACCGCGTAACTGACGGTCAACGCGACGTGAATCGTGACGTTCGGTTCCAATGATTGCTAAACCACCAGCTGCTTTTACCTCGGGAGTTAGTTTAATATCGGTTCCACGACCCGCCATATTGGTTGCAATCGTAACAACGCCAGGCTTTCCAGCTTCAGCAACAATATCGGCTTCTTTTTTATGCAACTTTGCATTCAATACATTATGTGGAATCGAACGAATTTTCAACATACGACTCAACAATTCCGAAATCTCAACCGAAGTCGTACCAATCAATACCGGGCGACCCGCTTGTGAAATTTGCACCACATCTTCGATAATCGCATTGTATTTTTCACGAACTGAGCGGTAAATTAAATCCTCTTTATCATCACGAGAAATCCCTCGGTTGGTCGGAATTTCAACCACGTCCAATTTGTAGATTTCCCAAAACTCTCCTGCTTCCGTTACAGCTGTACCAGTCATACCCGCTAGTTTGTTGTACATACGGAAATAGTTTTGCAGCGTAATTGTGGCAAATGTTTGGGTAGCTGCTTCGATCGTTACATTTTCTTTGGCTTCGATTGCTTGGTGCAATCCATCAGAATAACGACGACCGTCCATAATACGACCCGTTTGTTCGTCAACAATTAATATTTTATTGTCCATGATGACGTATTCGACATCTTTTTCAAACAAAGTATAGGCTTTCAATAATTGTGTAAGCGTATGAATACGTTCACTCTTTATACCAAAATCTTGGAATAGACGCTCGCGTGCTTCTGCCTCTTTGTCTTTGTCCAAATTCATTTTTTCGATGTTGGCAATTTCCGTTCCAATATCGGGTAAAACAAAAAAGTCATCCGAAGTGTCTTGGGATAAAAATTTAATCCCATTGTCGGTTAGTTCAACTTGATTGTTTTTTTCTTCGATAACAAAATACAAGGCTTCATCCACTTTGTGCATTTCGCGGTTGTTGTCTTGCATGTATTGGTTTTCCGTTTTTTGCAACAATTGTTTTACGCCTTCTTCGCTTAAAAACTTAATTAACGCCTTGTTTTTAGGTAAAGAGCGGTAAGCACGCAACAATTGAAATCCACCGTCTTTGGTATTTCCTTCTTTGATTAACTTTTTAGCTTCTGCCAAAAAACCATTGGCCAATTGCCGTTGTAAGTTGTATAGATTTTCAATTTTTGGTTTCAATTCATTAAACTCATGACGGTCACCATCGGGTACGGGTCCCGAGATAATTAGAGGCGTACGTGCATCATCAATCAATACCGAGTCGACCTCATCGACAATCGCATAATTGTGTTTGCGTTGCACAAGATCTTCGGGCGAGTGCGCCATGTTATCACGCAAGTAGTCAAAACCAAACTCGTTATTGGTTCCATAGGTTATATCGGCATCATAAGCTTTTCGACGTGCTGCAGTATTAGGCGAGTGGTTGTCAATACAATCAACCGTTAGGCCGTGAAATTCAAACAACGGTGCTTTCCAAGTGCTGTCGCGTTTTGCTAAGTAGTCGTTTACGGTTACTAAATGCACACCGTTTCCGGTTAATGCGTTAAGATATAAGGGTAGGGTAGCCACTAAGGTTTTTCCTTCCCCTGTTTGCATCTCGGAGATTTTTCCTTGGTGAAGCACAATCCCACCGATTAATTGCACATCATAGTGAATCATGTCCCACGTGATTTCTTTACCAGCAGCATTCCAAGAATTTGCCCAAATCGCTTGATCACCTTCTAAGGTTACATAGCCTTTGGTTGCGGATAATTCTCGGTCCATAGCAGTTGCGGTTACGGTAACAGCTGTATTATCTTTAAAACGTTTTGCAGTTTCTTTCACTACAGCAAAAGCTTCGGGTAAAATAGCATTTAACGTTTTTTCAGAGGCTTCATAGGCCTCTTTTTCCAAGGCATCGATTTTATTGTAAATATCTTCACGCGCATCAATATCCAGCGTTGCTTCAGCTTCACTTTTCAATTGGATAATTTCGTCATCAAATTTGGCGCGTGACGCTTTAATTTTGGATTTAAATTCGGTCGTTTTTTCGCGTAATTGGTCGTTTGATAGACTGTTCAATGCACCTTCAAGTGCTTTGATTTTCAGAACCAATGGTTGAATCGCTTTAACATCTTTTTCGGATTTATCTCCGACAAATAGTTTAAGTATGCTGTTAATGATACTCATGGTGTAATTAATTTAGTGTTCACCTCTTTTGGTGGTGTGCAAATTTAAACAAAAAAAAAGCCCCAAATGAGACTTTTTTTTCAGTTGTGAAGTTTTTATTTTTTAGTATTCGTCCTCATTCCACAGATAATCTTCATCCGTAGGATAATCGGGCCAAATTTCTTCCATAGACTCATAGATCTCGCCTTCATCTTCAATAGATTGAAGGTTTTCAACCACCTCAAGTGGAGCGCCGGTTCTAATGGCAAAATCGATTAATTCGTCTTTAGTAGCAGGCCATGGTGCATCACTTAAATACGATGCTAATTCTAATGTCCAATACATCTTCTTTCGATTTTTAATTCAATGCAAAAATAAATTTTTAACTGAAAAAGTCAAGTAAAATTTGATTTATTTTAATTTAAAAGTTAAGAACGTAATAATAGGTGTTTTACGCTTGCTTTTTTTTTGATTATTAATAAAAAATTAACCTATTACTTTCGGGGAATCCATGGGGTTTCCAAAGCGTTTAAGTCGTAAGACAACTTCCGTGCCAAGACAAAAAGATAGTCAGAAAGTCGGTTGAGGTATTTAATAACGAGCGCATCCGTTGGTTCAATGTCATTTAAATGTACCGCTAAACGCTCCGCTCTGCGGCAAACACATCGTGCAACATGACAATAGGACACGGTTGTATGTCCGCCTGGCAGCACAAAGTGAGTCATCGGAGGTAATTCGGCATCCATTTTATCCATTTCCATTTCTAAATAAGCAATATCCTCCTCAGTAACGCCTAAATTTTGCAAGCGTTTTTCGCCATTTTTTAAAACTTCTTTTTCTGGAGGTGTTGCCAATATAGCTCCAATGGTAAACAATCGATCTTGGATTTCGACCAAAACCGATTGGTACAAGGGATTAATCGATTGATCTCTTACGAGTCCAATATAGCTGTTGAGTTCATCTACCGTTCCATAACTCTCAATTCGAATATGGTGTTTGGGTACACGGTCCCCTCCAAATAATGAAGTGGTTCCTGTATCTCCCGTTTTAGTATAAATTTTCATGAAAAACTGGGTTAGATAACAAATGTAAATTATTTAGCTGAAGCAAAATGCACACTTTAGTTTAAATCGCTATAATTCAACTATACGTTATGAGCGTGTGCTGTTCTTGTTGACAACATCACTTTCAATAATTCCATCCCGCAATCGGATGATACGGTGGGCATATTGTGCAATATCTTCTTCGTGGGTAACCAAAATAACAGTATTTCCACTGGCATGAATGGCATCAAAAAGTTTCATTATTTCCTCAGATGTTTTACTGTCCAAATTACCGGTTGGTTCATCGGCCAAGATAATTGAAGGGTTGTTTACCAAAGCGCGCGCTACTGCAACCCGTTGGCGTTGTCCACCCGAAAGTTGATTGGGTTGGTGATCCATTCGATCGGCTAATCCCACTTGAGATAAAACTTCTTTGGCGCGTTGGTGACGGTCAGCTTTTGAATAGCCCGCATAAACCATAGGTAAAGCTACATTATCCAATGCCGTTGTTCTCGGAAGTAGATTAAAGGTTTGAAATACAAACCCAATTTCTTTGTTACGAACCTCGGCTAAGTCATCATCGTGCATTTTGGAAACATCTTTCCCATTGAGTATATATGTTCCTGATGTGGGCGTGTCTAAACATCCTAAAAGATTCATTAAGGTTGATTTTCCCGAACCCGAGGGTCCCATTAATGCCACATATTCACCTTTTTGGATTTCCAAATCAATTCCTTTTAAAACATTGATCGTTTCACTTCCCAGCTGGAAGTCGCGTTTTATCGCTTTGATTTTAATTAACGATTCGGTCATGGTATAGCGTATTCGAAAAATTGCCTAATTGCAAATTGAAAGATAAGTAATTTTTATTGTGGTTTTGTTACAGAACTCCTAAAATTTTAGCACCGAATTACAAAATGTTCTTTTGCTAAAGATTGTTCACTTCGAAAGAAAACGATACCCCATTGATAGGTATCGATAGTGACCGTTACCAAAGGGTGGTTTTTGATTATTTTCCAAGCTTCTTCCATCTCGGTCGACCAATGAATATCGTCAAAAATCCATACCGAATTATTGTTTACTGTAGGTAATAACAACTCAAAATACGAAAGTGTAGCTGATTTGGAATGGTTGCCGTCAAAGTAAATTAGGTCGAAGTACGTATTTTCTTCTAGGGTATTGAAATAATCACCAAACTCAGTCGTCACAAATTCGATGGATGAAGCCGTTGCAAATTGTTTTTGTAATGATTTTTTGGCAATCGTTTGGGTGTTGGTACAACCTTCTAGTGTGATGAGTTTTGCCGATGGATTTCCAGCATGTAAAGTAGCTGTCGCTAAACCCAATGAAGTTCCGATTTCTAAAATGGAATCGGGTTGGAAATAGTGAACCATCCGGTACAATAAGCGCCCTCTTCGAGTTGAAATTCCGGCATTTTTTGCTATGGCATTAATCGCTCGGGTATTGGATTTGAAAACCCGCGAACCTGCACCAAAGTCGGTTACTTCTATTGTTGCGGTATTTTCCAAAAGTTGGTTGCGATACGCAGCAAGTGATGGGTACGCAGCATATTTTTTTCGATCATAAAAACATTGAGTCACTAAATCAAACACAAAAGGCGAGTGCACTCCATGTTCATTTTTGGAGCGCCACAAGAATTGAATATAAGCTAGAATTGGATACATGGTACATCAACTTTTTTTCTACTATTATTGCATACTGCATACTGCATACTGCATACTGCATACTGCCACTGCCTACTGCTCACTGCCTACTGTTCACTGCTTACTGTTCACTGCCTACTACTCAACCCTCTAATTTTGCTGAAAGTTCAAACCAGCGTTCTTCTTTTTCTTCCAACGATTTAATAATTTTTTGCAATTCCAAAGCTTTCAATTCAATAGCATCAGGTGCTAGCGTACCATCGGTGAATTGTTGTTCGATTTGTTTTTTAGTGTATTCTAAATCTTTGATTTCGCGTTCGATTTTCTGAAATTCCTTTTGTTCGTTAAACGTCAGGCCTTGTTTGACTTGCTTTTCTTTCCAGTTTTTGGAAGTATTGCCTTCCGATTTTTCTTCTTTTTCAGGAGCAGCACTATCTTCATACGCGCGAAAATCGGAGTAGTTTCCGGGGAAATCTTCAATCACCCCTTGGCCGCGGAATACAAATAAGTGATCTACAATTTTATCCATAAAATAGCGGTCGTGCGACACTACCAATAGACAGCCCGGATAGTCCAGCAAGAAGTTTTCCAACACATTTAAGGTTACAATATCCAGGTCATTCGTGGGTTCGTCCAGAATTAAGAAATTTGGATTTTGAATTAGAACCGTACATAAATACAAGCGTTTTAATTCGCCCCCACTTAATTTTTCTACATAATCGTGTTGTTTTTTACGATCAAATAAAAAGCGTTCGAGTAAACCACCCGCAGAAATCGTTCGTCCTTTGGTCAAAGGGATGTACTCACCGTATTCTTTGATGATATCAATCACCTTTTGTTGGGGTTTCGGATTGATGCCGCTTTGGGTATAATAACCAATTTTTATGGTATCCCCGATGACTACTTTTCCAGAATCGGGCAGCAAGGTTTGGGTAAGAATATTAAGGAAAGTTGATTTTCCGGTACCATTTTTACCAATTATTCCCATCCGCTCGCCACGGTTGAAGGTATATTCAAAGCCATCCATGATGATTTTATCTTGGAATTTTTTAGACACTTTGTGTAATTCGACCACTTTACTGCCCATACGTTCCATGTTGATTTCCAACTCCATCACATGCTCTTTACGGCGGGAATGGGCTTTTTCTTTGATCACATAAAAGTCGTCAATACGCGATTTTGATTTAGTAGTTCGTGCTTTGGGTTGCCGACGCATCCAATCCAACTCTTTTACAAAAAGGTTTTTGGCCTTGTCTACCGATGCATTTTCGCTTGCAATTCGTTCTTCTTTTTTCTGTAAAAAATAAGAGTAGTTGCCTTTGTATTGGTAGAGTTTTCCGTTGTCGAGTTCGATAATTTCAGTACAAACGCGTTCCAAAAAAAAGCGGTCATGGGTGACCATAAACAAGGTCATGTTTTCTTTCGCAAAATAATTCTCAAGCCATTCAATCATTTCCAAGTCCAAATGGTTGGTGGGTTCGTCCAATATTAATAGGTCGGGACGGTTGATCAAAATGATGGCTAAGGCCAAGCGTTTCTTCTGTCCACCCGAAAGATTTTTGACTTTGAGTTTCAAATCATCGAGTTTCAGTTTAAATAGGATTTGTTTATACTGCGTTTCGAAATCCCACGCATTATACCGATCCATATTCTCGAATGCTTTTTGGTACGCTTCTTCATCTTCGGGATTTTCAAGCGCTTTTTCGTATTGTTCGATAATCTTTAGGGTATCATTATCGCTGGCAAAAATACTTTCTTCAATAGTGAGTTCGGGTTGTAAACTGGGTTCTTGGGAGAGAAATGCCATTTTAATGTTCTTACGCATAATGATTTGACCCGCATCGGGAGTGTCTTCACCTGTAATCATTTTCAATAGCGAAGTTTTTCCTGTACCATTTTTGGCGACAAAAGCAATTTTCTGGTCCTTGTTAATTCCGAAGGACAGATTTTCAAAAAGAGTACGTTCACCGAAGGATTTGGCGATATTTTCGACCGATAGATAATTCAAAACACGAGTTTTTTATGGCTA
This sequence comes from Flavobacterium sp., assembly GCF_027484945.1. Taxonomy (GTDB): domain Bacteria; phylum Bacteroidota; class Bacteroidia; order Flavobacteriales; family Flavobacteriaceae; genus Flavobacterium. Next base: position 57,631 of record NZ_JAIXRZ010000059.1, read on the forward strand.
ATTTGCCCTGCAAAAGTAACGGATTGGGAGGCATTCACCAATTTTATTTAGGCGATTTATAATTAAAGGCAATCTGTATCTTTGCAGTATGCAACTCTCGGTCGTTATTTTAAATTACAAGGTGCGCTTTTTCTTAGAACAATGTTTATACAGTGTTCAAAAAGCCATTGCTACAATCGATGCCGAAGTTATTGTGGTTGATAATGCTTCATCTGATGACAGTTGTGCAATGGTTCGGGAGCGTTTTCCAAAAGTCAAGTTGATTGCCAATGCCGAAAATTATGGTTTCCCAAAAGGTAATAACATAGGTGTGGCCGAAGCCAAAGGGAAGTACCTGTGCATCTTGAATCCCGATACCGTAGTTGCTGAAGACACGTTTACAAAAATCTTTTCGCATTTAGCATCCCATCCTGAATTGGAATCGAATTTAGGGATTTTAGGGTGCAAGTTAATAGACGGCACGGGCCATTTTTTACCCGAATCTAAGCGTGGTATTCCAACACCTTGGGTAGCATTTACCAAAATTTTTGGGTTGTATAAAGTATTTCCAGCGATTTCACTTTTTAATCGGTATTATGCCCAACAGCTTTCCGAAAATCAATCGGGTCCGGTGGATATCTTGGTCGGGGCTTTTATGGTAATCCCGCGCGAAGTATATTTGGAGTTGGGCGGATTTGACGAAAACTGTTTTATGTATTCCGATGATATCGATTTGAGTTATTTGAGTTTGAAGTCGGGTCGCACCAACTATTATTTTCATGAAACTTCAGTTATTCATTACAAAGGAGAAAGTACCGTTCGCGATGGGATGTATATAAAACGATTTCGCGAGGCCATGCAGTCTTTTTACCAAAAACATTTTCGAAAGTCCTATGGTTTTGATGTGATGATGCGCTTAGGGGCTTTTCTTTTTTCTTTGGTTAAACAATCGCAACAACGCAATCGCACGATAAATAGCACTAAAACGATTGTATTTACTCGTGATGGGTTGCAATTGCAAGCAGCACATCCGGTGGAATATTACAAGGAACTAGCAGACTTAACTACAGCCTTAGCCCCGGGCGAACGCGTCGTTTTTGATACACGATCCTATTCGTTTGCCGACCTTATACAGTTTATGGAAAAGCATTGTCAAACGGGGTGTCAGTTTCGAAATTACCTGTCCCAATTTGAGGGTATCATCGGGAGTGATCACGCAAACGATGTAGGAGGTGTTGAATTTTTATGAAAATTTAAGAATTTCATTATTTAGGCTCAGAAGAATTAGTATTTTTGCAATCCAAAATAGAACACACAACGTCACACTAGAAATATGGCAAAGTTTGAATTGAAATTACCCAAAATGGGAGAGAGTGTTGCAGAAGCAACGATTACCAATTGGTTGAAAAATGTAGGCGATACTATTGCCGCTGATGAAGCGGTATTGGAAATTGCTACCGACAAAGTAGATAGTGAGGTGCCGAGCGAAGTTTCGGGAACGTTAACAGAAATTTTGTTTCAAGTCAATGATGTGGTAAAAGTAGGTCAGACCATCGCAATTATCGAAACAGAAGGTGGTGCACCAGCAGTGACAGCTCCTCAAGCGGCGGCAGCTCCAGTGGTTGAGGCGGTTGCAGCTACGATTGAAGTGGCTAAAGAAGTGGTAGCTCCAGCAGATTTCTCAGGTTCGGATAAATTTTATTCGCCTTTGGTAAAAAATATTGCCAAGGAAGAAGGAATTTCGGTAGCTGAATTGGATACAATAGCTGGTACAGGTAAAGAAGGACGTGTGACGAAAGAAGATATTTTAAATCATATTAAAAATAGAGGAAATCAGCCTGCAGTACCAACAGCTACGCCTGCATCGGTTGCGACTCCTGCAGCAGCACCTGCTCCTCAAGCCGTTCCAGTATCTGTAAATGGAGGGGACGAAATTGTAGAAATGGACCGCATGCGTAAGTTGATTTCGAAATATATGGTCGAATCTGTTCAAACTTCGGCGCATGTTCAGTCGTTTATTGAAGTAGATGTTACCAATATTGTGAAATGGCGTGATAAAGTGAAAAATGCGTTTGAAAAACGGGAAGGTGAAAAACTTACGTTTACACCTATTTTCATGGAAGCCGTTGCCAAAGCGTTAAAAGACTTCCCGATGATGAATATTTCGGTGGAAGGCGAGTATATTGTAAAAAAGAAAAACATCAACTTAGGGATGGCGGCCGCTTTACCGAATGGAAACTTGATTGTTCCGGTAATTAAAAATGCGGATCAATTGAATTTGGTTGGTATGGCGAAAGCGGTGAATGATTTAGGAAACCGTGCAAAAGCAGGCAAATTAAAACCCGATGATACCCAAGGGGGAACCTATACCGTAACGAATGTGGGTACGTTTGGTTCGGTATTCGGAACACCAATCATTAATCAGCCGCAAGTGGGGATCTTAGCGTTGGGTGCGATTCGTAAAGTGCCTGCGGTTATTGAAACTCCAGAAGGTGACTTTATCGGCATTCGTCAGAAAATGTTTTTATCACACAGTTATGACCACCGCGTGGTTGATGGCGCGTTGGGGGGCAGCTTTGTAAAACGCGTAGCCGATTACTTAGAAGCTTGGGATAGTAATAGAGAAATTTAACAAATCAAATAGCCCTCT
>NZ_JAIXRZ010000051.1 GCF_027484945.1 Flavobacterium sp.
ATCGATTTGAGTACACTTCGTATAATCCATAAGGTCAAAACCACGATATAAATTCCAACGATTTTTCCAAAAAAAGCTTCCCAATACACATACTGATTTAAAATTATTGGAACAGATTTGTAGATGAATAGAAAAGGAATTAAATAGGAAATGTATTTTGCAGTTTTATTGCTAATCAATAAATCATCAAAATTGGTTTTTGTTTTTTTGGCGATCAACGCCATAAATGTGACCAAAAACAGACGGAATATGATGTATATAACATAGGCTATAAAAATCATTTCAGCCATATTGAAAAGCAAACTGAAGTAGGATGCAAGAGTATCGCCTAGTCCGATTTTTTTCAAAAATGGATAGAGCCAGCCGAATAGTTGTTCCAGTTTTTGATGCATCTTAAAAATACTTCTTTTCCATCATAAAAGTGCCAAATGGTAGGAGGGAAGCCAATTGAACTAGAAGTAAATCAAACCAACTCCACGCTTGTTTTTCACGAATCATGAAGGCTAAATACACATAAGCTATAAACAATAGTCCATGAGTCATTCCCAAAGGTTTTAATATACTTTTATACAATTCAATATCATAATTTTTAACAATAAACATGTTGGCAAACAAAGCCAAATAGGAAAGACCTTCCAGAAAGGCAACGTAACGAAAAAGTTTAGTCATAATTGATTGGTTTTATGCAAAATTAGAAATCCAATTGGAAACTTTTCTTGAAATTAAATTAAAATTGTTCACAAGTTCAAAATAGTTTTGTGTTAAAAATTAGGTTCTCTTTCTTTTTTGGAGTTATTTTTGCAAAATTTCATTTTTGAATGGCAAAATTAAGGCTTTTTGATGCGTTAACAGATCGGAAGGAACTCTACGATTACCAAATTCGGGATATTGATTCGATTTTCGAACGATTAGATCATGCACCCTCCAATTACCATTTGCTGTATCAATTACCAACAGGTGGAGGTAAAACCGTAATATTTTCTGAAATAACTAGACGTTACCTAGAAAAACACAAGAAAAAAGTAGTGGTACTTACACACCGTATTGAGTTGTGTAAACAAACTTCTAAAATGCTTTCGGCATTTAGCGTTAAAAACAAAATTATTAATAGCGACATAAAAGAATTACCCGACCAGGAAGAATATTCATGTTTTGTGGCAATGGTTGAAACGCTAAAAAACCGACTCAACGATAAAAAATTAGCTATACACGATGTTGGATTAGTAATTGTTGATGAAGCCCATTTTAATTCGTTCCGAAAACTTTTTAGTTCATTCAAAGATTCCTTTATTCTTGGGGTTACAGCAACACCATTAAGTTCAAATGTAAAATTGCCAATGTATCAAAATTACAACGAACTCATTGTAGGAGATACGATAAAAAATCTAATCGAAAAAAAATACTTAGCCAAAGCCACAACCTACAGCTATAATGTAGGACTTACCTCATTAAAAGTTGGGATTAACGGTGATTATACCGTGAAATCATCGGATGAATTATATTCCAATTTGATGATGCAAGAAAAATTATTGTATGCGTATATGGAAAAATCAATGGGAAAGAAAACGTTGATTTTTAATAATGGGATTAATACTTCTTTATACGTATATGAAACCTTTAAAAAAGCGAATCTTAATATCCGTCATTTAGATAATACAACACCCAACGATGAGCGGAAGCAAATTTTAAAGTGGTTTAAAAAGACACCCGATGCAATCCTCACATCGGTGAGTATTTTAACAACGGGGTTTGACGAGCCTACAGTAGAAAGCATCATCTTAAACCGAGCAACAAAATCAATTACGTTATATTTTCAAATGATTGGTCGTGGTTCACGACGAATGCCCGATAAAGAAGAATTTACCATTATCGATTTGGGAAATAATGCCCTTCGGTTTGGCTTGTGGGATAGCCCAGTCGATTGGCAACATATTTTTAAAGCACCTGAATTTTATTTGGCAAGTCTACGTGATGATGCAGAAATTGAAAGTAACTTCAAATACGAAATGCCTCCCGAATTACGTTTGAAATTCGCTAAAACCAAAGCAACTGACTTTGAATTTGATGTTCATGAAGAATTTAAATTTACCGTTAAAAATAATCTTAAAGCCAAAACCGTAATCGAGAAATCCATTGAACAACACGCGCGTATTTGTGTAGAAAATACGGAGACCCAAATTGAAGCAAAATTTTTAACCAAAGAATTAGCCGATGATATTGAATACCGTGTTCGTCAATATTGTGTCTTATTAGGTAATACAACCAAAAATTACCGATTATGGTTAATAGAAGATTATAAGGAAAAACTTATGGTAGCTACAAGTAAAAAGATGCGTGAAAAATTAATAGCCGAAGATTAACATTAAAACTTATAAATAACTGTATTTTAGCAAAATGAAACAAATATTGATTAGGTTTTACGTTAAAATTAATAAACCATAATTTATATTATGTAAAATAGAAAATGTTAGAATAAACTTGTTTATAAGTTGTTGTTTAATGTCTTTAATATAACTTCTTTCTCCCGTTTTGTTTTCTAAATTTGTATTTTGATTGATGAATGAATTTTATGAGTACGGTATTCGCGCAACGTATAGCAGATTTTTTAAATGCATATGAACCGTTTAATTTTTTGCCTTATGAAGATTTGGTAAAAATTGCTGCAACAGTTCGTGTCTTAACGCTTGAAAAAAACAAATCGCTTTTTCAAATCAATGATGCATTACATGATTCTTTCTATGTTGTTGCTTCAGGAAGTATTCATTTAATGGTAGTTTCTGATGCCGATGATCTGTTGTTGAATAAATGCTTCGCCGGAGATATATTTGGATTACGTCCTTTTTTCGCTAAAAACAATTATCAAATGACCGCTAAGGCAAAAGAAGATTGTATTGTTTATGCGGTTCCAATTGCTACTTTTAAACCGTATGTATCAAAAAATCAGGAGGTTTTAAATTTTTTATTAGAAAGTTTCGCTACCAATTCCAAAAATCAAGCGGATAAACAGGCCAAAGGCCTTATTTCTGATACGGTGGCTTTTAATGAAAATCAGTCGGATTTGCTTTATTTTCAAGCATTGTCCTATAATCGTAATCCGTTGCGTGTTGGCAGTTCTACTAGTATTCGCGATGTTGCACAATTAATGACCGACAATTTATTTGACAACGCCATTGTTACCGACCAAAGTTACCCTATTGGCATTGTAACCGATTCCGATTTTCGCGCTAAAATAGCGACTGGTCGAATACCGGCATCTGCAGCTATTGCAACGTTAATGAATGCACCGGTACCAACGGTAAATGAAAACATTTCTGTTGCCGAAGCACAATTAGTGATGCTCAAACAGGGAGTTACGCACCTTTGTGTTACTTTGGATGGCACCGATAAATCTGAAGTTAAAGGGGTTATTTCTGAACACGATTTGGTTGTTGCACAAGCCAATAACCCTGGTGTTTTAGTGAAAGAAATCAAAAAAGCTACTACAGCAAAAGAATTAAAAATAGTTCGGAATAAACTTACTGAAATTATTCAATCGTCACTAAATCGAACTATTCCCCTTACCCATATTAGCAGTATTGCGGGCGAAATTACGTTAGCAATCGTTAAACGCGCTATCGAATTGGCTATTTTAGAATTGGGTTCCCCCCCAGCCCGTTATGCTTGGTTATGTATTGGAAGTCAAGGTAGAAAAGAACAATTGCTCGCTTCCGATCAGGATAGTATTCTGATTTTTGAAGACGTACCTGCTGATAAATATCGTGAAACCAAAGATTACTTTATTCGTTTAGCCAAAAAGGTTACCCTTACTTTAGAAAACGTTGGTTTTAAATCCTGTCCTAATCAACATATGGCTAGTAATATTCTTTGGTGTAAGTCATTGACAGATTGGGTAAAACAATACAATAATTGGATGAATACTCCAGGTGAAAAATCAAATGAAATTAGCAGTATATTTTTTGATTATGAGTTGGCCATTGGAGAGCAAAAAATAGAAGATAGTATAACGGAAACCCTTTTTAAAAACACTAAAAACAACGTTCTTTTCTTTGATTATTTAGGCAACGACGCTTTGCACAAACCCCAAGCATTAAATTTCTTTAAAAAACTGAATACCGAAGAAGACGGGGAACAAAAAGGAAAGTTTGATATCAAAAACCGAGGGATTATGCCTTTAGTTGATGGTGCACGGTTATTTGCTATGAGTAATACGGTTAAAGGCATCAATGGAACGTACCAACGGTTTAAACACTTGGCCATTGTTGATCCAAAACATGCTGAAATTTATCTCAATTGTGCTAATGCATATATAGAGCTTATTCGTTTCAGAACTATTGAAGGTTTGAAAAATGACACCGACGGACAGTATTTGGATCTCAATGAAATAAATAAAATCGATCGCGAGAAATTAAAAAACGCATTGGGTCCGATGCGCGAATTAGAAGAACTTATTAAAGACACATTCCAACTTACACAATTTTCCTAATATGCTGGATTGGCTTAAAAAAATCAATAGCGATTACCCTGTTTTCTGGAAAGAATACAGTTCGAAATTTGAAAAGAAATCGAACCGTTATGTTGCTTTTTCACTAGAAACGACGGGGTTAAACCCAAATAAAGATGTAATTCTATCCATTGGAGCCATTGCAATTGCTAATAATCAAATCATTATCGGTGATGCCTTTGAAATTGCTATTCCTCAATACAAACATTTGCACGATAACGGAATACAACCTGACTTAATAACGGAAAGTTTGCTGCCAAAGTTGGCTGAACCTGCTGCGATAGAAAAATTTATTCAATTTATAGACAATGCGGTTTTAGTGGGACATCGCACCTATTTCGACGTAGAACTTTTAAATGTAGCTTTGGAAAAATTAGGCTGTGGACGTCTTCGAAATGAAGCGCTGGATATCGAAATCATGTATAAAAAATTACATGATATTTCAGACAAATCTTTAGCATTAGATGACATGGCAACACAATATAAGCTACAAAAGACCGAGTTAGTTTCAGCAATTGATGATACCTATACCATCGCACTACTCTTTTTAAAACTCAAATCTAAGTTAGGGTTTTAACCCGCTATTTCATTGGCTAAGCTACGAATCATTCAAAAAAACAGCCCTTTAATCAATATAGATTATAAGTAGAGGTAAACAATATTAATTAATTGTTTTTCAATATATTAAAATCATAAAACTATACCAAACGGTTGTTTTTGATTTCTTCTACAATTTCTGGATTCAATAAGGTAGAAATATCACCAAAATTAGTATAATCACCTTCAGCAATCTTCCGGAGAATTCGCCGCATAATTTTACCTGATCGAGTTTTTGGTAGTCCACTCACAAACTGAATCGTATCCAATTTAGCAATCGGACCGATTTGATCCGAAATTAACTGATTAATCTCTTTTGCTAAGTCATCATGATTTCGGCTAACCCCGGTTTCTTTTAAAATAACAAATCCATACAAGGCATTTCCTTTAATATCGTGTGGGAATCCAACAATTGCACTTTCAGCAATAGCGGGGTGTTCGTTAATTGCATCCTCTATTGGGGCAGTTCCCAAATTATGTCCCGAAACAATAATAATATCATCGATACGTCCCGTAATACGATAGTAACCCACTTCATCGCGTAAAGCGCCATCACCTGTAAAATATTTACCTAGGAACATCGTAAAATAAGTATCCTTATACCGTTGGTGATCACCCCATATTGTTCGCGCAATACTTGGCCAAGGAAATGTAATACATAAACTTCCTGACACTTGATTACCTTCAATTTCGTTTCGAGATTCATCAATTAATGCTGGCTGAATTCCGGGTAGCGGTAATGATGCATACGTCGGCTTTGTAGGAGTTACAAATGGAATCGGCGCGATCATGATCCCTCCTGTCTCAGTTTGCCACCATGTATCAACCAAAGGACACCGTTTTCCACCGACATGATCATTATACCAATGCCACGCTTCTTCATTTATGGGTTCTCCTACCGACCCAATTACTTTTAACGAGGCTAACGAAAACTTTTGTACAAAATCTAAACTTTCTTTGGCCAAAGCGCGAATTGCAGTTGGAGCCGTATAAAATTGATTAACGTTATGTTTTTCAATCACTTCCCAGAAACGACTAAAATTTGGATATGAAGGAATTCCTTCAAAAAGTACCGTCGTTGCGCCATTTAACAGAGGTCCGTATACACTGTAGGAATGTCCTGTAATCCAGCCGATATCAGCAGTACACCAAAAAACGTCATCCGCTTCATAATTAAACACATTTTTAAACGTGTAGGCCGTATAAACCATATACCCAGCTGTAGTATGCAACATTCCTTTGGGTTTTCCTGTTGATCCCGAAGTATATAGAATAAACAAAGGGTCTTCGGCATCCATAATTTCGGCAACATTGGTGGGGCTAGCTTTATCGACTAACGGCTGCAACCATAAGTCGCGACCTCGTTTCATAACTACAGTCTGATTGGTTCGACGTACCACTAAAACAGTTTCAACCGTAGGACATTTTTCGAGGGCTTCATCGATAATGGATTTAAGGTTGATGATTTTATCACCGCGATAGCCCCCATCTGAAGTGAGCACCATTTTCGCTTCGCAATCTTGTATTCGTACAGCTACAGCAGCCGCTGAAAATCCAGCAAAAACGACCGAATGAATAGCACCGATGCGTGCACAAGCTAAAACCGCTACAGCCAATTCGGGAATCATAGGAAGATAAATACAAACCCGGTCACCTTTTTGAATTCCTTGATCACGAAGCACATTGGCCAAACGCGCTACACGATGATACAAATCAGTATATGAAATTGTTTCTGATGGCTCATTAGGGTCGTTGGGTTCAAAGAGTATTGCTGGCTTTTCTCCGCGTTCAGCTAAATGGCGATCGATGCAATTAGTGGTTATGTTAACTTTTGCATTGACAAACCATTTGAAATCGGCTTCTAGCATATCAAATTCAAGAACTTTATCCCATTTCTGATCCCACAAAAAATTTTTATCGGCAATTTTACTCCAAAACTTTCGGGGATTCCGAATGGATTTCTTATACATTTTGAAATAATGTTCCAGATTTTTTATGCGATAATCTCCCATGATGTGTCATTTTATTTGAATAGGTAAATATAGCCAATCTTGTATTTTTATATTTATTTTTTTGATTTCAAAATGTTCACAATATAAAATGGTCTTTAATCGAATAAAATCTTTACCCACTTGCTTTTGAACCCCAATGCCCAATTTATACACTCTATTTTCGATCCGTTTTCTCATTTGTTCACTATTTATCATCACAATTATTTTAATTACATCCCGAAGAAAAAGCGGGTATTTAGGTAAAGATGTTGTAAAAAATACTGATTATAAATAACTTACGTCAAAATCAAACGGATCAATTAAAATGCTTTTTTTTCGGTCGATTTTATTATCTTGTATGAAATTTTTTATGATGCAATTTGATCCTGAAACCCTGGAACAATCCGCAATTTACAAGTTGTTAACCGGCACTATTATCCCCCGCCCTATTGGATGGATATCAACAATTGATACCAACGGAGTTAATAATCTAGCTCCTTTTTCGTATTTTAACTTGTTGGGGGATGACCCTCCGCATGTGGTATTTTCAACACGACGTGATAACCATACCAATAAAGACACTTTAAACAATGTATTGACAACACAACAATTCGTGGTGAATATGGTAACCGAATCGGTAGTCGAACAAATGAATGCTACATCGGATAAATTACCACCCGAAATTGATGAGTTTTTGCATGCAGGCGTTACACCCATTTCCTCGGTTAAAGTAAAACCAATGCGAGTTCAAGAAAGTCCAATTCATTTGGAATGCGAACTTGCTCACCATTATTTTTTAGAAGGACATCAACAGGGAGGAGCTTGCGTAATCATTGGACGGATTGTGATGATGCATTATGCAGATGAAGTACTTCTCGATAATTATAAAATCAATTTGGAAACCTATAAACCGGTAGCACGTTTAGGTGGTGCTAATTACTCTAAATTGGGCGAATTATTTACTATTAAACGCAATACTTAAGATGAAAATTACTGTAATTGGTGGTGGTCCGGGCGGACTCTATTTTTCGATACTTACAAAAAAAGCAATGCCCAACTGTGAAATCGATATCTATGAACGGAACCGACCCGATGATAGTTTCGGTTTTGGCGTTGTTTTCTCTGATGAAACGTTGGGTGAGTTTTTGAAACGCGATATGGAGTCGTATGAGCTAATACGAACAAACTTTGCATATTGGGATGATATCATCATCGCGCGCGACGGCCAAGAAGTGCGTATCGCAGGAAATGGTTTTTGTGGGTGTTCGCGAAAAACACTTTTAAAACTTCTACACCAACGTTGCCAAGAGGAAGGAATTCGGTTGCATTTTGAACAAAATGTAGACGATTTAAGTCAATTTTCCGATTCAGATATACTAGTGGCTTCTGATGGAATTGGCAGTGCTATTCGAACCCAATTTAATGAAGTTTTTGGGACAAAAGTCGAACTAAAAAGCAATCGTTTTGTGTGGTTAGGTTCGACCAAACCACTCGATGCTTTCACGTATTTTTTCCGCTCTACGCCCTATGGAACTATAGTGGCACATTCCTACCAATATGAACCTGGAATGAGTACTTGGATATTTGAATGCACCCATTCGACATGGGAAAAAATAGGATTTGAAATCACCAATGAGGCCGATACAATTGCAAAAATTGAATCGCTTTTCAAAGAAGAATTAGAAGGTCACAAATTAATTTCAAATAAGTCGCATTGGCGGCAATTTCCCCATGTAACCAATGAAAATTGGTATCACAAAAACATCGTGTTGCTTGGAGATGCCAAAGCGACAGCCCACTACTCTATTGGATCTGGAACAAAACTGGCCATGGATTGTGCTATTGCCCTCTCAGATGCTGTAATAGCCAACCCCACCAATATTCAAGCCGCTTTTAAGCAATATGAACAAACGCGTCGAAATACGGTAGAAATGATTCAATATGCCGCAACGGTTTCATTGGATTGGTTTGAACAAATGGACCGTCATATGCAACACCCTTTTTATCAATTTGCCTTCGGGTGTATGACGCGTTCTAAAAAAGTAACGTTTGAAAACCTGTTCATTCGTGATCAATCGTTTACCCATAAAGTATTAGCAGAATACAATCACAATTCAACTACAGGAGCAATTCCGGCTGCTTTTAGTCCATTCAAATTACATGATCTTGAATTGATTAATCGAATTGTGATGGCTCCCATGGGACAATACCGAGCTAATCAAGGGGAAGTTAACGATTGGCATTTTCAACATTATACTTCGCGTGCCATTGGAGGTGTGGGGTTAATTCTTACTGAAATGACCGCCATTTCTGATACGGGTCGTATTACTCCAGATTGTGCTGGGATTTACACCGAAAATCAAATCACAAATTGGAAGCGAATTACCGATTTTATTCATCAAAATACCGCTACAAAAATAGGAATTCAACTGGGCCATTCGGGACCAAAAGGAGCCACAAAACGACCAAGCCTGGGTTCCAACGAACCTATAGAAAACCCATGGGAATTGGTTGCGGCTTCTGCGATTGCATTTTCTGAAAAAATGCCGACCCCAAGAGCACTTTCTGTGACTGATATGGCGACCATAACCCATCAATTTATTCAAGCGACCAAAAATGCAACTTTAGCTGGATTTGATTTAATTGAACTTCAAGCGCATCACGGATTTTTACTGGCTTCATTTCTATCGCCTTTAACCAATACCCGTACAGACGAATTTGGTGGAAGTATTGAAAATCGTTTAAAGTTTCCTTTACAAGTTTTTAAAGCCATGCGCGCCGAATTCCCAAAGGATAAACCCATGTCAGTTCGTATTTCAGCATGCGATTGGGCTGAAGGCGGAATTTCAGAAGCCGATGTTGTTTTTATTGCCAATGCCTTTAAATTAGCTGGAGTTGATGTCATCAATGTTTCGACAGGTAATACCGTTGCTTATCAGAAACCTGTAGTGGGTCGAATGTGGCAAACTCCTTTTTCAGATGTTATTCGCAACACCGTTCATATTCCAACAATCACCGCCGGTTCTATTCAAAATATTGATCAAATCAATACAATTTTGTTGAATGGGCGTGCTGATTTAGTAGCCTTAGGACGTCCCCTTTTATTGGATCCGTATTTTGTTCGCAATGCGCAAGCTTATGAAAATTACCGACCAGCAGATATTCCAGAGACCTATTTTGCAGGCACCTCACATTTGTATCCCTTTCAAACAACTGAGCGAAAACAGTTAGAAAACATGAAACGCGCTTTGAAACCAAAGAGTAATAAAAAATAATATACTACTATCATGAAACAGTACATTGATTCGTTTGCTCATGATTATTTGCCCAAAATTGAGGCTCAGCCGGGGTATTCATTTTTAGATTTACCCCAATTTCAACAACCTGAAATATGCAATTGTGTGGATCGTTTATTGGACCACCATATTCGCGAAGGACGCGGCCAAAACTTGTGTCTACAAACTTTTGAATCGCGTTGGACATACCAAGACCTATATGAAAAAAGCAATCAAATTGCGCAAGTTTTGGTTAACGACTTTGGACTCCAATCAGGCAATCGCGTGTTAATTCGATCAGCCAACAACCCCATGATGGTTGCTTGTTGGTTTGCCATCTTAAAAGCCGGTGGAATTGTTGTGGCTACTATGCCACTCTTGCGCTCCAAGGAACTCACTACCCTAGTTTCATGTGCCGAAATTACGCATGCCTTGTGCGCAGCTGATTTAGAAGACGATATGCATTTAGTTACGTCTGATCATCTTCAATCGGTATGTTATTTTGGAAATGGACAATTGGAAACGTTAATGGCTCAATACCAACCCGTTTTTGAAAATTACCACGCACATGCTGAAAGTGTTGCTTTGATAGGATTTACTTCGGGCACGACAGGTTTACCTAAAATGACGGCACACTTTCATAAAGATATCCTCACTATTTGTGAAGCATTTCCCTCCTACTCGCTTCAACCAACACCGGAAGATCTATTTGTTGGCAGTCCGCCCATTGGTTTTACCTTTGGTTTGGGAGGGTTAGTTTTATTTCCTTTATATTACGGTGCATCAACTTTTCTTATTGAAAAACCTAGTCCTGATTTGCTTTTACAAGCGATACAAGATTTTAAAATCACAATCTGTTTTACTGCACCAACGGCTTGGCGGGTAATTACAGGAAAAGTAAAAGCCTACGACATTTCAAGCCTTCGCAAATGTGTATCGGCTGGAGAAACACTCCCTTTAAATGTATGGCAAGATTGGTATGAGGCTACCGGACTAAAAATTATTGACGGAATCGGTGCAACAGAAATGCTGCATATTTTTATTTCTTCAAACGAATCTAATATGAAACCCGGAGCTACGGGATTACCAATTACAGGATACGAAGCTAAAATTATCGATGAAGAAGGAAATGAAATTACGGATGGATCTTCGGGTCGATTAGCGGTTCGTGGAATAACCGGTTGCAAATACTTGAATCGTCCCGAAAAACAGTTAGAATATGTTCAATACGGCTGGAATATTACCGGTGATCTTTTCAGAAAGGATGAAGAAGGGTATTATTGGTTTGTTGCACGCGGAGATGATATGATTATTTCATCCGGATACAATATTGCAGCAATTGAAGTAGAAAGTGTATTGCTCACCAATGAAGCGATAGCCGAATGTGCGGTAGTTGGACTTCCTGATGAAGAACGCGGGATGTTGGTTTGTGCCTATATTGTAGTAAAAGAATCATTTAAAGCTTCTGATGCGTTAAAACTAACTATCCAACAGTGGTTCAAAGAAGTAGCTGCACCATACAAGTACCCTAGAGTCATTCATTTTGTAGCCTCCTTACCTAAAACTGAAACCGGAAAAATTCAACGATTCAAACTTAAAAGCAGCGAATAATGTATATTTGAATGGTTTATTTTTTCATAGACAATATTAAATTTAAACCAATCGTACCCTTTCACTTTCATGCAATACAAAGCAGGTTAGTTTTTAAATAAAACAAGTATGAATTATTTTACAAAAGAAGAGAAAATTCGTTTTCAACATATCGACTATGCAGGAATTGTATTCTATCCTCGGTTTCTCGAAATGCTCAATGCCTTGGTCGAAGATTGGTTTGAAGAAGCGCTTGAACGTCCGTTCCAACAGATGCACGAAACGCATGGTATTCCAACGGTTGACTTAAAAATTCAATTTAAAAATCCAGCACGATTAGGTGAAACGCTAATCAAGCATTTATGGGTGAAAGAGCTCCGAAATTCTTCAATTCTTTGTGGATTTCGATTTGAAAATGCGCAACAAAAAACGGTCTTAGAAGGCGAAGTTACCCTAGTTAACGTGAAAATCGCGGAAGACCGCCATAGTATTAGTTCGGAAGCTTTTAACGAAACAATGAAGTCAAAAATTGAACTCTATTTACTGTAAATTCGTCCGATTTTACAAATTTAATCAGTAGCATTATTTAGCATTATGGAATTTAAAAAGTTTAAAGCCGCAACAGTTCAAACGGCACCTGTATATCTCAAAGTTTCGGCAACAGTCGACAAAGCGGTAAATTGTATTAAAGAAGCACATCAAAATGGTGCAACACTTATTGCATTTCCTGAAGTATTTATAGCCGGTTACCCCTATTGGAACTGGATTATGACACCCGTTCAAGGCAGCACATGGTATGAAAAATTATACCGTAATGCAGTAGCCATTGACGATCCCGAAATGCAACCGTTGTACCAAGCCGCCCGAGAGTTTAATATGCATATTGTTATTGGTATTAATGAACGTGGATTGAGTTATGGAGAAATTTACAATACCAATTTAATCATTGATAATCAAGGAACAGTTATTGGACGTCATCGTAAGCTGGTACCAACATGGGCAGAAAAATTAACGTGGAGTTCTGGTGACGGTTCAACCTTAAAAGTTTATGACACTGCTGTAGGCCCACTTGGCACTTTGGCCTGTGGTGAAAACACCAATACGTTAGCCCGTTTTACGTTACTGTCACAAGGAGAATTAGTCCATATTGCCAATTACATTTCCCTTCCTGTTGCTCCTCCCGATTATGATATGGCCGAGGCAATTAAAATTCGGGCTGCAGCACATTCGTTTGAAGGAAAACTTTTCACTATCGTTTCTTGTTCAACCATATCGCAAGAAATCAAAGATGCCCTTCGGGGCGATGTTCCCAATATAGATGCACTATTGGATCGTAAAAGCTCGGCTTTTTCCGGATTTATTGGTCCAAATGGAGCAGTAATCGGTACTCCATTAATCGATGAGGAAGGTATTGTCTATGCGGATATTGATTTATCTAAATGCATACAACCGAAACAAATGCACGATATTTTAGGGCATTACAACCGTTTTGATATTTTTGATTTACGGGTAAATATTGCCCCAACGCGTAAAATTACATTTGTAGAAAATAACGAAAAGGAAACATAAAAGAGTACAACTAATTAGATAACTAACAGATTAGTAGTTAATAAAATGGAAGATACCAATTATTCAGATGATGTATACGGACGGGCGCGCGTTAGTGACACCCCCGAACTCGAAGCCTATTATAAAGATCTCGAAGCTTTAGGTGCCGGTGCCTTATGGACCGTTGCTAATGATATCGAACCCTGGGAACCGCGTTCCAATTCGGTTCCGATGCTTTGGAAATATGAAGACTTACGCGCGCTTGTTCTCAAATCGAGTGAATTGGTTACTCCAGAGCAAGCCGGTCGACGTGTAGTTTATTTGGTTAATGAAAAGCGCAAAGACGTTTCTGCAGCTGTTGGTTGGCTCTATACAGGGATTCAAGTAACACGCCCAGGAGAATCGACTTCGGCGCACCGCCATCGTGCATCTGCTCTACGTTTTATTATGGAAGGCAGTAAAGGATATACCGTAGTTGATGGTAATAAAATTATGTTGGAGGTAAATGATTTTGTTATTACTCCCAATTCAACTTGGCATGAGCATGGTGTAGAAGCTGATGGCCAAACATGTATTTGGCAAGATGGTTTAGACATTCCTTTAGTGAATGCTTTGGAAGCTAATGATTATGCGGTTTTTGATGGGAAACAACCTGTAGATGTTCCGTTAAATTATTCACCGAAAACCTATAGTGGTGTCGGACTCATTCCAGCTGATGTACAATGGGACAAACCCTATTCTCCCCTATTTAAATACTCATGGAGTAATGTATATCCTGCTTTGTTAGAGGCATTAGACGTGAATCCAATCGATCCCTTTGATGGCATTCATATGCGTTACAGTAATCCCTTGACGGGTGGCCATGTTATGCAAACGATGAGTGCCGCTATGCAATTGTTGCCAAAAGGATATAAAGGAAAAGCTCATAAACATACTGGTTCTTTTGTTTACCAATGTGCCAAAGGAACTGGCTACTCAATAATTAACGGTAAACGTTACGACTGGAAAGAACGGGATATCTTCTGCGTCCCATCATGGGCTTGGCACGAACATCACAACGCTTCCGACACTGAGGATGCATGCTTATTTCATTTTAATGATTTACCTGTGATAGAGGGACTAGGATTATATCAAGACCGAATATATACAGAAAACAACGGCAACCAACCTCTGAATTTCTCAATTTAAGGAAGTATACAAAAATGAAAAAAAGGGTACTGATTGCGTTACTTTTTTTAAGTGTTAAACTAATTTTCGCACAAGATTTCAAATTAGACGCTGGAAAAATTGTTCAACGCGAATATTTAGAAGTAATTGATTTTGAATTACTTCACGGAAAAATAATTATTCCCGTAATCATTGAGGGTCAATCCTATCGCTTTCTATTAGATACGGGGGCTCCAAATATTATTTCAAAACGACTCGCAACTGTTTTTAATTCTTCGAAAAAAAAGGAACTTGATGTAGTCGATGTAAATAATTTAAATGAAAAAATGGATATCGTACCGATTCCCAGTATTCATCTTGGTTCGTTGCGATTTGAAAATGGCGTTGCTATTGTCGTTGATTTGGATAATCACCCTATTTTACAATGTTTTAAATTGGATGGTTTTATTGGAAGTAATTTCTTTAAAGATGCAGTGCTACAAGTTGATTTTCCAGCAAAAAAAATACGTATTGCGCATACCATTAAATCGCTTTCTCCAATATCAAAAAGCGGTTCGTTGCAATTAATTGGGAAGCAAATGGCTCCATTTATCCAAGTTAAACACGAAAATGAAAAAGGAGACAAAGGAAGTGAGTTTGCACTTTTAGATACCGGAATGGAAGGTTTATATGATTTATCGGATCGAATTTATACTGAATTTCAAAAAGATGCTATTATTAAAACGGTAGCAGAATCGAAGGGTGTGACTGAATTGGGCCTTTTCGCGAAGACAGAGCCAACACCTTACCGTTACGTGGCTATCAATCAAATGCAAATAAACAATACGAAATTCAAAGGACTTCAGGTGCTAACTACTGCTGATGCCAATTCAAGAGTTGGATTGGAACTTTTTCAATATGGAAAAATCACATTAGATTTTCATAAAAAGAAATGGTATTATGAAGCCCCCACTGAAATTAATTTTACACAAAGTCTCCCACCCATCACACCTACCATTATTGATAATAAATTAGTAGTGGGAGTTATTTGGGATACCCAGTATAACAACCAATTGCAATTTGGAAATCCAATCACTAGAATCGATGAATACCGTATGGAAAACCTATCGGTTTGTGAAATTTTAGCGATAAAAAACCAAATCAAAATGAGAACTCATTATGAAATAGAAATTAAAAATAATGCCGGAGAAACGGTCCTAATAAAAATGAAAAAATAATGAAACTAGTTACCTACATTGAACAAAATCATGAACCCCGTTTGGGATTTTTATGGCAAGAATTCATTATCGACATGGAAGATTTTGGAGCAATTGTTAATTTTCCGTTACCGAATGATATGTTGGATCTTATCGATATGGGCATAGAAGTCATTGCTGAAATAAACGACTTAATTGCAGAAACTCCTGAGGAATATATCGCCAAAATTGGTGTACCCTTTGCAAGTGTGACACTTATGGCTCCCATTCCTAGACCTCGAAAAAATATTATTGGCATTGGACTCAATTATACCGAGCATGTAGCCGAGAGTGCCCGTACATTGGATACCACAGGTAAACTTCCTCAAAAACCAATTATTTTCTCTAAACCACCAACCACAGTTACCGCAACCAATACTGCTGTGATTAAAAACACTAAACTTACTGCGCAATTGGATTGGGAAGTTGAATTAGCTGTGGTAATTGGAAAAAAAGGAAAGTATGTCCCCAAAACAGAAGCTATGGATTATGTATTTGGCTATACAGTTATCAACGATATTTCGGCGCGTGATTGCCGACGGGAAGGACAATGGATTGTTTCGAAAGGGCAAGACACCTTTGCACCTATGGGTCCTTATTTGGTTACTAAGGACGAAATTGAAAATCCACATAACTTGAATTTGAGTTTGAAAGTAAATGGAGTCGAAAAACAAAACTCAAACACCCAATACCTCTTATTTACAATCGACGATTTGATAGAAGATTTAAGTATTGTTTTTACACTTGAACCGGGAGATATCATAGCAACTGGTACACCCGCAGGTGTGGGTGCAGGTCGAAATCCGCAAGAGTGGTTACATGATGGTGATGTGGTTGAAGCTACTGTGGAAGGAATCGGAACGATTATTAATACAATAAAAGAAATTTAATAAGCGAATAGTACACAGAGATTAGTAGACTATATACGGTTTTAAAGAATGGTTTTCAGTAATATAATAAAATTATGAGTAGAAAATATAGAATTGGGCAGATTGTTCCGTCATCAAATGTGACGATGGAGACCGAAATCCCTGCGATTTTTAGAGCAAGAGAATCCTTGTTGTCCGAACGTTTTTCATTTCATAGCAGTCGAATGCGAATGAAAAAAGTCACTCAAGAAGAATTAGCCGCAATGGATGCGATGAGCTTGAAGTGCGCTACGGAATTGTCAGACGCTCATGTGGATGTAATGGGCTATGCTTGTCTAGTAGCCATTATGAGCATGGGGCGTGGTTATCATTGTGTATCTGAAGTAAACTTGCACCAAGAAACTATAGCAAATGGCTTCCCTACACCTATTGTGACTTCAGCAGGTGCATTAATTAATGGTTTACGTGTATTGGGCGCACAACAAATCTCGATTATCACACCTTATATGCGTCCTTTAACCGACAAAGTAGTCGACTATATAGAGCATCAAGGTATAAAAGTTAAGCAAAGTATTGCGTTAGAAATTCCAGACAACTTAGAAGTAGCTGCTCAAAATCCTTTGAATTTGCTCGAAATCTACAAACAATTGGATTTAACCGATGTGGATGTTTTGGTAGTTTCGGCATGTGTTCAAATGCCTTCACTAGAAGCTATTGATTTAATTCAAGCGGAGTGTGGAATTCCTGTAACTTCTGCAGCGGTATGTACCACTTACGAAATGATGAAAAAACTAGGAATCGAAGCGCGATCTTCAATTGGTGGTGAATTGTTAAGCGGGAAGTACTAATAATAAAAACAAAAAAGCCTGAATTACTTCAGGCTTTTTCCGTTACCATATTGTTATACGTTCACTTTCAGGAAGGTACATTTTTTGTCCAGGTTGCACATTAAATGCTTTATAAAATTCAGTACAGTTCATTAATGGTCCATTAATTCTGAATTTTGCAGGTGAATGTACATCCTGTATCACTTGTTGCATTAAATATTCTTTGCGGGCATTGACCATCCATGCATAAGCATAGGATAAGAAATAGCGTTTTATCGGACTAAGTCCACTAATTTTTTCATTGTTTTGGTATTGTTTTGTTTTCTTAAACGCTTCTAATCCCATAACAACACCGCCCAAATCAGCAATATTTTCACCTTGTGTGGCTTCGCCATTTACATGTTTTCCATTTACAACTTCAAAACGATTAAAAAGTGCCACTATGGCTTTCGTTTTTTGGGTAAATTTTTCATAATCCGACGGAGTCCACCAATTGTTTAAATTACCATTTTCATCATACTGACTCCCTTGATCATCAAATCCGTGGGTAATTTCATGACCAAATGTAGAACCGCCAATGATTCCATATAAAACGGCATCATCGGGCATTCTTCCCTCAAATCCAGGGACAATTATATTACAAGCCGGAACACAAATTTCATTATTACTTGGATTATAATAGGCATTATAGGTTTGTGGATACATTCCCCACTCCTTGCGATCTACCGGTTTACCATACTTTTTAACCATGTAGTCATATTCCCAAACTTTAATTGCCATCGTATTTTGACAATAGGCATTAGGAACAATTGTAATTGAAGATAAATCTTTCCATTGATCAGGATAACCCACTTTCATCACTATTTTTTGGAGTTTACTAAGCGCCTTAACCTTAGTTTCCGCACTCATCCAATCCAATTTTTTTATACGTTCAGCATAGACGTCACGTATCGAATTACCAATCTCAAGTAATTTTTCTTTAGTCCCTTTGGGCAAATATTCAGCTACATAAACTTGACCGATTAATTCACCCAGCGATTCATCGGTTTGTTGAACCACTCGTTTCCATCTTGGCTTCTGAACTTTCACACCATTCATTACTGTTCCATAAAAGGAAAAATTTTGTTTTTCAATTGAAGAACCTAAAAATTCAGCATACGTGTTAACTAAACTCCATTTCAAATACAATTTCCAATCAGCTACTGAAAATGTAGTTAACGTTTGATCTAACCCTCTAAAAAACTCGGGTTGCCCAACAATAACAGAATCCACCTTTTGAATTTTTAATTTCGGAAAAACCAAATTCCAATTGATATGTGGTGTTAACGTATTCAATTGGGAGATAGACATTTTATTATAATTTTTTTGTGGATCACGAAGCGCTTCTAGTTTGCGTGAATGTTTGGCCAATGCCGTTTCTAATTTCATTAGTGCAGATGCTGAACCTGAAATTGAGCTCAATTGTAGTATTTTAGATAGATGTGCAACGTATGCTGAGCGAATTTTCATTGAGGCCGGATCTGAATTTAAATAATACTCTTGTTGCCGTAATCCTAATCCTCCTTGCTGAAGAAATAACGCATTTTTTGAACTTATTTTATCATCTTGTCCAACATAAAAAGCAAATCCAGGAGCTGCACCAAGGGTATGTAGTCGGGCCATATTTTCGTATACCGCTTGCGTATCTTGAATAGCATCAATTGTATTCAATTCGTGTTGCAATGCTTTTATTCCCACTTGATCAATGGCCACACTATCCATCCCAGATCTGTAAAAATCGCCTATTTTTTGCTTGTTCGAGCCTACTTTATGTTCTTCATCAGCAGCTTTTTCACATATAGACTTGATTTGGTTGTTGATTGTATCTTGAATAATTTGAAAAATACCATTACTCTTTTCTGATGCTGGAATTGGATTGGATTTAATCCAACCTCCATTTGCATACGAAAAGAAATCATCACCGGCAACTATTGTTGTATCTCGATGGGAAACTATTGGATCAAGTATATCTTTAGGTGTACAACTCACCAAATGAATGAAAACGAAAAGAAGTCCAAAAAATAATTTTTTCATAATAATGTTTTTTATAAAACTTGACTATCGGCTGCCATTTCGCGATAAACCATAGCTGAAATCTGTTTTATCACTTCTGGAAGCGAATTAAAACTTGTACCTTTAGTCATTACTGTAATCAAATACGTACGGTTATTTAGATACACAAGCGCGGTTTCATGCAATTGTTTTTCTAGTGCATCTCCAGCTTCTCCAAATTTATGTGAAAATTGAATTGAATTGGGCAAACTTGCTGCAATTCCCAATTTAAAATCCGATTGCGTTAACAAAAAAGTAGCATATTCAGAGTCATCCGCTGTTAGATAAGAACCATTATAAAGCGCTCTCATAAAAATAGAGATGTCTTTTACATTTACTGGATAATCTGATGCATTCCAATCGGGAGCAGTTAAACCTAAGTCCGTAAACACTTTTTTAAATAACGCAACATCAATGATCGAATTTAAAATATACGTGGCATTGTTGTCTGAATGAACAATCATGTATTTTAATAACTCACGTACCGAATACGACTGCCCTAATTGAATCGATTTTGTAGTATAAATTGGCTTTTTATCCGTTTCTAATTTTTGGTTAAAAAGATATTTTTTATCCAATAAGCCCGGATTCAATTCGTTCATCTTTAAAAAGGTGATTAATTCCGGTATTTTTAATAAGGAACCCGGCTTATACTGTTCGTTTGGATTCAGCGCACACCAACCGTTATTTTCATATTCTCGAATGTAAACCGAAGCTGAAGTTAGTACCCCTTTATTTTTAAATTCTTGAATAACTTGCTCTAAGGATTGTTTTATTGAGGAGAGTTCAGACGCTTCATTTTCTGAATCAACCAACAAAAGTGGCTTAATAAATTTGTATCCATTTAACCGTTTTACTTGAAATTCCTTATGCGCTGTTACATTGTTTTCACTGGATTGAGTAGGTTCAAAAAAATATGTAGCTACAATATAAGTCCCTAAGATAGAAACAAATACAACAATAGGTATATATTTAACTTTCAGCTTATAATTTAAAATTCGGGTCATTTTTGAGAAATTATATAAAAACGCCAAATGTATAGGTATTAAATTGAAAAAACAAAGCGAAAATGAAATTAAATTTGTTAATTTATCAATTGACAAAAAATAGGATTATTTACTTTTTTATAAAGAAAATAGAAAAAAATAATACTGTAAGAAATACTAAAAGGATTCACAAATTCGTTAAACAAATAGTAACTTGCAGCAAATTTGCATCTATGAATAGCATAAAAATACTTTGGGTTGATGATGAAATCGATTTACTAAAACCCCACATTCTTTTTCTTGAGAAAAAAAATTACCAGGTCACAACATGTAACAACGGTCGTGATGCATTGGATATATTTAACGATCAGAATTTTGATATTGTGTTTTTGGATGAAAATATGCCGGGAATATCGGGCTTGGAAGTCCTATCCGAGATGAAAGAAAAAAAATCCACTCCAGTAATTATGATTACCAAAAGTGAGGAAGAATACATTATGGAGGAAGCGATTGGCTCTAAAATTGCCGATTATTTAATCAAGCCCGTCAATCCAAATCAAATTTTATTGAGTTTAAAAAAGAATTTAGATCATTCCCGATTGGTTTCAGAAAAAACAACCTTAGATTATCAAAAGGAATTTCGCAAAATCGCCATGGATATGGGTAGTGCCAATTCGCATGAAGATTGGATAGAGGTTTATAAAAAATTGTTGTTCTGGGAAATTGAACTTGAAAACACGGAAGATTCCAACTTAACGGGTATTTTGGAATCTCAAAAACAAGAAGCCAACTCCCAATTCGGAAAATTCATTGAACGAAATTATGAAGATTGGTTTGCTAGCCCTGTTCGCCAAGGTTCAGGCAGCCCCGATAATGAAAAACCAATACTATCGCACACGCTTTTTCGAGAATTGGTTGTTCCCGAATTGGTTAAAAAGGAAAAACCGGTACTCTTTATCGTAATTGATAATTTGCGCTATGACCAATGGAAGGCAATAGAAGCATCAGTAAATAGTTATTATAAAGTTGAAAAAGAAGTGCCCTATTATGCAATACTTCCAACGGCTACACAATATGCTCGTAATGCTATTTTTTCAGGGTTATTACCACTAGAAATGGAAAAGCAATTTCCTCAATATTGGAAAAATGATACAGACGAAGGTGGAAAAAATAATTTTGAAGCCGAATTTCTTACAGCACATTTAAAACGTTTAGGACTGAATATAAAACAGGATTATTTTAAAATTACCAACTTTCAATCAGGAAAAAAGTTAGCTGAAAACTTTCGCGGATTAAAAGACAATCAACTCGTAACGGTTGTATATAATTTTGTAGATATGCTATCACATGCCAAAACCGAAATGGATGTGGTTAAAGAACTAGCAGCCGATGATAAAGCCTACCGTTCCTTAACCGTGAGTTGGTTTAAAAACTCCCCACTTTTAGAAATTATTCAACAAGCACAAAAATTAGGGTTCAAACTTATAATAACTACAGATCACGGCACGATAAACGTTAAAAATCCAAGTAAAGTAATTGGAGACAAAAACACGAGTTTAAATTTGCGGTACAAAACCGGTCGAAGTTTGACCTATGAAGACCGTGATGTTTATGCAGTGAAAGATCCAAAAAAAATAGGACTTCCCGCAATTAACATGAGTAGCTCCTTTATTTTTGCAAAAAACGATTTATTTTTGGCCTACGTAAACAATTATAATCATTACGTTAGTTTCTACCGCAACTCCTACCAACACGGTGGAATTTCATTAGAAGAAATGATTGTTCCGTTTATTGTGTTAAATCCGAGATAATCGAATATGGAAGTTATTTTTTCTCTCGAAGAAATCGAACGTATAGCAAATGAAGTTGTAGCTCAAAATCCACATAAAGTCATTATTTTCAAGGGACAAATGGGCGTCGGGAAAACAACTTTAATCAAAGTATTGGCGGCTATTTTGGGCGTAAAAGACACGATAAGCAGTCCAACCTTTTCTTTAGTTAACGAATACAAAGTTTCTGAAAATCAAAACGTTTATCATTTTGATGTTTATCGTTTACAATCAGAATCCGAAGCATTAGATATGGGAATCGACGAGTATTTATATTCGGGACATTGGTGCTTTATTGAATGGGCCGAAAAGATACCCAATCTCTTACCTGATTTGTACACAACAATTAATTTGGAACTACTCCCCGACGGAAAAAGGAAATTGACATTGCACCATTAAGTGAAATTTTATACTTTTAGGAGAAAATAACAACGGTATGCCCTTAACCCCTTTCAGTCCAGAACAATTGATTCCTCAAGAGGAAAAACTTGAGATATCCCGACATAAAAGTGAATTATACATTGGGATTCCAAAAGAAACCAGCTACCAAGAGCGACGAATTTGTTTAACACCTGATGCGGTGAATTCATTAACTGCTCATGGTCATCGCGTTCTAATTGAAGCTGGCGCTGGGTTGAGTTCGAGTTATCCCGACAATGAATATCTCGATGCTGGAGCCGAAATTACCAATGATCCAAAAAAAGTGTTTGGCTGCCCAATGTTACTCAAAGTAGAGCCACCTACCCTAGCAGAAATCGAATTGATTCAGCCCGGTACTATACTTCTTTCTGCACTCCAAATTAAAACACGTAAGAAAGAATATTTTGAAGCATTAGCAAAGAAAAAGGTTACAGCACTAGCTTTTGAATATATTAAAGATGAAGACGGGTCTTATCCTGCCGTAAAATCATTAAGTGAGATTGCAGGTACCGCATCAATATTAATCGCGGCAGAATTGATGATTAACAATGTTTTCGGAAAAGGATTGTTATTTGGAAATATTAATGGCGTACCCCCTACCGATGTCGTGATTATTGGTGCAGGAACTGTAGGTGAGTTTGCCGCACGAACGGCTATTGGCTTGGGTGCTAATGTTAAAGTGTTTGACAATTCAATTACTAAACTACGTCGTTTGCAAAACAATTTAAGTCAGCGCGTTTTTACATCAACTATCGAACCTAAAGCGCTGCAAAAAGCGTTACGCCGTTGTGATGTTGCTATTGGGGCTATGCGTGGTAAAGACCGATGTCCTGTTGTTGTTACAGAGCCTATGGTTGAATTAATGAAAAAAGGTGCAGTCATTGTAGATGTGAGCATTGATACTGGAGGATGTTTTGAAACTTCTGAAATTACAACCCACGAAAAGCCAACGTTCATCAAAAATGACGTCATTCATTATTGCGTCCCCAATATTCCTTCGCGGTATTCAAAAACGGCTTCGCTTTCAATAAGTAATATTATTCTACCTTATCTTTTGCAAGTTGCCGATGATGGTGGGATGGAAAATGCATTACGCATTAGTAAAGGTTTAAAAAATGGAGTTTATTTCTACCATGGAATATTAACCAACAAATCCATAGGTGATTGGTATGATTTACCCGACAGCGATATAAATTTAATAGTCTTTTAAATACGACCTCTTTTTCAATACTTTTTTTTAATCATCAATTATGAAGTTTTATCAACGCCTTGCTTATTATAGTTTCGGAGTCCTTTTAGGTGCTATTTTTGTTGGATTTGTTCTCAATGGAAAAGGAGCACGTTGTAGTTATTTTCCAAATGAACGAGTACTTAACAACATCCGTACCAAGCCGCTTAAATACAGCTTGGAAGCCTCACGAAAACTAGAAGAAGATTGGATTGATAGTTTGGATATCAAAAACACCTTGCGCTATGGCGATGTTGACTTTGACAAAAGCAATATCAAAATGCAAGGAGGAAAATTGTACGTTATTGATGGCTTTACCTCAAAAAAAGATACAATTCAATTGCGTATCATCAATTATGAAACCCGAGCCGTTCTGGAAGATATTATACGTATTAAATCTAAAAAAAATCGATCATAAAAAAACGCCTTCAAATGAGGGCGTTTCTTATTATTTTATGAATTCAACTTTATGTGTTTCCTTACTGTTGACACTATCGAAAAAGCCTTGCTCATTCATCCAATCGTCACTAAACACTTTACTCATATAACGGGATCCGTGATCGGGAAAAATAACAACCACATTACTTTCAGCCGTAAACTCTCCTTCTTCTGCAAATTGTTTTACTGCTTGAATTGCAGCACCTGAAGTATAACCTACGAACATTCCTTCTGTTTTTGCAATCTCTCGAGCCATATGGGCACTATCTTCATCACTTACTTTGATAAATTTATCAATTACATCAAAATCGGTTGCGGTAGGAATTAAATTTTTACCCAAACCTTCAATTCGATAGGGATAAATTTCAGAAGCATCAAATTCTTTTGTCTCGTGGTATTTTTTCAAAACAGAACCAAATGCATCCACACCTAAGATTCGTATTGCAGGATTTTTCTCTTTTAAAAAACGTGCAGTCCCCGATATTGTTCCTCCTGTACCACTACAAGCAATTAAATGGGTAATCTTACCCCCCGTTTGTTCCCAAATTTCAGGACCGGTACTTTTATAGTGCGCGTCTATATTTAAATCATTAAAATATTGATTAATATAAACCGAACCTTTGGTTTCTTCATGTAAACGCTTAGCTACAGAATAATAGGAACGATCATCATCGGCAGCTACATGTGCAGGGCAAACATAAACCTTAGCTCCCATGGAACGCAACATGTCAATTTTATCTTTTGAAGATTTAGAACTAACCGCCAAAATGCATTCGTATCCTTTGATGATACTGACCATTGCTAAACTAAAACCTGTGTTTCCAGAAGTAGTTTCAATGATGATATCTCCCGGTTTTAAAATACCTTTTCGTTCGGCTTCTTCAAGAATATATAAGGCAATTCGATCTTTGGTGGAGTGACCCGGGTTAAAAGCTTCTACTTTTGCGAAGAAGTTACCTAAAAAGTCTTCGGTAATTCGGTTTAGTCGAACTAACGGCGTGTTTCCAATCAACTCAAGGACATTATTATAGGCTTTTATTTCTTCTTTCATAAAAAATAAATTTGCATTTGAAGGTCCATCATCTGAAGTATACACCCCCACAAACCTTGCAAATTTAATAAATAATTTTAAACTAGCTTTCAATTTTTTCCAAATCCAACAAAAAAGCGAACTCTTTTGCTACCTCTTTTAAGGCCTCAAAACGGCCCGATGCACCACCATGACCGGTATCCATATTGGTATCAAGAAACAGGTAATTGGAGTCAGTTTTTAATTCCCGTAACTTGGCGACCCATTTGGCCGGTTCCCAATACTGCACTTGCGAATCATGGAGCCCCGTTGAAATATACAAATGCGGATACTCTTGTGCTTTAACATTATCATAGGGTGAATAGGATAACATATAATCATAGTATATTTTTTCATTTGGATTGCCCCATTCATCATATTCTCCAGTAGTTAACGGTATCGTATCGTCCAACATCGTTGTGACCACATCGACAAATGGAACCTGAGCAATTACTCCTTTATACAATTCTGGATTGTGATTAATAATTACCCCCATTAGTAATCCACCAGCCGATCCACCTTCGGCATATAAATGTGCAGCAGTAGTATATTTTTCATCAATTAAAAATCGGGAACAGTCGATAAAATCCGTAAACGTATTCATCTTGTGCAACATTTTACCGTTTTCATACCATGTGCGACCAAGATCTTCACCCCCACGGATATGTGCAATTGCATAAATAAAGCCTCGATCGAGCAAACTCAAACGAGTCGACGAAAAATAAGGCTCAATGGTTACTCCATAGGATCCATAAGCATACTGCAAAAGCGGATGGGTACCATTTTTTTTAGTTGTTTTATGATAAACCATCGAAATAGGAATTTTCACTCCATCACGCGCTGTGGCCCAAACCCGTTCTTCTATATAATTTGACTTATCAAACTTACCCCCTAAAACCGCTTGTTCTTTTAAAACTTTTTGCTCTTGGGTAACCATATTAAAGTCAATTACAGAAGCTGGAGTAGCCAATGATTGATAGGCATACCGTAAAATTTCCGTATCAAAATCCAAATTGGTTGTTGTATACGCAGTATAGGTTTCAGACTGAAAGGGTAAATAATAATCTTGACTGCCATCCCACCGCATAATTCGAATCTTATTTAAACCCTCCGAGCGTTCAGAAACAACTAAAAAATCGCTAAACAGATCAATACCTTCCAACAACACCTCTTCGCGGTGCGGTAAAACATCGACCCAATTTTCTTTGGTAGTTTTTGTTTCTGGAGTTTTCATCAATTTGAAATTAGTAGCGCCCTCAAGATTAGTGACTATATAAAAATGAGAACCATAATGCGATACTGAGTATTCCAAACCGCGGGTTCGTTTTTGAAATAGCGAAAATGCGGCTGTTGGAGTATTTGCTGGTAACAATTGGTACTCTGAAGTTAGGGTGCTTTCTGAAGCAATTATAATGTATTTACGCGATTTGGATTTGTATAAGGACACATCAAATGTATCGTCATCTTCAAAATAGACCCTAATATCCGAACTTGGATCAGTGCCTAATTCATGGCGGTAAATTGAAGCAGCGCGCAACGTTTTTGGGTCTTTTCTACAATAAAACAAATACTTTCCACACGACGACCATGTGCCACCCGCGGTGGTATTTTCGATTTTATACGGTAAAATTTCTCCGGTAATTAAATTTTTAATTTGAATAGTATATTGACGGCGTGAAACCGAATCAATACCAAATGAAACCCACTGATTATCTTCACTTATACTCATACCCGAAAGCTGAAAATAGCTATGCCCTTCTGCTAAAACATTACAATCAAAAAGCAGTTCTTCTTTTGCATCTACAGATTCTTTTTTTCGTGTATAAATAGGGTAATCTTTTCCACTTTCAAAACGAGTACTGTATATATAACCATTATAAAGATAGGGTACCGATGCATCGTCTTCTTTTATGCGACTTTTCATCTCGGTATACAAATCATCTTGCAAAACTTTCGTAGGTGCGGTCATCGCTTGATAATACTCATTTTCAGCATTCAAATAAGCAATGACTTCTGGATTTTCGCGATCATTCAACCAAAAATAATCATCAATACGAACGTGATTGTGTATTTCGAGAGTTTGGGGATTTTTTTTTGCTTTTGGCGGTTGCGGCTTATTCATAAAATAATTTTTAATCCATGCAAAGATAGAGTCTGTGACTACCCTATTGACTTGCTACCATCCTTTTTTTTCAACTAAAGATTGAACACAATATTTTTTATTTTTGTAAAGAACGATTAATAAACTAGTATGTTTGGAGATATTACCGGAATGATGGGTAAAATTAAAGCTACTCAAGAAAAAATGGAAGCCACCAAAAAACGACTTGATACTGTTCTTATCAACGAAAAAAGCACCGATGGCTTATTGGAAATAACGATAACGGCCAATCGGCTAATTCGAACTATTCAAATCGATAATGAATTATTGAACAACAAAGATCAACTCGAGATTGAGTTAGTTACCCTCATAAATAAAGCAATAGCAAAGGCGACTGCAATCAATGAAGTAGAATTAAGTGCTTTAGCAAAAGAAGGGATGCCTACTATTCCTGGGATGGACTTTTTTAAATAAGCCAAAAAAAAATTAGAATACCAATTTTGTCAGCTGTTCCATCACATAGCTGTGCATAACTTGCTTATAATCCAAATGGGTAACTATGCGGAGTTTACCTTGTCCCATCGAACTGATATGAATATTTTTTTGTTTAAGTTTTTCAATAACCCATTTTTCTTCCAATGTTTTTCGTACCGTGAAAATAATGATATTGGTTTCTATCGGTTCGACTTTTTCAACCCAAGATAAGGAAGCCAATAGCGCTCCCAACTCAAGTGCGCGCGCATGATCCTCTTCTAACCGCAAGATATTGTTTTGAAGGGCATACATCCCCGCGGCAGCGAGATAACCGACTTGACGCATCCCGCCTCCAAGTATTTTTCGAATACGCAACGCCCGATGCATATCTGCTTTGGAACCTAATAATAAGGAACCAACAGGAGCACCTAATCCTTTAGATAAACACACCGAAATCGTATCAAACAATGCGCCGAATTGTTTTGGATGTTGCTTTTTTGCGACCATAGCATTCCACAGCCGTGCGCCATCCAAATGATATTTTAATTGATGTTCCTCACATACTTGTTTAATACGGTTCATTTCAAGTAGCTCATAACAAGCTCCTCCTCCTTTGTTGGTGGTGTTTTCCAAACTTACCAATGCGGTTTTAGGTGCATGATAAAACTCTGGATCGTTTATAGATGATCGAACTTGTTCAGCGGTTATCATCCCGCGAACTCCATCGACTAAACAACACGAAACACCACTATTAAACGAAGCACCTCCGCCTTCATAATGATAGATATGTGCATATTTATCACATATCACTTGTTCACCGGGCTGGGTATGCAATTTAATAGCGGTTTGGTTAGCCATTGTCCCACTCGGAAAAAACAAAGCCGCTTCCATTCCAAATAATGTAGCTACAGCTTCTTCTAATTCATTTACCGTTGGATCTTGCTTGTAAACATCATCCCCTACTTTGGCACGAAACATATACTGTAACATTTCATTGCTGGGTTTGGTTACCGTATCGCTAATTAAATTAATTTCCATATCTGTAATAGAAGCTTTACTTTTGCAAATACAAAACTACATTAAATTATGACAAATACCGAACAAATCAAAGGTATTGTAGAACGCCTGGGTGCGTTGAGGAGGTATCTTTGACATCGATGCCAAATTAATTGAAATCACCAATGAAGAAGAAAAAACTTTTGCGCCCGACTTTTGGAATAATGCTAAACAAGCCGAAGTAATTGTAAAAAACCTTCGTTCAAAAAAGAAATGGGTTGATGATTTTAATAAAGCGAATAATCTTGTAGAAGAATTGCAAATCACCCATGAATTTTTTCGGGATGGTGATGCATCTGAAGCAGAATTAGATGAGGCCTATTTACTTGCTTTTCAACAAATTGAAGACCTAGAATTTCGCAACATGCTTTCCGATGAAGGCGATAGCATGAGTGCCGTATTGCAAATAACTGCTGGCGCTGGAGGTACAGAAAGTTGTGACTGGGCATCGTTATTAATGCGTATGTATTTGATGTGGGCTGAAAAACAGGGCTACAAAATCAAAGAATTAAATTTTCAAGAAGGAGATGTTGCCGGTATAAAAACGGTAACCCTCGAATTTGAAGGTGATTTTGCATTTGGCTACTTAAAAGGCGAAAATGGTGTTCACCGATTGGTGCGTATTTCCCCCTTTGATAGTAACGCCAAACGGCATACTTCGTTTGCTTCTGTTTATGTATATCCCTTAGTTGACGATACCATTGATATTGAAATCAGTCCCGCAGATATTGAAATCACAACAGCTCGTTCCAGTGGTGCTGGCGGTCAAAATGTAAATAAAGTAGAAACCAAAGTACAGTTATTGCATAAACCCACGGGAATTCAAATTCAGTGCTCAGAGACGCGTTCACAACATGACAATAGGAATCGTGCGATGCAAATGCTTCGTTCGCAATTGTATGAAATTGAATTGAAAAAACGAATGGAACAACGTGCCGATATTGAAGCAGGAAAAATGAAAATTGAATGGGGCTCGCAAATTCGCAATTACGTGATGCATCCGTATAAATTAGTAAAAGATGTTCGTACCGGACATGAAACGAGTGATGTAGATGCTGTAATGAATGGTGAA
This sequence comes from Flavobacterium sp., assembly GCF_027484945.1. Lineage (GTDB taxonomy): Bacteria > Bacteroidota > Bacteroidia > Flavobacteriales > Flavobacteriaceae > Flavobacterium. Next base: position 30,365 of record NZ_JAIXRZ010000051.1, read on the forward strand.
ATCGACTCTTTTCTTAAAGCGTATCTAATGATGATGGGACAAAAAGAATCGGAATAATTATAGAGCTGTTTGTAATGCGTCGCTTAAGCAATTAGACGCAATCTACTAAATACCCATTTCGATTTGAAAACGAAAATACCAATTGTTTTTTTCATTGCCATTTGCGTAATTCAAAACATCATAAGTAAATTCGGTTTGGAGTTTAAAGGCATGTTCCCATATATATTTGGTTAGTCCAATTGTGTATTCTTTTGTATTGGGTACAATATCATGAATATCCATTCCAACTTTTTGAAGGGAATAACGTGCTATAATTTCATAATTGGATTGTGTAATATAACTTAATTGATAGTCAAAACCATTTCCAACAAACACATAATTCGATTGTGTTAAATCTAATGGATTGTAAGTTATTGCAGATTTATTAGTGGTTCTAGACATATAGCTAGCCATTGCTGCAAATCCATTATACTTTAACATACCGTCTATTAAAACAGATTTTAAAGTACGTTGCTCAAACAAATCTACACCTAGCTGTCCTTGGGAACGCTGCGCATGGTTATTTTGTTGAAAAGCTCCAGACAATAATAGTTTTGGCTTTTTTTCTCGAAACAAATCACCTTCAAAATTGGTTCCGTCTTTGATAAATGATCCAAAAGGCATCACTTCTACTTTTCCCGTATAAGCTAAGCCCGTATCGTGACCATTGGTAGTATTTCTTCCTTCTCCCGTGGATACAGCTGCTTTAAAATTGTACGAAAAACGATCCTTAAATTCATTTATATTGTGAATTTGAAAGCCAAAATCCCGATCAATATTAAACCGAGCATTATTGATGGAACGATCCGTGAGCTGTAAAGCACCTGATGAATTTATACGTTGTCGGTTTCCGGGTAATTTAGTCTGTCCAAAACTATAATTCCAATGAGCATTGGGTCGATACATAACTACTGCATCGCGAATAATATTATAATTATCCCCCTCGGAAATCGGACCCGTATCACCCGGAGCAAAAGATAATTGCATAACATATAAAAACTTGGGATTCCCTACAAAACCATCAAAACGCAAGCGGAGCCGTCGGATTTGCCAATCGTTCCCCCCTGTTTCATCCTCGTTTTTAATAAAGGAAACTCGGTTTTGTATTCGGAATCGTATGTTTAATTGAAATAAACTATCGGGAGCTGTTAACCCTAATCCCTTGCCAAAATTATAGTACGGCAACATCGATAAATGCAAATCATTATCGTTTTTGTTTTTTTCAAGTGAAATTTGGGCTTGTGATAAAAAACTGAAAATCAACAAGAATCCAAGAATCAAAAATTTAATTTTCATAAGACTATAAACAAAAGGATTCTAGTTTATTTTATAAACTTAAACTGCAACTCAATTTAACATGATAACCAAAAAATACTGTTGGCTAAAGAATTTATTTATAATAATAAATTGATAATCGCGTAGATTGCTGCAGCCATTAACGCAGAAACGGGTATCGTAAGAATCCAAGCCCAAAGCAAGTTGATTGTAACACCCCAACGAACGGCAGAAATACGTTTAGTCACACCGACACCAATAATCGACCCTGTAATAGTGTGCGTCGTAGAAACGGGAATTTTAAAATGTTCGGTCGAGAATAAGGTCAATGCTCCAGCAGATTCGGCAACAACGCCTTCAAATGCATTGACTTTAGTGATTTTGGAACCCATAGTTTTCACAATTTTCCAACCCCCACTCAACGTTCCTAATGCAATTACGGTGTAACAGGTTAAGGGGATCCATTCGGGCATCTGACTCTTAATTCCTTTGTCTTCATTGGGTAAAACGACCTGTAACCAATCGGGCATAGCAATTACCTCTTGGTGGGTCGTATTCAAATAAACGGCAACCGCGGCAGCTATAATACCCATTACCTTTTGTGAGTCATTTCCTCCATGCCCTAAACTAAATGAGGCCGAAGACAATAACTGCATTCGTTTAAGAATTGCTTCCGATTTTGAGGCTGAAAAACGACTGAAGAGTAAATTAAAAATAGCCAAACTATAAAATATGACCGCAACTAAAAGCCATTTGATGTTATGCGGCTCTGTTACCACTGACCAAAACGGACTTTCAAATCGAGGTTTTTCAATTTTATCATACCCTTTCATTACAGAATTAAGGGACCAAAAAACCAATGCCATTAAAGTTACTGTTAAAACTTTAGGACCAATTGCTTTTCTGGAAGAATACATCATCCATAATGAAATAAAATAGGAAATAATCATTCCTACTAAAGGAGCTAATACAATGAAGGATATCACCACAAAAACGCCACTTGGCAATAAATCCCCTTCTTTAGGCGCTTTATACCATGTTACAATCCCCCAACCAATATGCTCGATATCGGTAACTTTTCCAGAAAAACCATGAGCAATCGCCGCACCGGCAAAACCACCAATTAAAGTATGGGAGGAAGATGAAGGAATACCCTTCCACCAGGTTATTAAATTCCAAATAATTGCTGCTATAATACCGGCTAAAATTACCGTTAAATCGATACTACTTGTTTTGGCTGTTTTAGCAACGGTATCGGCAACACCAAATCCAAAAACCCAATAAGCCAAAAAATTAAAAAAAGCAGCCCAAAGCACCGCTTGAAAAGGAGTCAAAACTTTGGTTGCCACAATTGTTGCAATAGAGTTGGCTGCATCATGAAAACCATTGATGTAATCAAAACCAAGTGCTAAAACAATTATAAGAATTAAAAGTGTAAATTCCATCGAAACGCGGATTATGAATGTTTCACCGAAATTTGCTCCATCACATTGGAAACACTCTTGCATTTATCTGATGCCATCTCTAAGGAAGACAAAACTTCTTTGTACTTGATGATATTTTTAGCATCGGTTTCATTCTCAAAAATATCGGCTACCGCACGATCAAAAACTGCATCAGCCTTACTTTCCAATTTATTGATTTTTATACAAGTTTCTTTAATTGCACTAGGATTCTTTAAATCTTTCAATTCTCGAATCCCAACTTGAATCAATTGACAGGCCTCTAAATTAATTTCGGTTAATTTTCGTATCGACTTGGTGATTTTATCGACTTGATACAATCGAATACGACTTGCTGCACCGTGCATGTTATCAGCTACGTTATCAATGGCTTTGATCAAGGAATGGATATCTTCGCGATCAAAAGGGGTGATAAAATTACGACTCAACTCCAAATGGGTTTTATGAGCGATATCTTCAATTATTGCTTCAAGTTCTTCTACTTTTTTAAACAACTCTTCTCGTTCATTTTTTGGTGCATTCACTGCATCATGCAACGTATTTGCCATTATAGTTAACAACTCAGAGGCTTTTTCAAAAAGCGGAAAGAATTTTTTATCCTTTGGAACAAAAAACTGAAATAAACTATTTAAGGTCATTTTAATTATTTTAACATGGCAAAAATAAACCTAAAAAATTAATTTAGCATTAATAAATAAACAAATCCCGGTTATTTTTTACATTAATTTAACATGGTGCTTCACGCTTATTTTGTTCCTGTGGATTCGTTTTCGTACTTTAGCAACTCAAAAAATAGTGAACACCCTATGGACTTAAACTTCAATAAAAACGAAGACCACAATAAACTTTTACTCGCAGATCTCAGGCAAAAATTTGCCAAAGTTAAACTTGGTGGCGGCGAAAAACGTATTGAAAAATTGCATGCCGAAGGCAAAATGACCGCTCGAGAACGAATTGATTATTTGTTGGACCAATCTTCATCATCTATTGAAATCGGTGCGTTTGCCGGTGAGGGAATGTATAGTGAACACGGCGGATGTCCTTCAGGTGGAGTTGTGGTTAAAATCGGTTATATAGCAGGAAAACAATGTATTGTGGTAGCCAATGATGCTACTGTAAAAGCAGGAGCTTGGTTTCCAATTACGGGCAAGAAAAACTTGCGCGCACAAGAAATCGCTATTGAAAACCGACTACCTATAATTTATTTGGTAGATTCTGCAGGGGTATATTTACCAATGCAGGATGAAATTTTCCCTGACAAGGAACATTTTGGACGTATTTTCCGCAATAACGCAATCATGAGCAGTATGGGAATTACCCAAATTGCTGCCGTTATGGGAAGTTGTGTTGCGGGTGGCGCTTATTTACCCATCATGAGTGACGAAGCCCTTATTGTCGACAAAACAGGAAGTATTTTCTTAGCTGGAAGTTATTTAGTTAAAGCTGCTATTGGTGAAAATATTGACAACGAAACCTTAGGAGGTGCAACAACCCACTGTGAAATCTCAGGAGTGACCGACTATAAAGCCAAAGACGATAAAGATGCATTAGACCGCATTCGAAGTGTAGTTGGCAAAATTGGAGACTATGAAAAAGCGGGGTTTAACCGAATTAAATCGGAAAAACCAGCATTAGAACCGAATGACATTTACGGTATATTGCCTAAATCGCGTTCTGATCAATACGACATGATGGAGATCATTAAACGTTTGGTTGATGAATCGAAAGTGGATGAATACAAAGCAGGATATGGCCAATCGATCATTACTTGCTATGCGCGTATAGACGGATGGGCTGTTGGAATTGTAGCCAATCAACGTACAGTTTCTAAAACTAAAAAAGGAGAGTTGCAATTTGGTGGTGTCATTTATTCGGATAGTGCTGATAAAGCAACCCGATTTATTGCCAATTGTAACCAAAAGAAAATTCCTTTGGTTTTCCTTCAAGACGTTACCGGATTTATGGTAGGTTCCAAAAGTGAACATGGAGGAATTATTAAAGACGGTGCAAAAATGGTGAATGCGGTTTCCAATTCGGTAGTTCCGAAGTTTACCATTGTGGTTGGAAATTCCTACGGTGCAGGCAACTATGCCATGTGTGGAAAAGCCTATGACCCGCGATTAATTGCTGCTTGGCCTAGCGCTGAATTGGCTGTAATGGGTGGCGCACAAGCCGCTAAAGTATTGATGCAAATCGAAGCGGCATCGCTAAAATCTAAAGGCGAGGTTGTTGATGCGCAAAAAGAACAAGAATTGTTTGATAAAATTAAAGCCCGATATGATGCCCAAGTTTCACCATATTATGCAGCAGCTCGTTTATGGACTGATGGCATTATTGATCCATTAGACACCCGAACCTGGATTTCTATGGGAATTGAAGCGTCTGACCATGCTCCTATTGAAAAGAAATTCAATTTGGGGGTGATTCAAGTTTAACTCTAAAATAAAAATAGAAGGTTGTGCGAACATTCCATTTAAAATAAGACTGAACTCCTCCCCTTTTTTAGTTCTGTTTTTCTTATTATCAATTGTAAATTTCGTTTGCAAATCGCTAGTTTTTTCTATTTTGAAGCACATAAAACCTGATTTATTTCAAAAATTCACTGCTCCTTTTTCTGAATATCCAATTCCGAAAGAATTTACGTTTCCTTTTTTTTACGAACCTCACGCGTTAAGTATTGAAGCAGCGCGTTTGCTCCAACAGTATTTGAAAGTTCAAAAGGATTTTGAACACAATTTTGGACTGCAAAAAGAACAGTCAGGAATGGTGATTGGAAAAATGTTTGGCGTTTTGGTGGTGCAAAATGAGGTCGGTGAATTAGGCTTTTTGTGGGCTTTTTCAGGAAAACTAGCCGAACAAAACCACTGGCCAAAATTTGTACCTACGGTTTATGATATGCTGCAGGATAATGGATTTTTTAAATCCGAAGAAATTATTTTAAACGAACTCAATTCTAAAATAGAAATTCTCGAGAAATCTATTGATTACAATACCTTACGTGAAGTGTTAACTAAAACCATTCATGAAACTCAAGAAGCGGTTGAGTCCTTCAAGCAAACCATCAAAAACAATAAAAAAGTACGATCCATTTTTAGAGAAAACCATCCCAATTTAACTGATGAGCAAACCCTAAAGTTGATTCAAGAAAGTCAACTCGAAAGCATACGCCTACGGCAATTGCAATTGGATTGGAAAACAAAAATAGATTTGATTTCAACAGAACTAGCTCAATTTGAGCAGCAAATCAATGCATTAAAAGACGAACGTCGCAACCGTTCCGCTGCCTTACAACAACAATTGTTTTCTGAATATGCCTTTTTAAATCAATACGGTGAAACCAAAAGTTTGCAAACTATTTTTAATGGAAATCCTCCCGCAGGTGCAGGTGAATGTGCAGCACCAAAATTGCTCCATTATGCATTTCAAAACAAATTAAAACCATTGGCAATGGCTGAATTTTGGTGGGGACAATCGCCAAAGTCAGAAGTCCGAAAACACGGTCAGTTTTACCCCGCATGTACCGGAAAGTGCGAACCTATTCTTAGACACATGTTGGATGGAATACCATTAGAAAAGAATCCGTTTCTTATAAATTTAGGAGCCAATAAACCAATGGAAATCCTGTATGAAGACCATTGGATTATAGCCGTTAGTAAACCAACCGATCTTCTTTCCACTCCTGGGAAAGCAATTGCTGATTCGGTCTACACGCGAATAAAATCAATGCGACCCAACATCAGCGGACCAATAATTGTGCATCGATTAGATATGGCAACTTCAGGCATATTGCTGTGCGCAAAAGATGTAGACACCTATAAAATCCTGCAATACCAATTTATTAAAAGAAAAATTCAAAAGAAATACATAGCGCTACTAGAGGGTGTCATTATCCAAAATCAAGGCACAATTAATCTACCTCTTGTTCTAGACATTGATAATCGTCCCTTTCAAAAGGTTTGTTTTGATCTGGGAAAACTAGCAGTTACAGAATGGAGAAAAATAAGCGAACGTAAAGGGCAAACTTTAGTTGAATTTAAGCCCATTACCGGTCGCACTCATCAACTTCGAGTTCATGCAGCACATCATTTAGGACTAAATTGCCCCATTGTTGGTGATGACTTATACGGTACGCAATCTGACCGACTCTATTTGCACGCACAATCACTCACCTTTTGGCATCCGCATGAGAAAAAAGAAATTACCCTAAACTTACCTGCACCGTTTGCCTAATTTTAGTATGTTTGACAAAACAACTCCAACAGCATGAAGAAAATTCTCTTGGTTTCATTCATAGCGCTTTGTTTTTCTACATTGGCGCAAAATAAACCTTCACGCAAAGATTCCTTAATGGGCGGATTTAGTAAAGAACGAACCTGTTTTGATGTGAAGCATTATGCGCTTGATATTTCGATTGACCCTGATAAAAAACAGATTATTGGTAGCAATACCATTCTTTTTGAAATCGTGCAAAATACCCAACGTATTCAATTGGACTTATTTGTCAATATGGTGGTTGATTCCATTTTATGGAACCACCAAAAACTAAACTATCGTAGAGAATTTAATGCTGTTTTTATTGATTTTCCAAAAAAACTGGGCGCAAAAACGAAACATCAATTGAAGTTTTATTACCAAGGCAGCCCGCTAATTGCCAAAAGAGCGCCCTGGGATGGTGGTTTTGTATTTACAAAAGACAAGAATAACAGACCATGGATTGCAGTCGCCGTGCAAGGTACTGGTGCAAGTTTATGGTATCCTGTTAAGGACGGGCAAAGTGATGAGCCCGATTCGGGAGCGACGATTCGAGTAGCTGTACCCAATGGATTAATGAATATTTCTAATGGAAAATTTATGGGCTCTACTCCGCTATCCAACGGCTATACCCGCTGGGATTGGGAGGTTGTAAATCCGATTAATAATTATGACATCACAGTAAATATTGGTTATTATGTCCCTATTATTGATCGTCTAGGTGACTTGGATCTTACCTATTATGTATTGGATTACAATCAGTCGCGTGCTGTGAAACACTTTGAAGAAGTAAAACCCATGCTCAATTGTTTCCAATATAAATTTGGACCCTACCCCTTCCAAGCAGATGGTTATAAATTGGTTGAAACTCCATATTTAGGCATGGAGCACCAAAGTGCAATTGCCTATGGAAATCGGTTTTTAAAAGGGTACTTAGGATCTGATCTTTCGGGAACCGGAGTAGGATTATTATTTGATTTTATTACCATACACGAAAGTGGCCACGAATGGTTTGGCAATAGCATCACTTCACGCGATATTGCCGATATGTGGATTCATGAAGGATTTACGCAGTATAGCGAATTGGTTTTTATTGAATGTCAGTTTGGTTATGAAAAAGCAATGCAATATGGCAAGGGCTTGCAAGGAAATGTCCTAAATGATCGTCCAATTATTGGACCAAAAGGCGTAAATACTGAAGGCTCGGGTGATATGTACCCCAAAGGAGCATTACTCTTAAACACAATGCGCCATGCATTAAATGATGACTCCAAATGGTGGGCAATACTCTTAAACTATTGCAATACGTTTAAACACAAGATTATTGATACAGCAACGGTTTTGGATTTTTTTAATCAGCAAACCGGCATTGATTGGACCCGTGTTTTTGAGCAATATTTACAGAAAACCAAAATCCCCGAACTACAAATTCGTGTATCGGAGCAGCAATTGGAAGTGCGATGGAAGTGTGAAACATCGGATTTTACAATGCCTGTCATCCTAGATGTAAAAGGAAAAAAAATAACGATAGTACCCAAAAATTCGTGGACGAAAACAGCTATTCCATCAGAAAACGCAAAAGAGGCTATTGTTGATTCAAGTCGGTTTTATATAACTGTTGCCTATTTTTAAGTTAGCAACTGTATACGACACGAAGGAATTAATGGATTAAATCAGCAGTAGCTTTGCGTATAATTTTACCATTGGCAGTTTCTTTAAAATGCGCAACAAAGTAGATCGATTTTGGACGTTCGTACTTATCTAAATGGTCAAAAATTCGATTGTCAATTGGATATTCTTCGCCTTCTACAACCAATACTACTTTTTCGCCAAGCGAAGCATCTTCCATTGAAGCAATAAAAAAGCGTTGCGCAATTTTACCTTCTAATTTTTGCTCTACTAATTCGGGCATTATTTTTACACCACCGCTATTAATGACATTATCAATTCGGCCAAGGAATCGGAATTGATTTTCATTAATTAATTCAACAATATCATTGGTAACAACCGTTTCTTCAGCGATAATATGTGGAGCATGAATAACCAAACAATTACGTTCATCATAAGTTAATGTAACATGAGGCAAAACCGTAAATTCTTTTGCGCCTATTCGTTTGGCTGCTATATGGGTAATCGTTTCAGTCATACCATAGGTTTCATAGGCCTCAATTGGCAATTGCATTAATTGCTGTTCTAATGTTGCATTGATACGTGCGCCACCAATGATAAGTTTTTTTACCAAAGGTAATTTTTGCAACGAATTTTGGGCTTGTAAAGGAACCATCGCTACAAAATCATAGGTTTCCTCCAATTGATCCATCGGGTGTGACGTTGGGGCAACATAATCTAAATCCAAACCAAGTACGATAGAACGAATCAACATCATTTTACCGGCAACATAGTGTACCGGAAGACAAAGTAATGCGCGATCACCAGGCTTTAGATCAAAAAAAGTACCCGTTGCCAATGCCGAATTAACCATGGCTTGTTTCGCTACCGAAATTAGTTTGGGAACTCCAGTCGAACCTGACGTTTGCATTTCAATGTAGGGTTTCTCATCAAACCAATCCAATAAAAAATCACCTACCGGTTTTTCAAATTCTTCGCCTTCTTTAATAAAACTGTACGCAACCCGACAAAGATCATCCTTATCCAGATGGAATCCATTCAATTTAAATTGATTGTGAACATTTTGGTAAGTTGGATTCATAGTTAAGTTATTTTTTAATTTGGGGAATATCTGGAACTGAAATAGGCCCTGTTAAACGTAATTTCCAATCGGACCATCGGTAAATTTTAGCAAACAATAGTACCAACAAAGGATAAAATATAAATAACGGCAAAAACAGCTCCATACTCAATGATGGCTTAGCTGTATCGCGAAAAAGCGCATAAGTTTGTAATGCCGAACTATCGGTTGTAACCAACAATGCTGTCATTAAGTTATTCGCCGCATGAAATCCTAACGCTAATTCCATTCCATTATCCATCAGTGTGATAATTCCCAAAAACAAACCGGTTCCAATGTAATATAACAACACAATATAGCCCATTTCTTGCACCTCTGGATTGGCAATATGAAGCACTCCAAACAAAAAAGAAGTCCAAAACAAAGGAAACCATCGATGGGGATGCAACTGAGCAAACCCCTGCATTAAATACCCACGAAACAAGTACTCTTCTAAAGAAGTTTGTATAGGAATCATAACAATTGCGATTAAAACCAATACCGCAAATCGACTGGGTTGAAAATTCCACGTTAATGTAGAAGCTGCATCATAAAATGAAATGAGAGTAATACTTACGGTGACGATACTCCATATTCCAAAGGCTACAAAAAAGCGTTTCCAATCAAATTGAAGTCGTGCTGTGGTAATTTCAATTAATTTTTGTTTATGCAAAAACCGGATAACCCCCAAAAAGGCTACAAAGGCAAAGACAAAGGTTAGCAACATTAAAAACAAAGACCAATTCAAATCCAACAGTCCCACCATTTCCTGCATCGAATTAGGAAAAGGTTTGTCTTGTTGTAATGCAGCACCGAGAACTGCCAACGAAAACGGAATTTGCCCAATAAATGAGGCTGAAATGACAATAAATGAACCTAAAACATACCAACCAAAACGGGTGGATTTTGTAACACCAAAGAGTTGCTGCATAACCTATAATTATTGAAGCAATTTACTTAATTTCGCTCAATAAATAAACAACATGATTACAATTTATCACAATCCCCGTTGTGGAAAATCGAGAACCTGTGTTATGCATTTCGACACGTTGAACGTTCCCTATACAGTGGTGCGGTATTTGGAGCATCCGCTCACCGAAGCCGAACTTAAAAAGTTGTTGAACTTATTAGCCATTCGACCGATTGATTTAGTTCGAACCAAAGAGAAAATCTGGATCGAACAGTTTCAAAACAAAATTATGTCGGACGACGCAATTATTCAGGCAATGGTACTTTACCCTATTCTTATCGAACGACCAATTGTGATTAACAATGATAAAGCCGTAATCGCTCGACCATTAGAACGCATTCAAGAAATCCTTTAATTTTATTAACAAAACTTTATGAAACTACGTTAACCCTTAGCGTAATTTTGCAATTCAACAGGAAAGACATAATTGATACATGAAAATTTTAAAAATTGTATTCGCGATTACCTTACTATTCAAAGGTTTATCGGGTTATACACAAAACCCCAATCTACGCACCAACGGTGGAAATCGCTTAAAAGTCACAGGCAGGGTAATTGCAAAATCCAACAATCAACCTTTAGAATATACTGAAATTCGCTTCATCAACGAATCGAATAAGACGGTTAACGGGGGTTTAACTGATGCTAAAGGAAATTTTTCAATAGACGTCCCGGAGGGAACCTACACTATTAATGTAGAGTTCCTTTCATTTAAACCTCTTGTCATTACCTCTAAAGTTATTAAAACGAATACCGATTTAGGTGAAATTAGCTTAGAAGATGAAGCGACTCAATTGAAAGAAGTTGTAATTCGCTCAGAAAAAACAACCGTTGAGATTAAATTAGACAAAAAAGTCTACAACGTCGGACAAGATTTAATGGTTAAAGGTGGAACGGTGAGCGATGTTTTAGACAATATCCCTTCTGTAGCTGTTGATACAGATGGTACAATTAGCTTGAGGGGAAATGAAAATGTAAAAATTTTAATTGACGGTCGTCCGACAAATGCAATTAGCATTAATGATGCCCTTCGGATGATACCCGCTGATGCCATCGATAAAGTTGAAGTAGTTACCAACCCTTCTGCACGGTATGATGCCGAAGGTGGTGGTGGTATTTTGAACATCCTTCTTAAAAAAGGTAAAACCAATGGCATTAATGGTACCCTTATTGCCACAACAGGCGCACCCGATAATCACGGCTTAACGGGTACGTTAAACTACAAAACCAATCAGTTTAATATGTTTACCAATCAAGGATACAACGATCGAAATAATCCTGGAACGGTCAATGTAGATAACACGTATAATGCTACTGGAAATAAACTTATTGACGCTAGGGAAACCGACCGATTTAGCAAAGGGTATAATGGGAATTTTGGTTTTGATTGGTTTTTAGACAAAAGCACTACATGGACCAATTCGATAAATTACCGACGTAATACAGGGAGAAATATTGACGATGTTGATTTTACGTATTTTGACAATTCCTCAAATTTTCTGGGAGCTGATTACCGAAATAATAATGAAGATTCAAAAAGCGAGAATATCGAATACAACTCAAATTTTGTAAAAAAATTTAAACGGGATGGTCACAAATTAACGGCCGATTTTTCGGTTTCCAAAAACAATGATGACAACTTTGCAGCTATTGACTATTTTCGCTACAGTACCAACACCAATGGTTTGGATAACTCGAGTATTATACAGCGACAAAATCGTTTACTCCTTCAGACGGACTATGTTTTACCCTTTGGAAAAGAAAGTCAGTTTGAAGCTGGATATCGAGGAAATTTCACCGATTTGAATAGCGACTATGCGGTATTTAATAACGGAATTTTAAATACATCATTTACAAACAATATCGATTATATTGAAAACGTAAATGCGTTGTACCTGCAATTGGGGAGTAAAATAAATCATTTTTCGTTTTTAGCGGGTCTTCGTTATGAAGCATCGGATATCGAAATCAACCAATTCACGCAAAACATTTTTAAAAATAAAAAATACGGTAATTTCTTCCCTTCTGCTACCATTGGCTATGAAATGAATTCAAATTCTTCGATTTCAATCAACTATAGCAAACGAATCAATAGACCACGTGGAAGAGAAATTAATCCTTTTTCCAGTTATTCTAGTAACATTAATATTTTTCAGGGGAATCCTGATTTAGATCCTTCGTTGACGGATGCAATTGATATCGGTTATTTAAAAAAATGGGACAAATTAACCTTCAGTACTTCGGCTTATTTTAACAAGACTTCCAATACGGTACAAATGATTCGAAAACCAAATGGCGATGTAGTCGATGGTGTTCCTGTTATTATTACCACTCCAACAAATATTGCGGATGAATTTCGTAGTGGTTTTGAATTTACATTCAATTATACACCATACAAATGGTGGAAAATCAACACTAACTTCAATTTCTTTCGCCAACAAACCAAAGGACAGTATTCGTATACGCTAGGTGCGCAAGACTTTGTAATTAACTTTGATCGAGCAACCAATACCTGGTCTTCACGTATTACCTCAAAAATCACTTTACCCGGCAAAATTGATTGGCAAACAAACGCCAATTACAATGGCGAACAAACCACAGCTCAAGGGAAAGTTTTAGGAATTTTTGGAATGAACCTAGCTTTCAGCAAAGATATTTTAAAAGACAAAGGAACCTTGGCTCTCAATGTAAATGATGTTTTTAATTCGCGTAAACGCAGAATGTATACCTATACTGAAACGGTCGATTCATATGCTGTTATGCAATGGAGGGTTCGACAAATAACGGCATCCTTTACCTACCGATTCAACAAATCGAAAAACGATAAAGATGAAAAACGATCTAAACGTAATGGTGAAGAATCTGAAGGTGGCGATTTCTAAACTACAAATCAGTATTGCATAAAAAAAAGTCCCGAATTCGGGACTTTTCTATTAAAACAGCGATTATTACGCTTGCTCTAATGCTTTTTTCTCTTTTCGTTCTTGCAACAACTCACGAGTTGTTCCATACACCCAGTAAAATGCAAAGTGTATCAGAAAAATCATCAACCAAAAACCGATTGTGAAAATCGTTAAGAAAAGTAGAAAACCTAGGTACTGTTGAAATTCAAACATTGTTTTCGCGAATAATTTGTGAATTCAGTCCAAAAATACAGCAATAAATTGATATGACCAATAGTTCTGAAAGAATTATTAACTGTGTTATAAACACTAATACCACTTTTTTTTCTTAAAATAATAAATCATACCCATCAAGAGCAGGGCCATCACACCCAATATGATAAAATATCCATAGTGCCAATGCAACTCAGGCATGTTATCAAAGTTCATTCCATAAATCCCCACAATAAAGGTTAGCGGCATAAAAAAGATAGAAACCACAGTAAGCGTTTTCATAACTTGATTCATTTTCTGACTTTGGGAAGCAAAATAAAAATTGGAGGCACTTTCTAATGTTGCCATATCATAATCAATCTGCTCCAAGAGCTCTAATGACTTTTGATGTAATCGTTCAAAGAAGGTGTAATTTTGAGGCTCAATCGAATTAAAAACATTGTCATCTTTAATGGATTTTATCGCATATAACGAATCCCGTAATGGAATAATTGATCGTTTTATAAAGTTATAATTATCCCGGTGTTTTTCAATCTTCTCAAGTATTTCAGGCGTACCACCCAACTTCGATTGATTAATTAAGTTTTCAACCTTATCTTCTTCATTTTCAATTGTTATGTAAAAGTTTTCCATAACCGCATCCAACATCAAATAAAGCAAATAATCTGCACCTTTTTCACGCACTATTCCTGAGTGGGTGCGTAAGCGTTCCCGTAAATGGGAAAAGAAATCCGATCGTTTCTCCTGAAAAGAAACCAAGATATTTTTCTTTAATAAAAAGCTAATCTGCTCAACGGTAATGTTGTCAGAATGTTCAACTGGCAAGAGTGATTTAATACTAAAAAACAACACTTCATGGTATTCCTCCAATTTGGTTCGTTTGGTCGTATTCATAATATCGGCCATCATAAAATTGTCAACTTTTAAAAAGTCGCCGATCTCTTGTATGACAGCAATATCATTTAAACCATGAACATTCAACCAATTAATTCGCTCAAGCACTACAGTACTTTGTAAAGCTTGAACTTTAAATTTTTCAAATTCAGTAAGGTCTTTATTGTCATAAACAAACAATTGGATTTCAGTGATCGTATTTTTATGACTTCCGGTATACTCCATATTTGTTGGCTGTACCTTTCGCCCTTTTTTATATTTTATCTTTCGCACGGGATTTGAATTTGGAATAAAGTTAGAAATTATTCCTATTAAACTGTATTTTTACGAAAAATATCCCTGATGCGCACACTAATTACCAACATTAAGGAACTCCTTCAAGTGAGAGAACCCGGCATCCTCAAAGTTTCTGGTGAAGAAATGGCCATACTCCCCTCGATCAACAATGCATTTCTACTCATTGAAGACGGAATTATCATTGATTTTGGTACGATGGACCAATGCACAATCACAAATTCCGATCGAACTATTGACGCTACAGATCGAACGGTTTTACCTTCATGGATTGATAGCCACACGCACTTAGTATATGCTGGAAATAGAGTGCAAGAATTTGTGGACCGTATTAACGGACTTTCCTATGAGGCTATTGCAAATCGTGGAGGTGGCATCCTTAACTCTGCCAAGCGTTTAAACGAAACATCTGAAGAGCAATTGTATGAAGAATCCAAATTGCGTTTAGAAGAAATAATTCGTCAAGGTACTGGAGCCGTTGAAATAAAGTCGGGATATGGCTTGACCGTAGAAGGCGAATTGAAAATGCTTCGCGTAATTCAACGTTTGCGAAACAATTATCCCATTACAATTAAAGCCACTTTTTTAGGTGCTCACGCATTTCCGCTTGCCTACAAAAATGACCACAACGGTTATTTGAATATAATAATAAATGAAATGCTGCCCAAAATTGCTGCAGAAAAGCTAGCCGATTTTATCGATGTTTTTTGTGAAAGTGGTTACTTTTCTGTTGAGGAAACCATTCGCTTAATGGAGGCAGGTAAAGGTTTCGGACTACAACCCAAAATCCATGTAAATCAATTTACAGCAATAAATGGAATTGCAGCAGCAGTTCAACTTAATGCATTATCTGTAGATCACCTTGAAATTGTGACCGCAGAAGATATAGCGGTTTTAAAAGATTCGGCTACCATGCCAGTTGCTTTACCTTCCTGTTCTTTTTTTATCAGTATACCCTACACACCCGCACGGCAGTTACTGGATGCCGGACTTCCACTAGCTATTGCATCTGATTTTAATCCCGGCACGACACCATCTGGAAATATGAATTTTGTGGTAGCTACTGCATGTATTAAAATGAAAATGACTCCAGAAGAAGCAATTAATGCAGCTACTTTAAATGCCGCTTATGCTATGGGAATAGCAACAACGCATGGAAGTATCACCCGAGGTAAAAAAGCCAATATTCTAATCACCGAACCAATTGCTAGTTTTTATGAACTTCCGTATGCTTTTGGATCCAATCGAATTGAAAAAATACTCCTAAATGGAACGATTGTAAAATAGAAAAAGCTTGGTGATGACCAAGCTTTTATCTGTAAAATCAAAGAACAACTATCGAAGCGTGAAACTTGTTTTTGAAACCAATTCACCTTTGTCGAATATATTGACGTAATACGATCCTTTTTCAAATTTTTTGCCTGGCAAATCTTGTGACACATTTACCGTTTTATTCTCATATTTAACTTTAGCTTGGAAGCTGTAGGTTAAAGATTGAGAGCCAAAAGTAAGCGTTTCTTTGTCTCCTAGAACATTGTTTTTTGCATCAATAACTTGAACATAATAGGTTTTGTCACCTGATTTTGCAACAGCATTTTCAGCAATAGTAAAGCTAATTTTTAAAACATCAGCACGGCTCGCCTTATCGGTTTCAATCTGCTTACCTGAACTGCGTTGCTTAAATGCAATCGTTTTTAAATTAAGTATTGAAAGTTTAGAAGCTTTTTCAATAGTTTTAGACAACTCCTCATTTTGACCTACCAAAACTTGGTTGTAATTTTTTGAGTCTTGTAAGACAACATTGGTACTGTCTAAGTCTTTATTCAATTTTTTATTTTCACCTTTAAGCACTTCTACTTCAAGCATTAATGATTTCATTTTAGCCTCCATAGCTTTCAATTGCTCTTTGTATTTTCGAATCGCACTTGCATCACCTTTCGCTTTTTCAATTTGCACCATCAATTTCATTACTTTTTCACGTTCGGCGATTAACTCATCGGATAAAGAGGTGTTTTCGGCAATAGCCGTATCATACGTTGACTTCAATTCCTGAAGTTCCTTTAAAATGTTTTCTTTTTCAGTTGAAACGGAAGCCACTTTAGTTTCAAGATTTTGAGCGGCAGTGGTAAGTTTAAAAATATAAAACAAACTACCAAGCAATAACAAGACAAGTACTAAAATAATTGCCTTTAACGAATTGTTCTTTTGATTTTCCATAACAAAAAGGATTTGTATTTCAACAAATTTAATAATTATAAATTCTATAACGATGGTTTTGGGAATTATATTATTTTTGGGTATTAACTTTTTTTATGGAACATCTACTCCGCTTCACGCAAAAGGACCTTTCTAAAATCACCAATCACCGAAGTGGTGAGGTAAAATTTGGCGAAAAAATGCAACTCATTCCAGAAGGAGAAGATATTACCCAATTTTTAAAAAATTCAAAAGCACAATTTGTTCTTCTCGGAATTCCAGAGGATATTGGAGTGCGCGCTAATAATGGTAGATCGGGTGCAGCTACTGCTTGGGAAAGCGCCATAAAAAGTATTGCTAATATTCAGCATAACCGGTTTTGCAAAGGTTCACAAATCATAGTATTGGGAACGTTGGATACGACTACATTTAATCAAGAAGCCGAGGGTTTGTGTTTTGATAGTACTCCCGACCGAAAAAAATTCAGCGAGATTGTTTCCAAAATCGATCGAGAAGTTGCCCATATCATCACTACAGTTGTTCAATGCGGAAAAATACCAATAATTATAGGCGGTGGCCACAATAATGCATACGGAAATATCAAAGGATCCGCTTTGGCATTTGGAAAACCAATTAATGCGATTAACCTAGATGCCCATTCTGATTTTCGAATTATGGAGGGACGGCACAGCGGCAATGGGTTTTCGTATGCATTTGAAGAAGGCTTTCTTAAGAAATATTTTATTTTTGGTTTACACGAAAGTTACACCTCTAAAAATGTCTTGGACCAACTTAAATCACTCAAGGAAAAAATCCAATACAACACCTATGATGCCATCAAAGTGAGGGGTGAAAAAGAATTTCGTTTAGAAATGCAAATAGCCTATGATTTTATTAAATCTGATGCCTACGGAATTGAAATTGACCTAGATGCACTTCCGCTAGTACCCAGTAGTGCTATGACTCCAAGCGGCTTTTCCGTTGAAGAAGTCCGCCAATTTATTTATTTTTTCGGGAAACATCAGAATGCTTGTTATTTACATATTTGTGAAGGTGCTCCTGCTCTAGATACCGAAACAAACAACCACATGGTTGGCAAACTTATTGGGTATTTGATGACCGATTTTATTAAAGCAAAAAATGGTTTGGATTAAAAAGCAATTATCTTTGCATTTCCTTTCAATAGATTGAGGGAAGTTTTCACATGACATTTAACGACTTACAATTACTTCGAAATATTCAACAAGCATTAGCTGAAGAAGGATATGAAGTACCAACACCTATACAACAACAAGCGATCCCGATAATTAAAGAGGGGATTGATTTGGTTGGATGTGCGCAAACAGGAACCGGAAAGACTGCAGCCTTTGCCATACCAATTATTCATCAAATACATCCTATTGTAGGTTCAGCAAAAAAACGCAAAAACATTCGTGCCTTAGTCATTACACCCACGCGTGAATTAGCGATTCAAATCCAAGAAAGTTTTGAAACCTATGGACGCTATACCAATATTGTATCTACGGTTATTTACGGAGGTGTTAGTCAGGTTCCACAAGTAGACCAACTCAAACGCGGAGTAGATGTACTCATTGCAACGCCAGGTCGTTTGTTGGATTTACATAAACAAGGACACGTTAATCTGGATCATTTGCATCATTTGGTATTAGATGAAGCCGATTTAATGTTGGATATGGGCTTTATAAACGATGTAAAAAAAATCATCAAACTTACGCCCACAAACCGTCAAACGTTACTTTTTTCTGCAACCATGCCTCTACCAATTCGCGAATTGGCAGAAACATTTTTAACCCAACCCAAATATGTTACCGTAACACCCGTAGCTTCAACTGCCGAAAAAATAAAGCAGTATGTCTACAAAGTCGAAAAAGAAGACAAACGCAAATTATTACTTCAGATTTTAAATGAATATTCGGGCGCACAAATTTTAATTTTTACGCGCACTAAGCACGGTGCGGATAATGTGGTGAAATTTTTAAAAAAGCAAAACTTTACCGCTGAAGCCATACATGGTGATAAATCGCAAGGAGCCCGCCAACGAGCTTTGGATCATTTTAAAAGTAAAGAAATCCAGTTACTAGCCGCGACCGATATCGCTGCACGCGGTATTGATATTGAAAGCTTACCCTTTGTGATCAATTTTGACATTCCCAATATTCCCGATACTTATGTGCACCGCATCGGTCGAACCGGACGTGCTGGCAATGAGGGATTGGCCATTTCTTTATGCGGCAAGGATGAATGGACCTACTGGCTGGCAATCGAAAAATTAATTCGTTTAAAAATTAAAGTTGTTGAAAACCATGAATGGGTTTGGAACGAAACAAAAGTAAATACATTACCAATTACGGAAAAAGGTGTACCCCAAAAAAAAGATTTTCGAAACAAGAAAAAAGGAAATGGAGGAAAGCATTTTTTTGGTAATCGATCGAAGAAAAAGTAAGCTTATTGCTCAATTAAATTGCCGATAACTTGAAAAAGCTTAGTAGATTCGAAAGGTTTAATTATAATATCATTAATCCCTACAGCGAGTGCTTGTTCGGTAATTTCTTGTTTATCAAAAGCCGTTAATGCAATTACCGGAGTTTGTATTCCTTTTTTTCGAATGAGTTTAGTGGTTTCAAAACCGTTGATAATGGGCATATTGATATCCATTAATACAATATCGTAATGCTCATTTTCAAGCGCATCAATTGCAGCATAACCATTATCTAAAACGGTACATTTAAAATGATTGCTTTCCAAGATTTTTTTGGTTACTACTTGATTGATTTTGTTGTCTTCAACTACTAGTATTCGATACATTTGATTGGTCGATAAATCAACCTCTATATTATTAATAATTGCGTTCTTTTGACTTTCATCGGCCTCAAAAGAAATGGTAAACGAAAATGTCGTCCCCTTACCTACTTCACTCTCTAATGTTATCGAACTTCCAAATAATTCAACCAACCGCTGAACAATAGACAAACCCAATCCAGTACCTTGATAATCCCCTTCTTTACGTTCGATTTGAACAAACTTTTCAAATATTTTTTGTTGGTCCTCTGGAGCAATCCCTACCCCGGTATCGGATACTGAAAAATGAATATAGTGTTGGGTATCCTCGACATGGTCAAGTGTTGCAGCAACATGTACAACACCATCTTTGGTAAACTTCAAGGCGTTGCTAACCAAATTCATAAAAACTTGAGATAATCGCAATTTATCCCCAATTAAAAACTCTGGAATATTCGGATCGATAACCGTAACTAGTTGGTTATTGTTTTTCAGTGCAATAAATTCAAGCGAATCGGCAATAGTATTGAGCTCATCCGATACATTAAATATCATGCGTTCAAGGGCAATTTTATTTTCTTCAATTTTATTGATTTGCAATAAATCGTTCACTAATGAGAGTAAATAACGTGCTGAAAATTTCAATGAATTCAAATGGGGACTATTCGCCAATTCTTTATGTTCGTCCAAAATAATTGTCGCAATCCCAACAACGCCATATAAGGGTGTTCGCAATTCATGACTGATGGTTGATACAAATTGGCTTTTTAGTCGAGAAGCTTCTTCTGCACGATCTTTAGCAATTTGCAATTCGGCATAGGCTTTTTGTAATTCGGCATAGGTTTTTTCTCGAAATAAATTATTTCGGTACAGCGAGAATAATAGCAATAATAGTATAATAAGAATAATTACAAACAAAAGCACGATCAATTTGGACTCTTTGAGGTACTTATCTTGTTGGTTTTTTTCTCCTTCTATTTTATCAATTTGACGCTGGTATTCATCGATTTCGATTTGACTACTGGCTAATTTTACTTTTTTACGCCGTTCTTCGTTATAAATTTTTTCTTTTAAATTTTTATAAAGATTCTCGAAGTATAATGCCTGTTCGGTAGCGCCATTTTTTTTATAATGATTCGATAAGTCGTTGTAAACATCAATGATATAAACATCAAACAAGTTTCCTTTTTGACTTTTCCCCAAAAGCAATGCTTTTTTTAAATGCGCTTCAGCTCGGTCATTTTGACCTAATGCGCCGTAATATGTTCCTAGTAACGAATGAAAATGTAACGCGGCTTCTACATCTTTTGAACGCGTAATATAAGATTGAATGGATTGCACATACGCATAGCCTTCTTTGAATTTTTTCGCTTCAAAAAAAGCGCCAGAAATACTCAATTTTGCATACATTATCTCTATTGAGTCTTTGATTTTTTCTGCAAATCGAAGTCCTTCTTCGTAGTAAATTATACTCGAATTAAAATCATTTTTACGATACGAATAATAATTACCAAGATTATTATTAACCCAAATCAATACCGAATCATTTTGCCCTTTTTGGGCATACACCAAAGCTTTTTTGTAATACTTTAATCCCTTATCGGCACTATAAAACTCCTCTAAATTTAGCCCAATCAGATTATAGGCTTTTGCCATTAATACATCGCTATTTATTTTGTGAGCTTGGTCTAATGCCTTTTGCGAAAGACGTAACGATTTTTCTCCATTCAAATCATAAAATGCCTTTCCAGCTTGATCCAATGTTTTCTCAATAGACCGAACAGAATACTGTGCCAGAGTAAATACAGGCAATAAATAAATGACTAAAATAAAATACGTTCGCAAAAGAAATAAGTACTAAAAAAAGAGTCCCAATTTACATCAGGACTCTTCAAAGGTATTTAATTTCTAATTAACTTTTTATATTTAATTCGGGTAGGCGTAATTTCGTTACCTAATCGTTTTCTACGGTTTTCCTCGTATTCTGAGAAACCACCTTCAAAGAAATAAACCTGAGAATCGCCTTCAAAAGCTAATATATGTGTACATACACGGTCTAAAAACCATCGGTCGTGGGAAATGATTACTGCACAACCCGCAAAATTTTCCAAACCTTCTTCTAAGGCGCGTAGTGTATTGATATCCAAGTCATTTGTAGGCTCATCCAACAACAAAACGTTACCCTCTTCTTTTAAGGTCATTGCTAAATGCAAACGGTTACGTTCACCTCCTGATAATGTATTGACTTTTTTATTTTGATCACTACCTCCAAAATTAAATCGCGACAAATAAGCTCTTGAATTGACTTGACGTCCGCCCATCATAATTAATTCTTGGCCGTCACAAAAGTTTTCCCAAATCGATTTATTGGGATCGATATTGGAATGCGTTTGATCAACATAAGCAATTTTAACGGTTTCACCAATCGAAAATTCGCCACCATCGGGCAGTTGCTCGTTCATTATCATTTTGAAAATTGTCGATTTCCCAGCACCATTAGGACCGATAATCCCCACAATTCCTGCTTGAGGTAGGGTGAAATTCAAATCTTCATACAATATTTTATCCCCAAAGGCTTTAGCCACATGATTGGCATTGATTACATTGGTTCCCAAACGCGGACCATTGGGAATATAGATTTCCAATTTTTCTTCCAAAGCCTTTTGGTCTTCATTCAATAACTTATCGTAGTTCTGCAAACGTGCTTTCTGTTTGGTTTGTCGTCCTTTTGCACCTTGTCGTACCCAATCCAACTCACGTTCGAGTGTTTTGCGACGCTTCGATGCTACTTTTTCCTCTTGATCTAATCGTTTTCCTTTTTGGTCCAACCAAGAAGAATAATTCCCTTTCCACGGAATACCTTCGCCCCGATCTAATTCAAGAATCCAACCCGCTACGTTATCTAAGAAATATCGGTCGTGTGTTACCGCAATTACGGTGCCCGCATAGTTTTGTAAATGTTGCTCCAACCATAATACCGACTCGGCATCTAAGTGGTTGGTGGGCTCATCCAATAACAAAACATCGGGTTGTTGCAACAACAAGCGGCAAAGTGCTACACGACGTTTTTCTCCACCAGACAAAACACTAATTGGGGTATCTGCCTCAGGTGTACGCAGGGCATCCATCGCAATTTCTAGTTTGGTATCCAATTCCCAAGCCCCTACTGCATCGATTTTGTCTTGTAATTCGGCTTGACGGTCCATGAGTTTTTGCATTTTATCAGCATCCTCATAAACTTCAGGCAACCCAAACATATCGTTAATTTTATTGAATTCATCCAATACCGCTACAATTTCTGCAACACCTTCACGAACAACTTCTATTACCGTTTTGGTTTCATCCAATTGGGGCTCTTGCTCTAAATATCCTACGGTATACCCTGGTGCAAAAACCACATCTCCTTGGTAATTTTTTTCAACTCCAGCAATGATTTTCAATAAGGTCGACTTACCCGAACCGTTAAGACCAAGAATACCAATTTTAGCTCCATAAAAAAAGCTTAGGTAGATATCTTTTAAAACTTGTTTATTAGTACTCGAATAAACTTTATTTACACGAGACATCGAAAAGATGACTTTCTTATCGTCTGACATAGGGTTGATGATTTAATATTAATAAGAAACGGAATACATATAACTGAATAGTTAAAAGAATACCCTCTAACTTAAAATTTATAATTTAAAATTCAAAATTTAAAAAAAAGCACACTACACTCTTCCCTTAAGCGAGCTAAACACCCAGGCGTTGGCTAAAAAACCAACACCAACAGCTGCAAATCCCCAACCGGCAACTTCGTTGTAGCGGAAGGCTCCCAACCCAATTAACAATAATCCCATTACAATCATTATTGTGGTGGCCCAAGCCAATACTGTATTTTTATTCATTGCTATTGTTTAGAGTTGTTTGATTTCGAATGCAAATATCGATAAAATCAATTAAAAATAGTCACCAAAAGTTCTTTCAGTAAATCACCATGTGTCAAATTACTTGCGCCAACACCTTTACTTTTAGAATCTATATCCCTTATTTTGGCCACTACAGCCGCAACTTTTTTCATAGGGAAATTACGTGCCGCCAATTCGTAATCTTTCACATAAAAAGGACTTACGCGTAATACTTTAGATACATTCCCTTGGCTTTTGTCCTTTAAACCATGGTACTGCAACAATTGGGTGAAAAATGCAAACACCATCGAGGTCGTTACTACAAGTGGGTTTTCTTTCGGATTTTGTGTAAAATAATGTGCAATTCGATAAGCCTTTAACTGATTGCGTTCGCCAATAGCCGCGCGTAATTCGAAATTATTATAATCTTTACTAAATCCAATATTGACTTCAATATCTTTTGGGGTAACTGTATGTCCTTTCGGAAAAATAATTTTCAGTTTCTCCAATTCATTACTAATGCGACTTAAATCGTTGCCTAAAAACTCGACTAAAATGGCTGCAGCCTTAGGTTCTATTGCCAATCCTTTTCCTTGAATAACTCGGGTAATCCATGTTGCCACCTGATTCTCATAGAGTTTTTTACTTTCAAAAACTAATCCGTTTTTTTCGAGCAACTTGGTTACTTTTTTACGCTTATCCAGGGTTTTGTATTTATAGGCCAACACCAAAACCGTAGAGGCTTGAGGATTATCTGCATAGGTCTCCAACTTATCAATAGTGCGCGACAATTCTTGTGCTTCACGAACAATGACAACTTGCCGTTCGGCCATCATCGGATAGCGCTTTGCATGTGCAATCACTTCTTCAACAGTAGTGTCGCGGCCATAAATGACCATTTGGTTAAACCCTTTTTCATCATCAGACAACAAATTCTCTTCAATATATGCCGTAATAATATCAATATAATACGTCTCCTCCCCCATTAAAAAATAAATGGGTTGAATAATTCCCGACTTGATATCGTTGATGATTTTGACTGCTTGATCCATATTGTATTCCAAATTGGAAGCTGTTAAAAAATAACTATTTTTGCATCATGCAAGAACTTAATTTTCCACGGTTTTCCTTCCGCTTCAAAAATAGTGAAAATAAAACGGCTATTTTCGATGAAATACGGAAAAAATTTGTGGTCCTAACTCCCGAAGAGTGGGTTCGACAACATACGGTTAAATTCTTGACTGAAACCAAAAAAGCCTCCAAATCATTTTTAAATATTGAAAAAGCAATTCAACAAAACGGATTAACTAAACGCTATGATATTGTGGTGTTTCAAAGGGACGGTGGCATCAAACTTTTAGTAGAATGCAAAGCCCCTGAAGTCAAAATCACTCAAGCCGTTTTTGATCAAATTGCACGCTACAATCTCGAACTCAAGGCCGATTATTTAATGGTTACCAATGGATTGCAACATTATTTTTGTCAGATGGATTTTAATCAAAAAACCTATCGATTTCTAACCGATTTACCCGAACTAAAAACGCTATAAACCTTTGAAAAAAATTGCCGTCGTAATACTCAATTGGAATGGAAAGAAGTTGTTGGAGCAATTTTTACCCTCAATAGTTGCCCATTCTGATGCAGCACAAATTTATCTAGCCGATAATGCGTCAACCGATGATTCGATAGTCTTTGTTCAAACGCAATATCCCCAAATAAAATTAATACAAAACAAAGGGAATTATGGATTTGCAAAAGGGTATAACGAAGCTTTAAAACAGGTTGAAGAGCCAATTTATGCATTGGTTAATTCAGATATTGAGGTTACAGAAAATTGGTTACAACCGTTTATGTCCCATTTTGAAAATCATCCTAACACAGCCATTGCTCAACCCAAATTAATGGATTTCAAAAACAAATCCTATTTTGAATATGCAGGAGCCGCCGGTGGATTTATAGATCAGTACGGATTTCCGTATTGCCGTGGACGCGTATTTGAAACGCTTGAGCGGGATTATGGACAATACAATACGCCTGAAAAAATATTTTGGGCTACTGGCGCTTGTTTTTTTATTCGAAAGGAAGTGTTTTGGGAAGTGGGGGGACTCGATCCTGATTTTTTTGCACATCAGGAAGAAATCGATCTGTGCTGGCGGGTTTTTAATAAAAATTACGATTGCTATTATTTACCCGATGCTACGGTTTTTCATGTAGGTGGTGCAACCCTTAAAACGGGCACTCCTCAAAAAACATTCCTTAATTTTCGGAATTCGCTTTTCATGTTATTAAAAAATTTACCCAAGCACCAATTAATTCCGTTACTTTTGATTCGCTTATGTATTGACGGAATAGCAGGTATCCATTTTTTTGTCAAGGGAGATTTCAAGCATACCTTAGCCATTCTAAAGGCTCACTTTTCGTTTTATGCGCAAATAGGGCCTACCCTTCGTAAACGAAATACCGCACAGCGAAACGATTATTATCAAGTAAAAAGTATTGTGTGGAACTATTTTGTTCGTAAAAAAATATATTTTAAGCACTAATTAACAATTCTTAACCTTTTTAAAGGTATTTACATTTTAACATATTGTATTTTTGTAGCATTATTTAGTGAAAATCATGAAAAGAGTACTATTAATTTCCTTCGTAGCCCTGGGCTTAGCTTCATGCGGAGCAAAGAAAAAAATTGCTGAACTTGAACAAAAAAACAAAGAATGCCAAGAATTATTAAATTCAACGACCGTAAAATTGAATTTGTGTTTAACTGAAAAAGAGGCGCTTACGCAACAAAATGATTATTTAAAGAAATCAAATACCGATTTAATCAATAATTCAAAAGAACTCGCGGTTTTAACAACAAAAGGAGCCGAAAACTTAGAACGATCATTGGAAAGTTTAAAAGAAAAAGATCTTAAAATTAGTCGTCTTCAAGACGCCATCACAAAAAAAGATTCGATGACTCTAGCATTGGTAAGCAGTCTTAAGAAAAATGTTGGGTTAGACGACCAAGATATCAATATCAATGTTGAAAAAGGGGTTGTTTTTATTAATATTTCAGATAAAATGTTATTCAAAAGCGGAAGTTATGTCGTTACGGATAAAGCAAAAGTAGTTTTAGAAAAGGTAGCTAAAGTAATAAACGACAAACCCGATTTTGAATGTATGGTTGAAGGGCATACCGATAATGTTCCTTTTACTGGAAATGCTATTTTATTGGATAATTGGGACTTAAGTGTGAAACGTGCGACTGCAATTACACGGGTATTAACTAAAGAATTGGGGGTTAACCCAAAACAACTAATTGCTGCTGGTCGTAGCGAATATATTCCGTTGGTAGAAAACAAAACGGCAGAAAATAGAGCTACTAACCGTCGTACACGGATAGTGATTCTCCCTAAGATTGATCAGTTCTATGATATGATTGAAAAAGAAATGAAAACAATGTCCAAATAATTGAATTCGTTAATAGCAACGCCTCTTCCTAAAGAGGCGTTTTTTTATTATAGTATATCGATACTTCCTTTACCTTCTCGAATGATTTCAGGAATATTGCCCGATAAATCAATTACCGTTGATGGTGTAACGGCACCATAACCGCCATCAATGACTATATCAACCTGACGCTGCCACTTTTCAAAAATTAACTCCGGATCGGTAGAATATTCCAAAAGTGCATCGTCATCATGAATTGAGGTTGAAATAATTGGATTCCCTAATTGGTTTACGATACTTCGAATGATGTTATTATCGGGAACACGAATCCCCACTGTTTTTTTGTTTTTAAAAACTTTAGGCAAATCATTATTTCCCGGTAAAATAAAGGTATAGGGACCGGGCAAAGCACGTTTTAATAACTTAAATGTAGGCGTATCAATTTGACGAACATAATCGGAGATATGACTTAGATCATAACAAATGAAAGAAAGATTGGCTTTTTCCAATTTGATCCCTTTCAATTGAGCAACGCGTTCCAGCGCTTTAGTATTGGTAATATCACAACCCATACCATAGACCGTATCGGTTGGATAAATTACAATTCCACCATTGCGCAACACCTCAACTACTTTTTTGATGGCCGATTCATTGGGATTGTCGTTGAATATTTTGATGAATTGCGCCATACATTATTTTAATTGTTACTAAAATTAATCAATAATATCAAGTTTAGCAAAGCGCAACAAGAGTTTTTTTATACCTCCAACTTCAAATTTGATCTCCGCTTTACGATCACCTCCTACCCCTTCCAAATTCAAAACCTCTCCCTTGCCAAAACGCTCATGAATGACCTTAGCACCGATAACCAATTTGGAATCACCCGAACGCTGCGGTGCACTTGAGCTTGTCGGACTACTGACGGGTTTTAAACGCCGAATATTGGGAGATACCGATGGTGAATCCGAATCAAAACTACGTGGCGGAGTTCCAGAAACGGGTTTACTGGTACGTAATTTAGACTTGTCTACATCCCCAAAAATATCCATATCTAGCATCGGTTTGTAACGGTAAGTACTCGTCTCTGCTGGATTGACATATTCTAAATACTGGGCATCAATTTCTTCAATAAAACGCGAGGGTTCAGCATCGGTTAATTTTCCCCAGCGGTAGCGCGATTGTGCATACGTTAAATACGCTTGATGTTCGGCACGGGTAAGTGCAACATAAAACAATCGCCGTTCCTCTTCGAGCTCAGATCGGGTGTTCAAGCTTAGCGCACTAGGAAATAGGTCCTCTTCCATTCCAACAATAAAAACATAAGGAAACTCCAAACCTTTGGCCAAGTGAATGGTCATTAGGGCAACCCGATCCTCATCACCGGTATCTTTATCCAAGTCGGTTGCTAAAGCTACATCTTCCAAGAACTCGGTTAAAGCACCACGGGCACCGTCGATTTCCTTCTGCCCTTCGGTAAAGTCCTTGATCCCGTTCATCAACTCCTCAATGTTTTCTACGCGCGCCACTCCTTCGGGCGTACCGTCTTTTTTCAATTCCTGAATCAAGCCCGTCTTTTTAGTCACATGCTCGGTCACATAAAACGCATCTTGATTTTCATTGATTATTTGAAAACTCTTAATCATGTTCACAAAATCATGAATCTTGTTTTTGGTCCCTGAATTGAGTTTTAAATCTATTTTGTCAATATGCTCCATTACTTCAAAAATGGAACGCTTGTAATGATTGGCGGCAATAGTTAATTTTTCAACGGTCGTATCGCCAATCCCACGGTGGGGATAATTAATCACCCGAACAAGGGCTTCTTCATCTTTGGGATTGATTATTAACCGCAAATAACACAATACATCTTTGATTTCTTTTCGTTGGTAGAACGACAATCCTCCGTAAATGCGATACGGAATATCACGCTTACGCAATGCATCCTCCATTGCACGTGATTGCGCATTAGTTCGGTATAAAATTGCAAACTTCCCGTTGGTCAGTTGGTTGCGCATCTTGAGTTCAAAGATCTCTCCTGCTACATACCGTCCTTCTTCCCCATCGGTGAGACTGCGGTGGACTTTTACTTTGGGACCAAAATCATTGGCTGTCCAAACGACTTTATCCAACTTCGTTTTGTTTTTTTCAATAATGGTGTTGGCCGCTTCAACGATATTTTTTGTCGAACGGTAGTTTTGCTCCAAACGGAAGGTTGCAACCTGATCATAATCCTTTTGGAAGTTTAAAATATTGTTGATATTGGCTCCACGAAATGCATAAATACTTTGCGCATCATCGCCAACAACACAGATATTTTGATAGCGATCGGATAACGCACGAACAATTAAATATTGCGAATGATTGGTATCTTGGTACTCATCGACCATGATATAGCGAAAACGGTCTTGGTATTTTGCCAGAACATCGGGATACAAATTCAAAAGTTCGTTTGTTTTCAAGAGCAAATCGTCAAAGTCCATAGCCCCTGCCTTAAAACAACGGTTCACATAGGCCTGGTAAATATCGCCCATGCGCGGGCGTTTACTCATGGCATCGGCTTCTTGAAGTTCGGGATTGTTGAAATAGGCTTTAACCGTAATTAATGAATTTTTATACGATGATATTCGACCAATAATTTGTTTGGGTTTGTAAATATCTTTATCCAATTGCATTTCTTTCACAATGGCCGAAACAAGGCGAACAGCATCTTGGGTGTCATAAATGGTGAAATTGGAAGGGTAGCCTAATTTATCGGCTTCAATTCGTAGAATTTTTGCAAATACGGAGTGAAAAGTTCCCATCCATAAGTTTTTTGCCTCGTTATTTCCAACAATTGCTGAAATACGCGACTTCATTTCGCGGGCGGCTTTATTGGTAAAGGTGAGCGAAAGTATATTGAACGCATCTACCCCTTGACTCATGAGGTATGCAATTCGCATGGTGAGTACCCGGGTTTTTCCCGAACCTGCGCCAGCAATAACCATCATCGGGCCGTCTTTTTGGAGTACCGGCTCTCGCTGGGCTTCATTCAATTGGTTGATATATTGTTCAATCATAAAAACTAATGCAAATTATATGGGACTTACAAAAATAACTTTACGCGTCAAGTTATACAAATGCAGACGGATGTAAATATCAACTATTTTTTGGGATTGGTTAAGAATTTCTTTTCTTTGTTATCTTTAAATAAACAAAAAACAGCTATGGATACAGACAAATGGTTTGAATTGGCGATGTACACTTTACCCGCAGTAGTTACGGGTGGTGTAGCCTATATAATGATTCAAAAATTTGTGAATTTAGATACCAATCGCCGGAAATTTCAACTCTTGCGCGAAAATCAAAAACAAGCACTTCCCATTCGACTTCAGGCTTACGAGCGAATGGCCTTATTTTTAGAACGAATCAATCCCGTAAAATTGATGATTCGCGTTGCCCCATTAAGTTCGGATAAAACCGATTATATGAATCTATTAATTCAGAATATCGAGCAAGAATTCGAGCACAATATAACCCAGCAAATCTACCTGAGTGATGCGTGTTGGATGATGATTAGTAATGCTAAAAATGCGATTATACAAAATCTTCGAAATGTAGCTGCTGACACTGAATTAACCGATGCAGACCAATACCGAATGAAAGTGCTTAGTTCGTTGTTTGAAAGCGAATCGGCTACACAGTTGGCTTTGGAATTTTTGAAAAGCGAATTATCGGATTTTTTTTAAGAGGCTTTTGACCGTGTAAATATCGTAACTAGACAACCAACTACAAGTTGCTTTGAAGTGAGTATTGTTGAATAAAGTAACCAATCACTACTTCTCGTCCAATAAACGTTGCAGTTCGATTTGCTCCTTTTGGTTAAGTTCAGGTATTAAGGCGGTAAAAATGGTACGGTAATGCTCTTTTCTAATTAATTTTCGAATCATATCTCGACCGTATTTTACCATTTGCCATTTGGGATGATCTGTCGCATTAACCAAGTTTTTAAGCAATTGGGGGTCTTCTGGAAAAACATTCAATGCATTCTGAAACGCCGGGATACGTGTGACACTTTCAAAATCGGGTCCGGTATAATCAATCAATTCTTTTTTGTAACCTACGCCTCGTAAATCCGACTCGGGCATAAGATTTAAATAGGAACTCAAAAACAAAATCCGCAACTCCCTATCATTTGCGCCTTGCCAATCTTTTGCTATCTCAAAATACCGCTCTTTGTCGTCGGGAAACGAATTTAATAAATTTAAAAACGCATTGGAGCGAACCTCATAAGACGGTACGGTAAGCAATTGTTCGTAAGCGGTTTTAAGGGAAAGAGGAACTTTGGTAACAATCTCGCTTAAGGTCAACTGCACTTTAATCGCTTTTTGCTGTAACGCTAAACGCAACAAAGGTTCAGTTTGCTCAAAGGGCTGGCCTTTGAGCTGGTATATGACTTCCGATTTTAAAGGCCAAAAGGAATCCGATTGAAGAATTTGGTTAAATCGTGTAAGTTTAGCACTCAGGGGTTGGGAACGTATTTTTTGCAATTGAATTAATTCCTGTATAAACAAACTCTTCGCTAAACATTCATTAATTGCAGTTTCGGGATAGTTATACCGCTCCAACCAGGTTTCTCGAAATGCTATTAAATCAAAACTACTGTATTTTGCTACATAGTTTAGAAAATCTTCTGTCACTACATTTTTATAAGCATAATGCTTGAGGTAGGATTTAACCGCTTTATCAAACGCTTTCTTACCTATTTGATCGCGAAGATAATGCAATGCCCAAGCACCCTTCTGATAAAACGATAATGCGCTTGCCTTTTCATGGAGTATCGGAATTGTGTCTGACTTTGCAGCCGTCTTGATTCGGTTGGCATAAGTATACAACTGATAATAGAAGTAATCGTCTCCAAAAACTTCTTTTTCAGCCAGTAAGGCATAATAAGTGGCAAATCCTTCTTGCAACCAATGGTGTTTACCCGATTGGGCCGTAACCAAATCACCAAACCAATGGTGAGCCAACTCATGCGCGTTAACATTCACATAATTCCGGTCGTTAAACGCAATCGAATCTACTACAAAATCTTGATCAAAAAGTGTAGCGGTAGTATTTTCCATTCCCGCATATAAAAAATCACGAACAGGGAGTTGACGGTAAATTTTCCAAGGATATTTGACTCCGATTTCCTTTTCCATAAAATCAAAAATGTGTTGCGAATGGAGGTACGTTGGTGTAAACTTATGGAGATCCTTGGGCTGAATATAAAGTTCTACTGGAATACCCGATGCACTTGTATGGGTTTTAAAAATAAATTCACCAATTGCCAACATTACCAAATAGGACGCCATAGGTTTTTGCATTTGATAGTCCCATGTGTTATAAATTTTCCCCTCTTGAATTGCATGATGTGTATTTTTTTTAAGTAACACCCCATTACTAACCGCTGTTTTTCGGGGAGCGGTATAAATAGCCTCTTCAACTGTAGTTACACTTATAGAAAAGGTCAACTTTTCATTAACATCATCAAAACTCGGAAGCCAATGACTGGTATACCGTCCTTGCCCTTGCGTCCACATTTGGTTATTGGGAGGAGTTCCTATGAAATACAAGGCTAGCTTAGGTTGCGCCTGATAATTCAGTTCCAATCTATTTTTACCTTTTCGGTATCCCGTATATAGCAGCAACTCTTTGCCATTATTTTTGTATTCAACCGCTTTACCATTGAGCATTACGCGACTAAATTGCATATTTTTTGCATCAATTCGAAAAGTATCTATGTTTTGATGTACGCGAAAATCGAAACGACAATTTCCTGAGATTTCCTTTTTTTCAAATTGTGGAAATACAATCGCCTTAAGTGATAAAAAATCTACATTGGGTTTTGTTTGCGCCCATGAAATCAAAATCGTAAAAAAACCAATAAAAAGAAATTGAAACCGCATACCAAAAGCTTTTCACAAAGATAACGGAAGATTTCAAAATTCGGGTTTTTAAAGTATCTTAGCCTTTCATTTTTAATCCATGGTTAATCTTCTCGAAACTCCTATAGAATACCTAAAAGGCGTCGGTCCTCAGCGCGGTGGACTATTACGGAGTGAATTGAATATAAACCAATACGGCGATTTACTCCATTTATTCCCTAACCGTCATATTGATCGAACGCGGTATTATAAAATCAATGCGCTGGTAAATAGTAATGCCGAAGTTCAAGTTTTAGGAAAAATTACGCATATCAAAACCGTTCCAATGGGTAAAACCAAAAGTCGGTTAGTTGCCACTTTTATTGACGAAACCGGCGAAATGGAATTGGTCTGGTTTCAAGGTCATAAATGGATCCGTGAAAGTTTAAAACTTAACACTCCTTATGTCGCATTTGGCCGTATCAATCAATATGGAAGTCAATTCAGTATGGCACATCCGGAATTGGAAGTGTTGGAAGAACATAAAACCAATTTACGTTCGGCTATGCAACCGATTTATCCAAGCACAGAAAAATTGACCAATAAAGGAATTTCCAATCGGGTACTTTCCAAAATTATGCAGCAGTTATTTATAGAAACGGGAGCTAATTTTGGTGAAACACTTCCCAATTATTTATTAGAAGAACTCAAACTGCTGCCAAAAAATGACGCATTGTTTAACATCCATTTTCCGAAAAGCCAGGAATTATTGCAACGTGCACAATTTCGCTTAAAGTTTGAAGAATTATTTTTCATCCAACTCCAACTGATCACTAAAAATTTGGTGCGCAAACATAAAATAAAAGGAATGCCTTTTGCCCAAGTAGGTGAAATCTTCAATACTTTTTACACCCAACACCTCCCCTTTCCACTTACGAATGCACAAAAGCGTGTAATCAAAGAAATTCGAAATGATTTAGGAAGCAATGCGCAAATGAACCGTTTATTGCAGGGCGACGTGGGATCGGGAAAAACCATTGTCGCTTTGATGACTATTTTGTTGGCCAAAGACAACGGCTATCAAAGTTGCTTAATGGCACCAACTGAAATACTAGCCCTACAACATTACAACGGGATTACCGAATTGGCAGAACGATTAAATCTCAACATCCAATTACTTACGGGCTCAACCAAAGCAGCACAACGGGCTATACTTCATGAACAATTGGAAAACGGATCAATCGATCTATTAATAGGAACACACGCTTTATTGGAAGATAAAGTAAAATTTAAAAACCTGGGATTAGCTGTTATTGATGAACAACACAAATTTGGGGTTGAACAACGAAGTAAATTGTGGAAAAAAAACAACCTCCCTCCCCATATATTAGTAATGACCGCGACCCCTATTCCACGCACCTTAGCGATGAGTTTGTATGGTGATTTAGATTTATCGGTTATTGACGAATTACCCGCGGGACGAAAAGCGATTCAAACCGTTCACCGCACAGACAATAACCGATTAAGGGTATGGAAATTTTTAAAAGACGAAATTGCCAAAGGACGCCAAATTTATATTGTTTATCCGCTGATTCAAGAAAGCGAAAAAATGGATTACAAAGATTTAATGGATGGCTATGAAAGTATTTCACGCGATTTTCCTTTGCCACACTACTCAATTTCAATTGTACACGGACAAATGAAGCCGGCTGAAAAAGAAGCTGAAATGAAGCGCTTTACTGAAGGAAAAACCAATATAATGGTAGCAACTACCGTTATTGAAGTCGGTGTTAATGTACCCAACGCTTCGGTGATGGTAATTGAAAGTGCAGAACGATTTGGCTTATCGCAGTTGCACCAATTACGCGGTCGTGTAGGTCGAGGTGCCGAACAAAGTTATTGTATTTTAATGACGGGACATAAATTGAGTGCCGAAAGTATTACCCGAATCGAAACTATGTGTGCTACAAATGACGGGTTTGAGATAGCAGAAGTCGACTTAAAATTACGGGGGCCAGGCGATATTTTGGGTACGCAGCAAAGCGGAATTCTAAACTTACAAATTGCAGACCTAGTAAAGGATAAAGATATCCTTCAACTCGCGCGTAATTATGCTTTACGATTATTGAAAAACGATCCTGCAATGGATCTTCCACAACACCAAACTTTAAAAAAGGTGTTTTTTGAACTTAGTCGCAAGAAAAATATATGGAATTATATTAGTTAAGCAATCGCAAATCTATATTCGTGTATTTCAACACCCTATCCAAACTTTACTTTTGATTTTGAAAAAATCGTTACACTAAACTGTAGCTCAACAAAAACATTCGTTTTATTTCATCCTATCAAATTTGACATAACTAAAACACTTCCATAACTTTTTTTGTAGGGTGTTCAATAGATAAAGACCTTTTTATTAAATAGACTGGTTTTAAAATTAGACTAATTCGAATTCAGAATACCAATAAAATATTTTTTAGTATACCGCCCGTTATCCTTATCTTTACCCGCATTAAAATAAATAGAAACGATCATGCGAATTTCCTATAATTGGCTTAAGCAATTTTTAAAAATCGATCTGCCATCTGAAGAAACAGCGGCCTTGTTAACCGACTTAGGACTCGAAGTAGAAGTTGTCGAAAAATACCAATCGGTTAATGGTGGATTAGTAGGTGTTGTAGTGGGTGAAGTAATTTCTTGTGAAAAACATCCCGATGCTGATCGATTAAAAGTAACCACTGTTGATTTAGGCGATGGAAATCCTCCGGTACAAATTGTCTGCGGCGCACCCAATGTAGCTGCCGGCCAAAAGGTTCCTGTAGCCACTATAGGAACTAAATTATTTGATCACGAGGGTAAAGAATTTGAAATCAAAAAAGGAAAAATTCGCGGACAAGAAAGCAATGGGATGATTTGTGCAGAGGATGAATTAGGTTTAGGATCCAATCATAATGGGATTATGATTTTGGATTCAAAAATAAAACCGGGCACACCCTTAGCAACCGTGTTGAAAATTGAAAATGATGAAGTCTTTGAAATTGGCTTAACGCCTAACCGGGCTGACGCGATGTCACACATGGGGGTTGCTCGAGATTTACGTGCTGGTCTCATTCAGCGCAATAAAAACTGTGAATTGATTACGCCCTCTGTTTCTGCTTTTAAAGTAGATAAACGCACTTTAAAAATCCCAGTAGACGTAGTCGACAGCAAATTAGCACCGCGATATTGCGGGGTAACAATTTCTGGAATTAAAGTAAAACCCTCTCCCGAATGGCTCCAAAATCGATTAAAAGCAATCGGACTCACTCCTAAAAACAATATTGTTGATGTAACCAATTATATTTTACATGATTTAGGACAGCCATTACATGCTTTTGATGCGGCAAAAATCAACGGTAAGCTTATCATTCAAACGGTGGCCTCAGGTACGAAATTTACAACTTTGGATGATGTAGAGCGTACCTTGCATGAAGATGATTTAATGATCTGTGATGAAACAGGACCTTTGTGTATGGCTGGCGTATTTGGTGGAAAATCATCGGGTGTTACTGAAACTACAACGAGCATCTTTCTTGAAAGCGCCTATTTTAATCCGGTTACAATTCGTAAAACAGCAAAACGCCATAGTTTAAGTACCGATGCATCGTTTCGTTTTGAGCGCGGTATCGATCCTAACATTACAGAATACGCATTAAAACGTGCGAGTATGTTAATTGTTGAAGTAGCTGGCGGTGAAATAACTTCGGATGTAATTGATTTGTATCCAAAGACAGTAGAAGATTTTTCTGTTTTTTTAAATTTTGACAAAGCATTTAAACTGATTGGACAAGAAATCCCTAAAGAAACCATTAAGAAAATCTTGGCTTCTCTAGATATTAAAGTGAACAGTATCACGGATGCGGGTTTAGGATTAACTATTCCAGCTTATCGTGTGGATGTTCAACGTGAAATTGATGTCATCGAGGACATTTTAAGAGTTTACGGCTATAACAATTTGAATTTTACCAAAAAAATAAATGCAACGGTTGCCAATTCACCGCGTACCGAAGATTACAAACTTCAAAATATTGTAGCCACTCAGCTAAATGCTCTAGGATTTAACGAGATGATGGCCAATTCGCTAACTACAGGAGATTACGTTAAACTATCACCTCAATTAAAAGAGGAATACAATGTTCGCATGCTGAATCCGTTAAGTAATGATTTAGCAACAATGCGTCAATCGATGCTTTTTTCGGGTCTAGAAGCCGTATCCTACAATTGTAATCGTAGGAATAGTGATTTAAAATTATTTGAGTTTGGAAAGACCTACCATAAATTGTTATCAGGCTATAGTGAGAAAAAACACTTAACGGTTTTCGCTACTGGAAATAGACAAACCGAGTCGTGGACCAATGGGCAACCAAAAGCCTCCGATTTCTTTTTATTCAAGGGATATATACAAGCAATATTGGATCGGTTGGGCTATGTAAAAACACAGCATAAACCTATACAAAATGATGTGTTTTCTGAAGGAATTGCGCTGAGTTTAGGTAATGATGTTTTAGTTGAATTAGGAACGGTTAAAAAACACATTTTGAAGCACTTTGACATCAAACAAGATGTTTTTTATGCCGATTTCAACTGGGATTTGATTATTAAATTAATTGCAAATAAAATTAAGTTTCAAGAGATTCCAAAATACCCAGAAGTTCGCCGTGATTTAGCGCTATTAGTTAATCAATCGGTACCATTTGAAGCAATATACAATACCGCCCGACAAACCGAAAAGAATTTATTAAAACAAATCCAATTGTTTGATGTATACGAGGGGAAAAATCTTCCTGATGGGAAAAAATCGTATGCGGTTAGTTTTGTATTACAGGATAGTTTGAAAACTTTAACTGAAACGCAAATTGAGAAAATCATGCATAAATTGGTGGCCCAATTTGAAACAGAATTAGGGGCTGAATTGCGTTAATTTAGAAATAGTAAATTAGAGCGATTAATCCAATAACACGTGTATAAAAATAAAAAATCCCGAGCGAGCTCGGGATTTTTTGTATGGATAGAATCGAATTAACGATTACTTTTCACCTTTTTCCATTTTAGCTTTCAATTCTGCTAAAATATCATTGTTATCTCCTAAAGTTGAAGCGGGAGCATTAGTTGAAGTTGACTCAACGGCAGCTTTAACATTTTTGTCTTCTTCTTCTCTAAAGATAGCGGTGTGTGAAGCAACAACGCGTTTGAATTCTTTATTAAATTCAATCACTTTAAATTCAGCCGCATCGCCTTTTTTCAATTTTTTACCATCTTCTTTTTCTAAGTGACGTGCAGGAATAAAGGCAACAACATCATCTCCGAAATCTACTGTAGCACCTTTGTCTACAATTTCAGCGATAGTACCGTTATGAACCGTACCCACTGCATAAGCAGCCTCATGTTTATCCCATGGATTTTCAGTAGTTTGTTTATGACCTAACGAAAGTTTTCTTCCGTCAACGTCTAATTCTAAAACAACTACATCTAATTTATCACCTACATTTACAAATTCAGATGGGTGCTTGATTTTTTTCGTCCAAGACAAATCAGAGATGTAAACCAAACCATCAATACCTTCTTCTAATTCAACAAAAATACCGAAATTAGTGAAATTACGAACGATACCTGTGTGTTTCGAACCTACAGGATATTTTGAAGTGATATCTGTCCAAGGATCTTGAGATAATTGTTTAATACCTAATGACATTTTACGCTCATCGCGGTCTAATGTTAAGATAACTGCCTCTACTTCATCACCTACTTTTACAAAATCTTGAGCCGAACGCAAGTGTGTAGACCAAGACATCTCAGATACGTGAATTAATCCTTCAACACCTTCAGCTACTTCAATAAACGCACCGTAGTCAGCAATAACTACTACTTTACCTTTTACTTTATCGCCTACAGCCAATTCAGATCCTAGAGCATCCCATGGATGTGCATGTAATTGTTTTAAGCCTAATTGGATACGTGTTTTCTCATCATCGAAATCTAAGATTACTACGTTCAATTTTTGATCTAATTCCAATACTTCACTTGGGTGATTAATACGTGACCATGACAAGTCAGTGATGTGAATTAATCCGTCAACACCTCCTAAATCAATGAATACACCGTAAGAAGTGATGTTTTTAACCACACCTTCTAATACTTGACCTTTTTCTAATTGACCGATGATTTCTTTTTTCTGAACTTCGATATCTGCTTCGATCAAAGCTTTGTGTGAAACCACAACATTTTTGAACTCATGGTTAATTTTAACCACCTTGAATTCCATCATTTTGTTCACATATACATCGTAATCGCGGATTGGTTTCACATCAATTTGTGAACCTGGCAAGAACGCTTCGATTCCGAAAACGTCAACAATCATACCTCCTTTAGTTCTACACTTCACAAAACCGTTTACGATTTCTCCAGTATCGTGTGCTGCAATTACGCGATCCCATGATTTAATCGTTCTCGCTTTACGGTGAGAAAGCACCAATTGTCCTGTTTTGTCTTCACGTACATCGATTAATACTTCTACTTTGTCCCCAACTTTCAAGTTAGGATTGTAACGGAATTCGTTTAAAGAGATAACACCTTCCGATTTTGCATTGATATCCACAATAGCGTCACGGTCAGTAATGCGAACAACTACACCTTCAACAACTTCTTCGTTGTCGGTTGAGATGAACGTCTTAGCAACTAAGTCTTCAAATTCTCTTAAGTTTTTTTCGTCTACTGCGTCGATTCCTTCGGCATAGTTATGCCAGTTAAATTCATTTAAAAACGCTACTTGATCTTTGTTTAATTCAGCCATGCTGATTATTCTATTTGTATGTTGTGCTTTTCGAGTTTCTTGAGCGAGTAAAATACACAACAGTGTTTTACGTAAATAGTTCAGTACCCAATGGAAACTCTTCTTCGCCAAAAGGTGTGCAAAAGTACGTATTTATTCTCAACCTCAAAACATTTTACGCAGAAAATTAAGTAATTAGCCATAAAAAAACCCATTCCAAAGAACAGGTTTTACAAATCGATTAATGAGCATAGTTTACTTTAATGCTTCCACACGAATACTTTTGCATAGATTTGAGATAAGATGTATCAAAAATCTACATAATTGAATCTTTTAAAATATATTCTCTCAGGATTTAGAAATTTGTAGTTTACTGCTGCCCAAGGTATATTAATCTTTTTGATTGAGGATGGTATTTTTAGTGTTTTTGACTACTTATAATTTTGATTTGCCTCTTTATTTAATTCACTTGAAGCAAAAAAGGGTCTAATCCCTAAGACAACGAACTGAATAACCTTCCTTCATATCGGTGAGGCCACTGACTGCGAGACTAGAGCCGTAATACAACCAGCGTTGCCAAGCACCTCCGGACTCCTCAGTTGAA
Source organism: Flavobacterium sp. (assembly GCF_027484945.1). GTDB lineage: Bacteria > Bacteroidota > Bacteroidia > Flavobacteriales > Flavobacteriaceae > Flavobacterium. Next base: position 71,006 of record NZ_JAIXRZ010000051.1, read on the forward strand.
CTCCACCATTCACCTTGGTAGCCAATACTGTCGAATGGTCCATAAAAGTAGCGATGTCCACCAGGATAACCTGTAAAACCTGATTCGTTGGTTGCTGCCGTGTTGGGAGATAGCCAAAGTGATATGCCTGTTGCTTTCATTTTACCTCCTGCAAACGGTGCACCTCCCAAACAATCAGTTAGTTGCGACCACTCAGCATTTGTCGGTATATGCCAACCTGTAGGTGCCAGTTTTTTTCTTAGCGAAGGATTAACTGCTGAGGCACCATCGTAAATGCCCGCTACAGCATACCAATTATACAGTTTACCATAAGTTGTACCATTGGCTGTTGTATTGTTGTAATAGCACCAAGCTCCAGTTGTGAGGTTTGCCCATTCTGTTGGATCGGTTACTTGAGGAATTGGTGTGCCATCACTATACTTAGATACATTTAAATTTTGTTTGGTAAAAGTAAGCCCACAATTGGTAACTGATTGGTAGATGTTACCATCAATATCGATCACATTAGGACCAGGAATATTGATTGCCGAAGAATTTTGCAACGTAGTAAAGGTAATTTGGTTACCATATGCTGTTCCTAAACTGTTGGTGGCGTAAGCTCTTACATAATAAGTCGTATTAGCTATTAGCCCTGTTATATTACTTGTAAAAGTACCAATTCCTGTTCCTTCTGTTGTCCTTGTTGATAAGGAAATCGTAGGATTAAAACTGGTACTCCAACAAACTCCTCTTTCAGTAATAGCAGCACCACCATCATTTGATATAGTTCCGCTAGTTACAGCAGCAGTTTGTGTAATGGCTGAAGCTGCCGAAGTCGTTAGTGTTGGTAATGTCACTGTAGCAGTTGTAGTAAGCGTTACATCATTTGTATATGTGAGCGAATTTCCTACTGCATTGTATGCACAAACTCGGTAAATATATGTTGTATTGGGTGTGAGTCCTGAATCAGAAAAAATTAATATATCTTGATTTACGGTACCAACAACAGCATAATTTGTAGAAGCTGTTCTTCTCTCTATTTTAAAACCTATTTCATTGCTTGAGTTATCAGACCACGACAAGTTTATTTGTGAAGAAGAAGCAACGTTTCCCATTAAACCAGTTGGAGATAATGGTATAATGTTAGTTACAGTGTTTTCGTTGCTATCGGTACTTGTGGAGCAACCAAAAAACATAACTACAAAAATCAATATATTAAAATATAAAATTCTATTTTTCATGTGTTTGTTTATCAAATAAAAAGTTCAAGTTTGTAAATATTTACAAAATTAAAATTGGTTTACTTTTAAATCAAATTTATCACTTTAAGTCTTTCAATTCAACAAATCAGCCTCTCTATTAATACGTTAAAATCAAATATGATGTCGATGATACGGAAAAAAATCAGATATTGTTAAATATTATTCAATAATCGTTTCATGTTTATGCTTAAAGAAAATAGCAAATAATATAGCAATCACGAGTGAATACACTGCAAAAGCCAACCAGATGTTATGCCAATCGCTAACACCTTCTTTTACAAAATATTTCCCTATGAAATAGCCTGAAGCTTTACTACCTAAATAAGCACCAAGCCCATTACTCATCATCATAAACAATCCTTGAGCAGAAGAGCGAATTTTTGTATCCGTTGTTGTTTCCACGAATAAAGAGCCTGAGATATTAAAAAAATCAAAAGCCATTCCGTAAACAATATTAGATAATAAAATAAGTATTAAGCCAAAACCATCTGGCATTCCGAAAGCAAGAAAACCAAAACGTAATACCCAGGCAAACATTGAGATTAGCATTACTTGTTTTATCCCAAAGCGTTTTAAGAAAAAAGGAATTGTAAGTATAAATAATATCTCTGAAATCTGAGAAAGTGACATGATGAATGTAGAATTTTGCGTTGCAAAAGAATTCTTGTAAATAGGATTTTCAGAAAAACTATTCAAAAAAGCATCTCCATACATATTAGTCAACTGTAAAGCTGCTCCTAAAAACATTGAAAATAAAAAGAATAAAGCCATTTTATAATCAACAAACAATTTGAAAGCATCCAAACCTAATTTTTGAAAAATAGTTGCATTTTCATCAATAGAGCGTTGTGGAGGACATTTAGGCAATGAAAAAGAGTAAACCCCAAGAATAAAGGCCGCAACTGCTGCAATATAAAACTGATTTGCATTTACATTACTATGTGTGAAATTGGTAATCCACATTGCAATAACAAAGCCAATTGTTCCAAATACCCGAATGGGAGGAAAAATTTTTACTACATCAAAATTATTATTCTTTAAAACAGTATAACCAATTGAATTTGATAATGAAATGGTTGGCATATAACAAATCATAGCAGCGAAAATGACATAAAAGAACATGTCTGGGCTGTCAATCTGAGGAACTATCAATAAAATAATCCCATATAATATATGTAATAACCCATAGAGTTTTTCAGCATTCATCCATTTATCAGCAATTATACCTGTAATAGCAGGCATAAATAACGATGAAAGTGCTAGCGTTGAAAAAATGGCTCCAAATTCAGGAAATCCCCAACCTTTTGCATTCAAGCAATAGGTTCCAATAGTAATTAGCCATGCTCCCCAAACGAAAAATTGGAGAAAACTCATTAAGGTTAATCGAACTTTTATGCTCATAAATTGTAATTCGTTTAAGTGAATATAGTCCGTAAATCTACAAGAATAATTGAGATAAACAAAGGATTACAACGATTTCACGTATTCGTTAACCAACTCCAATACCACTTGCAATTGCTCTTCTCTTGTCAAATGCGAATTATCAATTTCAATCGCGTCTGCTGCTTTAACAAGTGGAGAATCAGAACGATGAGTATCGATATAATCGCGCTCGTTTACGTTTTTTAAAACTTCATCATAGGACACTATCACTCCTTTAGCTTGAATTTCGTCAAACCGCCGTTGCGCTCGAGTTTCGGCACTCGCATTCATGTAAATTTTCAATTCAGCCTCAGGAAAAACAACTGTACCAATATCGCGTCCATCCATTACAATCCCTTTTTCTTTTCCCATCGCTTGTTGTTGTTCGACGAGTTTTGAGCGAACGGCAGAAATTTCAGCAACTTTACTGACCAATGAAGAAACTTCTAAGGTTCGAATTTCCTTTTCTACATTTTGACCATTTAAAAACATTTCGCCAAAACCCAATGCTGGATTGAACACAAAATGCAAAGTGATCTGATCTAAATTGGAAATTAAACCTTCAGCATCCAAATGACTAGTCGAAACAAAATGATGTTGCATTGCATACCATGTGACTGCTCGATACATGGCGCCTGTATCTACGTAAACGTAACCTAATTGTTGCGCCAACTGCTTGGCCAATGTACTTTTTCCTGTAGAAGAAAATCCGTCAATTGCAATGGTAATTTTTTTCAATGGTATTTTTTTTTAATAATCATCTTGTAAATTGATGGTAAGTCCGAACAAACTCGTATTGGCTGCCAAGGTATACCGCGAATAGGAATAATCAAACTTTAATCGGCCCATTTTCAAACCAAATCCAGCACAGATTCCTGAAAAGTTGCGTTGATCTACAATCCGCAGTTCTTCGCCTCTTCTGAAATTATAACCTAATCGTAAATTAATACTTTTCTTTGGGAATAATTCAATACCAAAAATCATGTGGCGCAATACATTGTTAAAAAAACCAGGGTTATCCTCTTTTGTACCTCCATCTAAATTTCCAACCGAACGGTTAGGATTGGAAAAAGCTACATTCCATTGTTGCAAATTTTCTAAGGTGAGATGCCAACGGATAGGCACATTATCCAATTCCTGTGAAACTCCAACTAACACTTCGAGCGGCAACTTTTCGCGTAAACCCGAATAGGTTGTAATTTGTGTTCCGATATTTCGTACAGAAAGCGCCCAATTGATATCATTATCGGAATCGACATACAACATTCCTATATCAGCTGCAGCACCAAATGAGCTATACGATTCTAAGGTTGAGGAGATCAATTTTGCATTTCCTCCCAAATAAAAAGAAGTAAATGGAATATTATACGAATACCCTAGTGATAAGGCCATTTCACTTCCCGTAAACGAAGTTGTAGGTTGTCCAAATTCATCATACCCTTGAAAACTTCCGTAATTTACATAGTTAACACCCGCATGAAACGTGTGTACATGACGGTCATAGGTATAGGCATAAGCAGCAGAGCCATAGGTAACTTCACCGAATAAACTCCCGTAATTGACTGCTAAGTGATTGTCCATTTCGGCATTAATGGTTGCCGGATTAAATAAGGCTTGATTTACATCAGCATCATATAAAGTAATTACCTTACCACCCAATGCGGCCTGCCGAGGAGAAGTAACTAAATTTAAAAATTGAAAAACCGACTTACCTCCTACTTGTCCCCAACTCCAGAAAGTGATGAACAGTACTATAAATAAGTATTGATTTTTCTTCATAATTTTAAAATAATATCCACTACTAACGGAATTGCTAAGATATTATTTTTTGTCGGTTTGCTAAAGACTAAAAATAATAAAGCGCAGTATTACCCACTGCGCTTTACTGAAAATTCTATTTAAATCAATGGATCACTTTTGCATTTTTAACTTTTTGTTCCGTTAAGGCAAGAGCGATAACTTCTTCCATTTCTTTTACATAGTGAAAAGTCAGCCCTTTTAAATAATCGGATTTGATTTCATTGATGTCGCTTTCATTTTCATGACATAAAATTATTTCTTTTATGTTTGCGCGTTTAGCGGCTAAGATTTTTTCTTTAATTCCGCCTACAGGCAATACTTTTCCTCGAAGCGTAATTTCACCAGTCATTGCTAGTCCTTTTTTAACTTTACGCTGGGTCAATAACGAAACAATAGAAGTCAACATGGCTATACCGGCGCTTGGGCCATCTTTTGGAGTAGCTCCTTCAGGTACATGCAAATGAATATTATATTTAGCAATAACATCTTGATCTAAGCCAAAGCGTTCAGCATTCGCCTTTATATATTCTAATGCAATTGTAGCCGACTCTTTCATTACATTTCCTAAATTACCTGTTAGGGTTAAATTCCCTTTCCCTTTAGAAATAGACGACTCCAAGAACAATATATCGCCTCCAACAGAAGTCCAAGCTAATCCCGTCACAACACCAGCGACATCATTTCCTTCTGCTTTATCGCGTTCCAATTTTGGCGCTCCTAATACGGCAACCACATCTTCATCGGTTACTTTTTTATTGTAACCTTCCTCCAAAGCAATCGATTTAGCAGCATTGCGAATCACTTGCGCAATTTTTTGCTCTAACCCTCGCACTCCAGATTCACGGGTATAGCCCTCAACGATTTTCTCTAATTGCTTTTTGCCGATAGCAACATCTTTTGTGGTTAAACCATGCTCTTTTATTTGCTTTGGAACTAAATGTTGACGTGCAATTTCCACTTTTTCCTCTATCGTATAGCCCGACATTTGAATAATTTCCATACGGTCGCGCAAAGCAGGTTGAATTGTTGACAGCGTATTGGAAGTAGCGATAAACATTACTTTGGACAGATCATAACCCATTTCCAAAAAGTTATCGTAGAATGCACTATTTTGTTCGGGATCCAATACTTCAAGTAAAGCTGATGATGGATCACCGTTGTGACTAATAGACAATTTATCTATTTCATCGAGAATAAAAACGGGATTGGAAGTTCCTGCCTTTTTGATATTTTGAATAATTCGTCCAGGCATCGCACCAATATAGGTTTTACGATGACCTCGAATTTCAGCTTCATCGCGCAAACCTCCCAATGAAATTCGAACGTATTCCCGTCCTAAGGCTTCGGCTATAGAGCGGCCAATCGAAGTTTTTCCAACACCTGGGGGTCCAGTTAAACATAATATAGGCGACTTCATATCGTTTCGCAACTTTAAAACCGCTAAATGTTCAACAATGCGTTTTTTTACATCATCCAAACCAAAATGGTCGCGATCTAAAATTTTTTGTGCGTTTTTTAAATCAAATTTATCTTGAGAATACTGTTCCCAAGGCAGGTCCAAAATTAATTCCAAATAGTTACGTTGAATGCCAAAATCGGGTGACTGCGGATTCATTCGTTGGAATTTCGAAAACTCTTTATCAAAATTTTTAGCTGTTTTCTCGTCCCATTTTTTATTCTTAGCGCGTTGACGCATCTCTTCAAACTCTTGCTCATGCGAAACACCACCCAACTCCTCTTGAATCGTTTTCATTTGTTGGTGCAAGAAATACTCCCGTTGCTGTTGGTCTAGGTCGATTCGAACTTTTGTTTGAATGTCATTTTTAAGTTCCAACTTTTGCAACTCCATATTCATGTGTTTCAACGTTTCTAAAGCACGTTCTTTGAGTACACTCATGGCTAATAAATGTTGCTTCTCCAAAACGGTAAGATTCATGTTGGACGAAACAAAATTGATTAAGAAAGACTGGCTTTCAATATTTTTGATAGCAAATGTTGCTTCTGTTGGAATATTCGGACTCTCTTTGATGATTTCGATAGCAATTTCCCGCATAGAATCTACAATGGCATTGAATTCAGAATCATAAACGCCAGGGCGAATTTCGGGAACCTCTTTAATATCGGCTTTGAAATAAGGCCGTTCAGAAGTCATTGCATCGATTTCAAATCGTTTTTTGCCTTGAAGAATGACGGTGATATTTCCATCGGGCATTTTTAGAACCCTTAAAATTCGGGCAACAGTTCCCACATGATAGATATCATTTAGGGTTGGATCTTCAATATCTTCATTTTTCTGAGCGACAACACCGATGATTTTATCACCCGTATTGGCATCATTGATTAATTTTATGGATTTATCGCGTCCGGCAGTAATAGGAATTACCACTCCGGGAAACAATACGGTATTTCGTAATGGCAAAATAGGAAGACTTTTCGGCAAATCCTCATTGGCCATCTCTTCTTCATCTTCGGGAGTCATGAGCGGAATCATTTCCGCATCAGCATTAAAATCTTGCAGTGACAAACTGTCAAATGAAATCAATTTATGATTCGACATAATACGTTTAGTGTCAAAATGACACGAATTGAGTTAATAATATTCAAACAAATCTAGGATTTGAAGTCCCAAAAAAAAACTAAAATCGATATACAACCTATTTAACCCCACAAAACAAACAAGGTCTGTCTTTTATCGATATTATAAAACAATATAGACAACTTTTATGCCAAAAAAAATCCCGAACAAACATCGGGATAATATAAATAAAGTTATTATTACTTTTATTGTCCTCTAATTGCTTCAAATGAACCATCAGTTATAGTAGCTATATTTGAGCCGCCTAAAGCAGACTTTATAGTACCTGAAAAAGTTCCGATAACCTTGCCTGGATTTGTTGGATTTGAGTATAATGTAACATTCGATAACGAAGATATATTAACATTCATTGTACCACCAGATGTAGTAGAATATAAATTGTCAATACTAGAATTACTATTAATAAAAGTTATTTGGAATGCATTATTTGTTGAAGAATTTGAAGAATTAAAAACAAAATTACCAGTCGATGTGGATGGAAAAATCATACTTACAGTTAGAATTGGAAAATTGTTTGAATTCGTTTTCTGTAATGCAATTGAATTAATCGAATAGGTTGATTGACCTCCACTGTTAGGATTTATAATATGATTTCCTTCCCACTCATACAATACCCCATCTAGTTTAAATCTCCATTTATAAATAGCCGCATTAACATTGTTAGATGAGCCATTATTAACTTGCAATGCAGGATCGATAGGTTCATTTTCACAAGAAATAACTAAAAATGCAAAAAGGGATAGTAAAACAACGCTAATTTTTTTCATGATTTTTATAAATATTTTTCAAATATAACAATTTACAAATTAGATCCCTTACTTTTTGGTACGCGCAATAATAAAATTACACCGGTAATAAAAAATATACCTAAAAAAACAATAGCGTTTCGCATCGAACCTGTCAATTGATCAATTACGCCATAAATTGTCATTCCGATAACAATCCCTACCTTTTCTGTTACATCATAAAAACTGAAAAATGAGGCCGTATCATCTGTTTCTGGAAGTAATTTAGAATAGGTGGAACGCGATAAGGATTGTATGCCCCCCATGACCAACCCAACAAATCCGGCTGTTGCATAAAAATGAATGGGCAAAGTAATAAAAAAGGCAAAACAACACAATACAGCCCAAAACCCACAAAGAAAAATTAATGTTTTGATATTACCGTATTTTTCTGAAGCTCGCGAAGTAAAATAAGCACCAACTACAGCTACGATTTGAATTAATAAAATACTAATAATTAAACCGGTAGTTTTTTGACTGGCTGTTTCCCACTGTACTTCAGTTGCACCAAAATACGTAGCTACCAACATTACGGTCTGTACAGCCATACTGAATACAAAATAGCTATTCAAATAGCGTTTCAAGGCTAAATTCTGTTGCATTTGGTTCCAAACAACTTTCAATTCGTGGAAACCTTTAAAAATAAAGTCGCGCGTTAAAGGAACATTGGCACGGTTTCCTTTGGGCAAATAGTAATAAGTAATATGACTAAATCCAATCCACCAAATCCCCACCAAAATAAAAGAATATTTCATCATTTCTATTTTGCGCGCATCGGGAACTAACATTACCATAGCCAAATTGACAAGTAATAAAATCGTACTTCCAATATAGCCCATAGAAAATCCGCGTGCACTAACGCGATCTTGTTGGTCGGGAAAAGCAATATCAGGCAAGTAGGAATTATAAAACACCAAACTAGACCAAAAACCAATCAATCCAAAAAAGTAAAACGTATAACCTAATGCTAAATTCTGGATATCAAACCAATACAATCCAATACAGGATATCCCACCCAGGTAACAGAAAAACCGTAAAAAAGATTTTTTATTACCTAAATAATCGGCAATGCCGGATAAAATAGGTGCGCAAATAGCAACCCAAATAAATGCAAAAGCCGTTACAAAGGATATCATAGCTGTCGCTTTCACTTCGTATCCAAAGAAAATTGCATGTTTACGGCCAGCCAATTCAAAGATTTGTTCGTAATAAATTGGGAATATTGCCGAGGCAATTACTAAACTATAAACCGAATTAGCCCAATCATAAAATGCCCAAGCATTTAGCAGTTTAGGGTGACCTTTGGGAAGTTGTGGCATTATTGTAGCTTCTAAATTTGATAAAAATCGTGCTTGCGATCACTTCAAATATAAATGAATATTTTCACATTATGGATGTTGCCTTATTTTTTTAATTTCCATTACTATTAAAGCAATAATTTATAATACAACCTTCCTATGTAACGCGCTGTGTTTCTCTCCGCTGTGGGCTTTCCACTTCGCCCCCTCACGCAAATGATGTGCTCCATAATTTATAATTTATAATTTATAATTCATAATTTTTCTCGCACCTTTAAAACAAAAAAAAGTCCTTTACAACACTTGTAAAGGACTTTCTAAAAAGAAGGCGGCGACATACTCTCCCACAGTAATGCAGTACCATCTGCGCAATCGGGCTTAACTTCTCTGTTCGGAATGGGAAGAGGTGAGCCCCGACGCAATAACCACCTTAAATCTTTAAGCTTTCTCCAATACCCTTTTAGGTTCGCTTGGAGTTGCTTCTAATATTGTAACATACTGCGATAAGATAATCTAAAACAAAGCTGAACCATCCCGATTGCTCGGGACGGTTTCGATACATAAGCTAACGGGTTATTAGTACTACTCGGCTATGACATTACTGCCTTTACACCTATAGCCTATCAACGTGGTCATCTTCCACGACCCTTAAAAGAAATCTCATCTTGTGGTGGGTTTCGCGCTTATATGCTTTCAGCGCTTATCCCTTCCCGACGTAGCTACTCTGCGGTGCCCCTGGCGAGACAACAGATACACTA
>NZ_JAIXRZ010000069.1 GCF_027484945.1 Flavobacterium sp.
AAATTACAAACTAAGTTTCTAAATAAAAAACTTTAATGTAATTTTATGAATCGTTAATCCGATTTAACCCGCTAAGAATCAGAAAAATAATAATGAGCTATTTCCCGCTATCCGTTGCAATCTTTTTGGGGTGATGAAGTGAACAGCATCGATTCATGCCATTACCACCAATCAAAAAGGATTTCCACTACTATCGGGGCTAAGAGAATTTGCACAAATGCCATTTTACGAAACCATTACCATACGGCCACAAACCCAACTGCATCTCTGGAAAATTGAGGAGTCGCTGGAACAATTGGCCAATGGAATGCAACTTCAAGAACGCTCCCGCTTGAAGTTAGACAAACTCAAATCCATCAACCACCAAAAAGGATTTCTTGCCGTGCGCCAATTACTGAAGCACTTGGGGTTTACCGATGCCGATGTTCACTATGATCCCAACGGAAAACCCCTACTCTCAAACGGTCAACATATTTCGATTTCCCATTCCTTTACTTTTGCTGCGGTTGCTATCAGTAATGAAAACCTCGGACTCGATGCCGAAGCCATGCGCCCCAAAGTGCTGCAGATCGCTCCGCGTTTTATGGATATTAAAACCCATTTGGCAGGACTCACACTCTCGGAACAATTGCAAAAAGCAACGATTATTTGGAGTATCAAAGAAGCCGTTTTTAAAATAAAAAACGAAAAAGGGATTAGTTATCCCAACCATATTAGCGAACTCCCCTTCAGTTTCGCCGATGGTGTAGCTACCGCACGTTTATACTTTAACCAATGCACCGAATTTTTCCCTGTGCATTTTATTCAGCGTGAAGACTATATCTTTGTATGCGCTTTTGAATCCTAATGAAGGTATACGACTCCATTTTTACGGCCTACCAAAACCAGCAACCCTTGTTGGCAGTTCTTGTTGATCCCGAGAAAACACAACCCGAGCTAGCGGTTGCCTTGTGCAAGCAGATCAAAAACACTCCAGTCACGCATCTATTGGTGGGCGGGAGTACCTTTCAAGGGTCGCATTTGGAGGAATTGGTCATCCAACTCAAGAATGAATCCGGACTGCCCGTCCTTTTATTTCCTGGCGACTATGCCCAAATTACCGAAGCTGCCGATGGTATTTTGTTTTTGTCCTTACTCTCGGGTCGTAATCCGGAATACTTGATCGAACAACAGGTGAAAGCGGCTCCCTTACTGAACCAATCCAATATGGAAATTCTTCCAACGGGTTATCTTTTGATTGATAGTGGTGTTGAAACCGCGGTGCAACGCGTAAGTGGCACACCTCCCATGCCACGCGATAATACACACGCTGTTGCAATGACAGCACTCGCGGGTCAACTGTTGGGCAAAAAATTGATATATCTCGAAGCGGGGAGTGGCGCACAACAACCCGTACCGCTCGAAATGATAACTGCCGTAACCCAAATCCTGAAAATTCCTATAATCGTGGGTGGAGGGATTCGTTCGTGGTCGCAAATCCAAGCGGCCTATCAAGCAGGAGCAACCCTGGTCGTCATTGGAACGGCCTTTGAAGAAAACCCTGAATTTTTTATAAATTCATAAACCTAAATTGGGCATTAAATAAATCTATAATTTCTTTCTCAATAGATTCCATACCTTTACGCTCCAATCCAACACCATGATTGATTTCTTTTTAAAATCCTATGAAAACGCTTCATCACTCCAAATTTTCTTGGAGTTTTTGGCTTTTGTGACGGGTGTATTAAGCGTTTATTTTGCCAAAAAAGAAAACATTTGGGTGTATCCTGCCGGACTTATTGCGACGATCATCACCGTGTATTTATTGTACCAAGCAAAATACTTCGGCGATATGACCATGAACATCTATTATTCCTTTATGAGTATTTACGGTTGGTATCGATGGGCTAACAGTGCTAAAGCGGAACCTCTTGCAATAACCCGAACCACTCCAAAAGAGAAAATCATTGGTATAACCTTGTTTGTTTTTACGCTTTTGGTTACCTATGGAGTCTACCAATTTTTTGACTATACCCTTGAAATTCCCAATTATATTGATATTTTTACCTCTGGGTTATTTTTTACTGCCATGTGGTATATGGCATTGAAAAAGATTGAAAACTGGACCCTTTGGATTATTGGCGATTGTATTGTTGTTCCGCTCTTTGCTTACCGCGGATTGGGCATGCTTTCGCTGCAATATTTAGTGTTTACGGTAGTAGCCGTTTTTGCCTATATCGAATGGAAGAAAATCTTAAACAACACCCGTCCGTAACTAACGAAAAAACGGTTTTACGCATTGCTTTTTACGGTCCCGAATCTACGGGAAAGTCGACTATTGCTGCACAATTGGCCGAAGCCTTTGATACAGTTTGGGCTCCCGAGTTTGCTCGCAATTATTTGCAAGACAAATGGAACTATTCTGGAGCAATTTGCCAACCGGAAGATCTACTCCCAATCGCAATTGGTCAAACCCAAATAGAAAACCAAAAGTTGCAAAATGCCAACCGTTTTCTTTTTTGCGATACCAACGTATTGGTCACAAAAGTATTTGGCGATATCTATTATGGTTCGGTTGATCCGTTAGTTGAAAAAGCAGCCAAAAAACATAAGTACGATTTGATTTTTCTTACCGATGTCGACGTGCCTTGGGAAGCTGATGATTTGCGTGATCGTCCAGACAACCGTAAGGAAACACTTCACATTTTTGAAGAAAATTTAAAGCACTATAAAAAGCCCTACCTCAAACTTAGTGGTTCTGCTCAATCGCGTTTAGCACAGGCCAAAAAAATTGTTTTGGATTTGGAAAAGGCCTTGAAACTCGGATTTACTCCCTTTGATTTTATTGCGATTTATCAACGGCAAATGAATCTAGATACGATTCAATACCAATTTTCTATTTTAAAAAATGGTTTGCCCAAAATTCATTTAGAACGCCCTGCGACTTTAAATGATGGAATTATTTCTCTATCAGTACAAGAAGCACACTATTACGTGCAGTTTTTTGAGGAAAAAAAGGAACAGTTAAGCTTAAAAAAGTTTGTGCCTGCCTCGGGTGCGGCAAGTCGCATGTTTAAGTTTTTAAGTGAGTTTCTCAATGATTTTAAACCGGGGATTGATACGATAAACGCGTATGTCAATCATTCTAAAAACAAAGACTTATCCTTGTTTTTGGTGGCGAAAGAAAAATTCCCTTTTTATCGCGAGGTAGTAGCTAAAGCCCGTGAGCTGTTTCCAAATTATGATACCCTAGAATCCGATGAACGGCAGTATTGTTTTGTCAAAACGATGTTAGCCACGCAAGGGTTTAACTATGCCAATAAACCCAAAGGTGTTTTACCGTTTCATCAATACGCTTCACATACTGCTACTGCTATTGAAGAGCATTTGAATGAATGTGCACGCTATGCGCATTCCCGAGGCACATCCAATTTACATTTTACCGTATCAGAAGAACACAAAGAAGCTTTTGAACAAATTGTTGAAGTGGTTAAACCGCGTATTGAAGCGGAACATAACCTTACAATTCAAGTTAGATATACATTCCAAGATAAAGCTACCGATGTGATTGCAGTAGATAGAGAGGGTCATCCTTTTCGAGACAAACATGACCAACTTGTTTTCCGCCCCGGAGGTCATGGTGCTTTAATTCAAAATTTAAATCGATTAAATGCCGACCTTGTTTTTGTAAAAAACATCGATAATGTTACCCAAAACCATACCGTTGAATTAACGGTATACAAAAAAGCACTAGCGGGGATCTTATTACAACTTCAAGAAACGGTTTTTCGATACATCAAGGTTTTATCTGCCGATCAGATCAACAATGATTTACTTAATGAAATAGCCTACTTTGTTAGTGCTAAACTCCACATGGAAATCACAGAAGATTTTCCAAAATATACCCGAGAAAATAAAATTGCGTATTTGTTTGAAGCGTTGAACCGTCCTATTCGTGTATGCGGAATGGTGAAAAATGAAGGGGAGCCGGGAGGCGGTCCGTTTTGGGTCCGGGATCACAAAGGTCGGGTATTTCAACAAATTATCGAATCCTCACAAATTGAGAAAAATCAACGTCATATCATGGAACAAGCGACCCATTTTAATCCGGTGGACTTGGTTTGTGGTATTCGCGATTATCAAGGGCGTAATTTCGATTTAACACAATTTGTGGATCCGAATACCGGATTTATTGTTGAAAAAAATAAAGACGGTCGTCCGTTGAAAGCCTATGAACTTCCTGGATTGTGGAATGGGGCTATGGCTAAATGGCTCACCGTTTTTGTCGAAGTACCCTTAGTTACATTTAACCCTGTAAAAACGGTAAACGATTTATTAAAACCTGCCCACCAATTATAAGATGGATACCACGCGTTTACTTACCGAACTTCAATTTAAAGCGATCCGTAGTAGTGGTGCTGGAGGGCAAAATGTAAATAAAGTAGCATCAAAAGCATTGTTGATTTGGAATGTCATTGCATCTCAAGCAATTACCGAAGTAGAACGCGTGCGAATTATGGAAAAATTAGTTACTCGAATTTCTAACGACGGTCTGTTGCAAATTACCTCGGAAGCCGATCGTAGTCAGTTGAAAAATCGTTCCAATGCTGAGAAAAAACTCTTGCGTTTGGTGGCCCAGGCGCTCAAAATTCCTAAGCCGCGTAAAGCGACTACCATTCCCTTTAGTATAAAAATGGAGCGTTTAGCCAATAAAAAATCCAAGTCAGAAATCAAACAAAACCGCCGCAAACCAAATTTTTAAAAAAAGAGTTTGCAATTCCCCTTGATTTTAATTTACCTTTGCACCGTCTCATCGGGGTGCTCAAATATACGAGCTGAGATCATACCCATTGAACCTGGGCAGGTAATGCTGCCAAGGAAAAAGACAAAGGTCAAGAAGCGCGCCTTAGCCTTTGTCGGGCAAGTACAATCATTTTTAATCAAGAATAATGTACCCCAGTTATTCGTAATTTTTTTACGAATGGAAAACGTATTCAAAACATCCATCTCAGGCATCGCACTTGCGATTTGCCTACCAATCTCGCTTTGGGCACAGCAAAAACCCAAAGATTCGACCCAAACCACTCAATTGGACGAAGTATTAGTCCAGGCGGTCCGCGTAAACAAAAAAACGCCAGTTACCTTTAGTAACCTTACCCAAAAAGACATTGCCAGTCGTAATCTCGGACAGGATATTCCGATTTTGATGAACTACATGCCATCTGTAGTAACTACCTCCGATGCTGGAAATGGCTTTGGTTATACGGGTATTCGTGTGCGGGGTACCGATGCAACGCGCGTAAATATTACCATCAACGGAATTCCCTACAACGATTCGGAAAGTCATGGAACTTTTTGGGTAAATATGCCCGATTTTGCTTCTTCTGTTCAGAGTTTACAATTGCAGCGCGGTGTGGGTACATCTACTAACGGAGCCGGTGCATTTGGTGCCAGTTTAAACATGTTGACGGATTCTTATTCCCAAAAAGGTTCGGGAGAAATCGCTAATTCTTTCGGGAGTTTTAATTCACGTAAACATACAGTAAAGTTTAGTACAGGTTTGATGAACGATCGTTTTGAAATCGCTGGACGTTTATCTCAATTGAGTTCTGATGGATATGTAGATCGGGCGAGTTCCGACCTGAAATCGTACTTTTTGCAAGGAACTTACGTTGGAAAAACAACCCTAATAAAAGCCTTAGTTTTTGGGGGTAAAGAAAAAACTTACCAATCGTGGAATGGTATTGACGGTATTACCCTACAAGGAGACCGTACTTTCAACTCGGCAGGAATGTATACCGATGAATTTGGAAACCTTCTTTTTTACGACAACGAAACCGACAATTACCAACAAGATCACGCCCAGTTGCATTGGAACGAAAAATGGTCGTCCAATTGGAATACCAACCTTGCGGTGCATTATACCAAAGGGAAAGGCTATTTTGAAAATTATAAAGAAGATGCCGATTTTACGGATTATGGACTAACCCCAGTAACGGGCCAAACCACTACCGATTTGATTCGCCAAAAATGGTTGGATAATGATTTTTATGGAACTACTTTTTCTGCCAATTATAAAAAAGATAAATGGGATGTAATTCTTGGTGGAGGTTGGAACAAATATGAAGGATTGCATTTTGGAAAAGTGATTTGGGCACGTTTCGCTTCAACATCGGAATTAGGGGATGAATATTATAACGATTATGGTATTAAAACCGATGGGAATGTATTTGCCAAAGCAACCTATGATATCAATTCTCAATGGAGTGTATATGGTGATTTGCAATACCGTCGGGTAAATTATAAAGCAAATGGGGTACAGCCTAATTTTGTTAATGACACCTTCAATTTTTTTAATCCAAAAGTGGGTGTAAATTATGCAGTTAATTCTAAAAACAGTTTATATTTATCGTATGCGCGTGCAAACCGTGAACCCAATCGCACGGATTATGAAGGCGGTATTGTTAAGCCCGAAAAGCTCAATGACTTTGAGTTGGGTTGGCGACATGAAACCGGAAAAGTGCAATGGAATGCCAACCTCTATTATATGTTGTATAGAGACCAATTGATATTAACAGGTACTTTAGATGAAGTAGGGAGTCCAATTCGTTCAAATAGCGAGAAAAGTTACCGTCTTGGATTGGAAATCGACGCTACAATTGCCTTGGCTAAAAAATGGATTTGGAAACCCAATATGACTTTTAGTCAAAATAAGAATGTAGATCTCACTAACCAAGGTATTGCTCAAGGGAATACGAATATTGCCTATTCGCCCAACTTCATTGCTGGAAATTTACTATTATTTCAACCGGTAAAAAACCTTCAGTTGGTTTGGCTTTCTAAATATGTAAGCGAACAATACATGAACAACTTAGAATCGAAAGAAGCACGTTTGACCGACTATTTTGTAAATGATTTTAATATATCCTTTACCTGGAATCCAAAAAAGGTCTTTGAAAGTATTACACTGAATGGTTTAGTGAATAATTTTTTGAATAAAAGATATGTTTCCAACGGATATATGTGGGATATCTATCCTTATTATTATCCCCAAGCGGGCAGTAATTATTTGTTAGGACTCACGCTAAAATTTTAATTAAAGACCGGATGCAAGTCCGGTTTTTTTAATTGAACACGGTAATGATATTGGCATTTACTTGAACCTGGTATTGCTTTAGTCCATAAGGGAGTCCGGTGGTTTGACCGTTATACAAATTGTAATTTTCACTTTGGCACGGGCATTGTGCATTTGAATTGGATAGTGTAAGCTTTGAGCAGGTTTCAATCACTTGATTGGGACATGAACCATCGAAGGCATTATATCCACTACCGGTGTTGAAAACAAGGACTCCATTTGTAGGGCCGTTGACGGGATATACCCGAACACTATTTCCGGGGAATGTCAGGTTGTTGTAAGTTGCAAAATTAGTATTGACTTCCATTGAAAAACTAAGGTTGGGCAAATAAGGATTTTGATTATTGAAACCATCTTTGCTACAACCCATCATAAAGACAAGGAGAAGTGAAATTAATACCGATTTTTTCATGTTATTTTTTTAAAAGTTGATTTTTTGCTCAACGAATTTGATTACATTTGTCTTCCTCAACACAACAAAAGTAGGAATTAATTAACCAAAAAAAGATATCTTTGGAGGAAGAAATCCCGTCACGATGGGATTTTTTCTATTTTATATCCGATGTTGAATTTTTCATTTTCGATATAATAACCAAAAAATTAAAAAAACGATAGGAATTATGAGTAAGGTATCATACTATACCGCTGAAGGTTTAAAAAAATTAAAAGACGAATTAGATCAATTAAAATCAATTGAACGCCCCAAAGCATCGCAAGCCATTGCCGATGCACGGGATAAAGGTGACTTATCAGAAAATGCCGAATATGATGCAGCCAAAGAGGCCCAAGGTTTATTGGAGTTGCGCATTGCTAAAATGGAAGAGTTGTATGCTAATGCGCGCTTGATAGACGAATCGCAATTGGATGTTTCGAAAGTATTGGTGCTTTCTAATGTGAAAATTAAAAACCAAGCCAATGGTATGGAAATGAAATATACCTTGGTTGCTGAAAGCGAAGCCAATCTCAAGGAAGGTAAAATATCAGTAACATCACCAATTGGAAAAGGTTTGTTAGGAAAATCGGTAGGTGAAATAGCCGAAATTAATGTGCCCAATGGGATTTTGAAATTTGAAATAGTAGAAATTTCCCGTGATTAATCATGAGCAGCATTTTTTCTAAAATTGTAAACGGTGAAATACCCTGCTATAAAGTAGCTGAAGATAATCAGTATTTGGCGTTTTTAGATGTCAATCCGAATGCGAAAGGCCACACATTGTGTATCCCCAAACAGGAAATTAACAAGATTTTTGATATGGAGGAGGAACACTATCTCGGTTTAATGCAGTTTGCGCGTAAAGTAGCCAAAGCTTTGGAACAAACAGTCGAATGCAAGCGTATAGGTGTTGCAGTGGTCGGACTTGAAGTGCCGCATGTACACATTCATTTAATTCCACTTCAGGATATGGACGATATGCGCTTTCAACGGAAAACGAGTCTTACCCCGGAAGAATTTTCAGCACTCGCGCAAAGTATCGCAGAAAAAGTATAACTTCAACCACAGTTTAACTGTGGTTTTTTTATGCATTACCGTATTCTTTTTCTCGTGTTGGTTTTTCAAGGATTTTTTGCTCAATCCCAGGAAAAATTGTGGTATTGGAATCTAACTGGTGCAGAGGCAATGGTTGCGGCAACGAATTGTTATGTACGTAGCGAACCCAATCGGACAGCCCCATTGCTGGATTCTTTACACTTAGGGAAAAAAGTTAAAGTCATTGAAGAAACGGAACAATTGCTGACATTAAAAGGCATGACGGTTCCTTTTGTCAAAATTGAATATACCAACCGACATGGAAATACCCAAAGCGGATATCTATGGGAAGGATTTCTAGCCTTGGGCTATTTGGAAAAAAAAGAGCTTACTTACCTCACGGCACTTACCCACTCCCATAAAGAAGCTCCTGACTCCAGCAATTCCATAACCCTAACTCTTATGGTACTCAAACGTGGTACACTATTCTCCAAAACGGATTTCCCTATCGATCAGGATGAAAGTACGTTTTTTGAACACCGGGTGATGAGCAATATGGGTTTACAAGGTCTCGATGCTATTTATGTGGTTTCCTTTAGCGGGGAAGCTTGCGGCATTCCTACTTTGTTTTATTATTTCGGACGCCAAGAAAAACAATGGTTTCCCTTACCTTCCATGATGTGTGTTGGCGATGCGGATGTGTACAGCCATACCGAGGCATTTATTTTCCCAAAAGAAAAAGGGGGTAAGCCCGACATTATTTTTAAAACAATTGTTGAAGAATCCCTTAACGAACAAGAAACATTATATGAAGTAAAAAAATGGCGCGAAACCTATTCCTGGGAGGGTAAAAAAGCCAAGTTTATTTCGAAAACACGGGCTAAAATCCAATACAAAAAAGCAAATGGGTATTAATTGAAGAAAAAAAGCTCCTTAGATGCTGAGCTTCTTAGATAATGAGTTGGTGAATCTATCCTTTTCACTCTTAAACCATTCCACTTTTCATATTACATTCAAGTCCAATTTCTAACGTCCAAAGTCTAGTCACTAGTCACTAATCACTAGTCACCAATCACCATTCACTAATTACTAATCACTAGTCACTAATCACCAATCTCTAAGAAACCACCTCATACACAATCTGTATCGTCGTGCCTTTCCCTACTTCCGAATGCAATACCCGAATGCGCCCTTTGTGGTATTCCTCCACAATACGTTTGGTTAAGGACAAGCCCAATCCCCAGCCGCGTTTTTTTGTGGTAAAACCAGGTTCGAATATTTTTTTGAATTGATTTTTTGGGATCCCTTTGCCATTATCGGTGATGTTGATCTTTACTGTTGTGCCGGTATGTTCTATCGCTAAATGTAATTCTCCTTTACCCCGCATCGCATCGATGGCGTTTTTCATAAGATTTTCAATGGTCCAACTGTGGAGCGCGGGATTTAATCGTAATGCTATGGATTCGTTTGGCGCCGAAAAAGTGAATGCCACTTGGTTTGAAAATCGGGATTTTAAATAGTCAAATGAAGCGCGGGTTTCTGCAATCAAATCGCGGTTTTCCAATACCGGCTCCGAACCTATTTTTGAAAACCGGTCGGTGATGGTCTGTAGCCGCACGATATCTTTTTCTATTTCTTCAAGTGTTGATTCGTCAACTGAATTTTCAGTTTTTAAGAATTCCAGCCAACCGATTAAAGATGAAAGAGGTGTTCCAATTTGGTGTGCAGTCTCTTTTGCCATGCCTGCCCATAATTTGTTTTGCGTTGCCATTTTCGTACTCCGGTAAAAATTGTAAACCATTGTAGCAAACAAGAAAATAATTAATAACAATGCAACAGGATAGTATTTCAGTTTATTCAACAAATCTGAATCTCCATAATAGAGGTATTGAATTTTGCCTGGAAGATATTCCATCTTAATCGGATCGTTCTGCGATTTTAAATTCTCCAACAACGACTGCATTTGCAAGCTATCTTTCTCAATTTCAGGGTCAATGTTGAGCGAATTAACAATCTTCCCATTTTGGGTCACCATAATTGGGATGTGTGTATTATTCTGGATAATTTCAAAGGGTAATTCAATGTCGGCATCTAGATCGGCTGACGCCATTTTTTTCTGTGCCAATGCCCATTGGTTCATTTTTACCCGTTCTTCTTCTTTAAATATTTGAAAAAAAACATAGGTATTCCATAGAATCAATACCACAATCAAAAACGAAGTGGCGATGATAATCCAGCGTGTAACAGCACGACGGTCTGTAAATTGCATACAGTAAATAATTTTTCTAAAAGTACATATTTTTTTTGTTTTGGCGCGTCCCCGAGGATAGCGCTTGGATTTTCAATCGGAAGTTTTTTTCACGGGGTCGGGCTCTCCACGGTAAACGGTACCTTGTCGCGATCCCTCGCGCGAACTCCCTAAACCCATCGTGTTTGTTTGAAAATTGGCTATCTTTGTAAAAAACTGCCTATTATGTTAACCATTGATCCAAAGTCGCTTTCTACGGTGCAGTTGCAAGGGTATTTACAATCGGCCATTGCTCCACGACCTATTGCGTTTGCAAGTACACTTGACAAAAAGGGAACACCCAATTTGTCACCGTTTAGTTTTTTTAATGTATTCAGTGCCAATCCTCCAATTTTGGTTTTCTCTCCGGCACGGCGCGTGCGTGACAACTCTATCAAACATACGCTAGTTAATTGCCAAGATACCCGAGAAGTGGTAATCAATGTTGTGAATTATGATATTGTGCAACAAATGTCGTTATCGAGTACAGAATATGCTGAAGGCGTCAATGAGTTTACCAAAGCCGGGCTCACACAAATCCCTTCTCAATTGGTAAAACCGTATCGCGTTGCTGAAAGTCCGGTACAATTTGAATGTAAAGTCAATGATATTATTGCGCTAGGGACCGATGGAGGAGCGGGGAATCTAATCATTTGTGAAGTGATAAAAATACATATCAGTGAAGCGGTTTTAGATGCAAAAGGCACTATTGATCCCGAGAAAATTGATTTGGTTTCGCGTTTAGGAGGGAACTGGTATTCGCGCGCTAAAAGTGGGTTGTTTGAAGTAGAAAAACCATTGGCAACGCTGGGTATAGGCGTAGATGCAATTCCGGCCTTTATTCGTGAAAGTACGGTTTTTAATGGCAATGATCTAGGAAAATTAGGAAATGTAGAAGCCTTGCCAACTGCAGCAGAAATTGCTATATTTGTGAATGTAAATGTACAGGTGAAAGCCGCGTTGAGTTCGACCGACGAGCGAAAAGTACACGAAAAAGCCAAAGCATTCTTAGACGCAGGAGAGGTGCTTTCTGCTTGGAAGACCTTGTTAGCAGAACGAATAGTATAATTTTTTATTTTTAATTCAATACGATTATGGAAGTTTCAGGAAGAGTAAAAGTGATTAGCGCCGCACAGCAAGTGAGCCCCACGTTCAAAAAAAGAGAGTTGGTAGTAACTACCGAAGAGCAATATCCCCAACACATTATGGTAGAATTTACCCAAGATAAATGTGATTTATTGGACAGTTATCAAGTGGGTGAACCTGTAAAAGTTTCCATTAATTTACGGGGGAGAGAGTGGGTAAGTCCACAAGGCGAAACCAAGTATTTTAATTCTATTCAAGGATGGCGTATTGAACGTTTAACTAGTGATCCAATGCCGCAAGGAGGGCAGTCTATGGGCCAACCAATGCCAACTGTGCCCGTTACTCCCGACTTTGAGCAAGCAACCAATTTCAATGAGGCAGAACACGACGATTTGCCGTTCTAGTTCTTTGTTTACAGCAATACGATCCAATTGTATTCCGAAATTTCGGAATTCGTGATTAGAACTTTTTCAAATTCCAAATTCTACTTTACATTAGGTTAGAATTTGGATTTTTTTTGATTCGTGAACCCAATAACCCTAAGCACCCTAATCCCAAATGAGAATAGTGACTGGTGATCAGTAACTAGTTCCAACGCTACAGAGAACAACAAAAATTCAACATTTTAAACTATAAAACTTAAAATAATCTATTGTGCATTTCCTCTCTAAGTTTCTTTATTTCCCACCCGTTACAGAAGCGACAGTCGATGGTCTATTGGCTGTAGGAGGTGATTTATCTGTTGACCGCTTACTACTGGCCTATTCACAGGGAATATTTCCATGGTATGATCCTGATGAGCCCATTTTATGGTGGGCGCCACCAAAACGCATGGTAGTGCATCCACAAACCTACAAAGTATCAAAGAGCATGCGGAATATCTTAAACCGCAAGCAATTTACAGTGACTCGAAATACCGATTTTAAAGGAGTGATTTACAACTGTCAAAAAGTTCCCCGAAAGGACCAAACCGGCACTTGGATTTCAAACGAGATTATTGAGGCCTATACACAACTGTATCAACTTGGACGGGTTGTTTCATATGAAGTGTGGTGTAATGAAGAACTAGTGGGCGGACTCTATGGTGTCGATCTCGGTCATGTATTTTGTGGCGAAAGCATGTTTTCTTTACGACCAAATGCAAGTAAGGTGGCTTTTGTTCACTTGATTCAAGATTTAAAAGAGAAAAATTATGTGCTGTTGGATTGCCAGGTTCACAACGAGCATTTGGAAAAACTGGGAGCTTTTGAAATCTCCCGAGAGGTTTTTATGCAAATTCTCCACAAGGTCGATCCGGATTAAGGTAAACCCCATAGAATAATTTCTCTTTGTTTAAGGTTGGCCGCTTGCAATTGAATTATACATTTCAAAAGGCACACTACCTCATTCTCTAGGTAGAATTCAAAATTTTAATTGAGCGTAACCATTTACTTTCGTTTCCAACACCCAGCCACATGATCATTTACCATACCGGTGGCTTGCATATGGGCATAGACAACCGTGGAGCCTACAAATGTAAAGCCGCGTTTTTTGAGATCTTTACTAATCAAGTCAGAAAGCGCAGATGAGGTGGGGATATCCGCTAGCGTTTGGGGTGTGTTATCGATGGGTTCGCCATTTGTAAAACTCCAAAAGTACGAGCAAAACGAGCCAAACTCTTCACGTACTTTCCGGTAAGCTTGCGCATTGCTAACAGCCGCACGAATTTTTTGTTGATTTCGAATGATTCCTGAATCTTGAAGCAAAGTCTGTATTTTGGATTCGCTATAACGACTAATGCGTTCAAAGTCAAAATTGTCAAATGCGCTCCGAAAGTTCTCTCTTTTGGATAAGATTGTATACCAACTCAGACCGGCTTGAAAGGTTTCTAATAGCAGAAATTCAAACATGATACGATCATCATGTACGGGTTGTCCCCATTCCTTATCGTGATAGTCGCGGTACAAATCATCTTTTTCACACCAACCACAACGGTAGTTATTTTCCATCTTTTTTCAAGTAATTATCAATCATGGAATGCCCCAAATAAATCAATGGTGTAAGCAAAATAGCAATACCTAGCTTGACAGAATATCCCGTAAGCGCTGAGAGAAGGTAGGTTTCGTTATCCATTTTTCCGGGTAACCAAAAGGCAATCCCCAATACAATGAAACTGTCAAAAAGTTGAGAAATCACGGTCGATCCTGTACTGCGTAACCAAATCATACGGTTGCCCGTTTTATTTTTAACAAAATGGAAAAGTGTCACATCAATAAGTTGGGAAACTAAAAATGCGGTGATACTTCCAATGATAATGAGCATACTTTGACCAAATACCGCGTTAAATTGAAGATCGGTTACCAATCCGTCGCCTTTTACGGCAGGAATTTGAAGGCCAATACATAAGATGATAAAGGTATAGGCAATTAGTGAGGCCGTTAAAAGAGATAGTTTACGCACACCCTTTTCTCCAAAATATTCATTGACCAGATCGGTAGTAACAAATACAACTGGCCAAGGCAAGATGCCAAGACTCATTACCGCCTCTCCGATATAAATGAGTTTACCTCCAATGAGTTCGGCTACAAGTGCGTTGGTGATAAAAATACCCGCCAACACAATATAGACCGTATCTTTTCGGGATTGAAACATAAATTATCTTTTCTTTCAAAAATAGGAATTTCTTGTAAGTAACTAGTGGAACATTTTTTAAAATTCAGTATTTTTGATAAAACCGATAACACAAATGAAAAAAATAATTACAACCAGTCTCATAATTTTATCTATGGTAACTGTAGAAGCACAGAACACCAATCCATTATTAAATGATTGGAAAGGAAAGTATGGCGGAGTACCCGCTTTTTCAGAATATAAAACGAGCCAATTTGAATCGGCTATTACTACCGCTATTGCAGAAAAACTTCGTGAAATCGACCGAATCGCTAACGCAGCATTACCGCCTGATTTTCAAAATACAATTGCAGAGTTAGAGCGTTCTGGAAAACGGTTAGCCCAAGTTAAAGCGATATTTGATATTTATAGTTCCAACTTAAATTCACCCGAATTTGAGGCTATTGAAGCAACAATAACCCCAAAATTATCAGAGGTAAACAATCAAATTTATCAAAACAAAAAACTTTTTGATCGTATTGCAGCGATTTACAATAGTCCAGCATTCAAAAAGTTAACGCCAGAACAACAACGACTGGTTCAAGTGTATTATCAAAATTTTGTTCGTGAAGGAGCTTTGGCCGATTCAAAAAGTAAAGAACGTATTGCAGCAATTAATAAAGAATTGGCCGGATTATTTACAAAATTCAGTCAAAACCAATTAGCTGATGAAAATAATCAATACTTAGCCTTGACCAATGAAACCGATTTTGACGGATTACCATCTGAATTGGCTGCAGCTGCAAGGAGTGAAGCAAAAGAGCGTAAATTGCCTTCGCTGGGTTGTATTGCAAACACCCGATCTTCAATTGAGCCTTTTTTAACGTTTTCGAGTCAACGCGAATTACGCGAAAAAGCATTTCGACTATTTGTGAATCGTGGAGATAATCCAAATTCTAATAATAATAATGAAACGGTTGTAAAAATTTTACAATTGAGAGCAGAAAAAGCTAAGTTATTAGGGTTTGACAATTTTGCATCCTGGAGTCTATCAAATACCATGGCTAAAAAGCCAGAGCGCACATTAGAATTAATGCTTGCGGTTTGGGAGCCTGCAATTGCAAAGGTCCTTGAAGATGTAGCCGCAATGCAAAAAATTGTTGAAAGTGAAGGGGAGAGTTTTGATATCGAACCTTGGGATTACCGGTATTATGCAGAGCTAGTTCGCAAAGCGAAGTTTGACGTCGATGCCAATCAAATTAAGCCCTTTTTGCAAATGGAAAAATTACGAGAAGGGATGTTTTGGGTAGCTGGTGAAATTTTCAATTTAAGTTTCAAACAAGTTTTTGATGTCCCGGTATTTCATCCCGATGTCCGTGTATGGGAGGTGAGCAATACATTAACAGGAAAACCAGTAGGCTTGTGGTATTTTGACCCCTTTGCACGCAAAGGAAAACGTTCCGGGGCATGGATGACGGCCTATAGGGAACAAAGTCGCTTTAACGGTGAAGTCCTCACGTTAGTTTCAAATAATTGTAATTTTATAAAAGGTGCAGCGGGTGAGCCCCTATTAATTTCTTGGGATGATGCCAGTACATTGTTTCATGAATTTGGACATGCATTACACGGTTTGTGTTCAGATGTGAATTATCCTTCTTTATCAGGAACCAACACCCCTCGTGATTATGTGGAATTTCCATCTCAAATTTTAGAACGTTGGCTTGCAACCCCCGAAGTATTAAATAAATTCGCATTGCATTACCAAACGGGTGAACCGATGCCTTTGGAACTGGTAAAACGAATTGAAGCAGCAGCAACATTTAATGAAGGGTTTTCTACGGTTGAAACAATTTCTAGTGCGCTTTTGGATATGTATTTACACCAGTTAGAACGTCCTACTGTTGACCCGAAAGTTTTTGAAAAAGAAACGCTGGATGCATTGCTTATGCCTCGTGAAATTGTAATGCGTCATCGTATTCCACAATTTGGACATATCTTTTCTGGAGATGATTATGCCGCCGGTTATTACGGTTATTTGTGGGCCGATGCGATAAGTGCCGATGCTACAGAAGCATTTACGGTAGATGGAAAAGGTTTGTATGATAAAGAAGTTGCGAAACGCTTAGTAAAATATGTGTTTAGCGTTGGAAATTCAATCGATCCCGAAGTTGCTTATCCAATGTTTCGCGGTAAAAAGTCGTCTACCGATGCTTTGATGCGGGCACGAAATTTTCCGATAAAATAGGAATTGAAAAAGTAGATTGTAGTCTATATTTCAAGAACATAGAAAACAAAAAACCCGATACAATTGCATCGGGTTTTTATATTTCAAGTGAATTAGTAATTAACCTAAAGCGGCTCTTTTGAATCCAGTTACGGTTAAACCAGCATCTACTGATTTTACGTAAGCGCTAACACTCATAGAGCTATCTTTAATATAATCTTGGTTTACCAAGGTGTTGTCTTTGAAGAAGCGATTGATTTTACCTTTAGCAATATTGTCTAACATTGCTTCGGGTTTGCCTTCTGCTCGCAATTGGTCTTTAGCAATTTCAATTTCTTTTTCGATAATCGATGCATCAACACCGTCTTCGTTTAAAGCAATTGGATTCATCGCAGCAGCTTGCATTGCAACGTTACGCGCTGCTTCATCAGCTCCGCCAACATTTGCAGATAATGCAACCAAAGTAGCAATTTTATTTCCAGCGTGGATGTATGAGTTTACATAAGCACCACTTAAACGCTCAAATGAACCAATTTCGATTTTTTCACCGATAACTCCGGTTTGTTCGATTAATTTCTCAGCAACCGTAATTCCATTAAAATCGGCAGCCAAAAAAGCTTCTTTCGATTCAAAGTTTAAAGCTAAAGCCGCTAATTCTTGAGCTAATTTTACGAAACCTTCGTTTTTACCAACGAAGTCGGTTTCACAGTTCAACGAGATAATTGCTCCCGAAGTACTATCTGTATTAACAGCTGCAATAACCGCACCTTCAGTAGATTCTCTATCCGAACGATTTGCCGCAACTTTTTGTCCTTTTTTACGAAGGATTTCGATTGCTTTGTCAAAATCACCTTCAGCTTCTACCAAGGCTTTTTTACAATCCATCATACCGGCACCGGTGATGGTTCTTAGTTTGTTTACGTCAGACGCAGTAATAGTTGACATTTCTTTTTATTTTTTTGATTAAAAATTTCGTTTAAAAATCAAATTCCAATTTCGAGATTCCAAACACTGGCTTGCTAAAAACCTAGGGAATTTGGAATCTTTCCATTGGAATTTAGTGTTTTAGTTATTCTTCAGTAGCCGTTTCAGTAGCCGTTTCAGTAGCGGTTACTGGAGCCTCAGGAGCTTCAGCAACTACAGTTGTTTCTACTGCTTCTACTGCTTCAACTTCAGGAGCTTCATCCGCTTCTTTTTCGTTAGTGCGGTTAGCTAAACCATCTTGAATAGCAGCAGTTACTAAAGAAAGAATTTTTTCGATTGATTTAGAAGCATCATCGTTGGCAGGAATTACGAAATCAGCCTGACGAGGGTCTGAATTCGTATCTACCATTGCAAATACTGGAATGTTTAATTTGTGTGCTTCTTTTACTGCGATATGTTCTGCTTTAATATCTACAATGAACAAAGCTGCAGGCAGTCTTGACATGTCAGCGATAGAACCTAAGTTCTTCTCTAACTTTGCACGAAGACGATCGATTTGTAATTTTTCTTTTTTAGACAACGTGTTGAACGTACCGTCTTTTTTCATACGATCGATAGTCGCCATTTTTTTAACGGCTTTACGAATCGTTACGAAGTTAGTCAACATACCGCCAGGCCATCTTTCAGTGATGTAAGGCATGTTAGCCGCCGCTGCTTTTTCAGCTACGATGTCTTTTGCTTGTTTTTTGGTAGCTACGAATAAAATCTTTCTACCCGATGCAGCAATTTTTTTCAAAGCTTCATTTGCTTCTTCAATTTTAGCTGCAGTTTTGTAAAGGTTAATAATGTGGATACCATTACGCTCCATGTAGATGTAAGGAGCCATGTTAGGGTCCCACTTACGAGTCATGTGTCCAAAGTGAACTCCAGCCTCTAGTAATTCTTTAACGTCTATTTTATTTGCCATCTTTTTAATAGTTTACGTTCCGTTGATTAGCAATTGTCGTGCTTTTAAAAGCTTTTAATGACAATTTAGATGCTAAACTAACTTCCTTTGACGAAAAGGAATAACGGCAACAGATTAATTTCAAACTTATGTGAACGAAAATCGGATTAACGTTTAGAGAATTGGAATCTCTTACGTGCTTTTTTCTGACCGAATTTCTTGCGTTCTACCATTCTTGGATCACGCGTTAGTAATCCTTCTGGTTTAAGGATAGCTCTGTTCTCAGCTTCAACCTCACACATTGCACGAGCAATCGCCATACGTACAGCCTCTGCTTGACCAGTTGAACCTCCTCCGTAAACGTTAATTTTAACGTCGAAGTTGGCTGCATTATCAGTCATTGTTAAAGGTTGTAATACTTTGTATTGCAACGTAGCTGTTGGGAAGTAGTTTTCGAACTCTCTTTTGTTCACCGTGATTTTACCAGTTCCTTCAGAAACGTAAACACGGGCAACAGCGGTCTTTCTACGACCAATTTTGTGAATTGTTCCCATTACTTCAAATCGTTTAAGTTAACGGTTTTTGGAGTTTGAGCAGCATGTTTGTGCTCAGCGCCAACGTATACATTCAAATTGCGGAATAATTGCGCACCTAATTTGTTTTTAGGCAACATTCCTTTTACAGCTTTCTCCACCATGATCGCAGGATTTTTGCGGTACATTTCTTTGGCAGATAAGCTTCTTTGACCACCTGGATAACCGGTATGGCGGATATACGTTTTATCCTCCATCTTGTTACCAGTCAGGTTGATTTTTTCAGCGTTGATAACAATTACGTTATCACCACAATCAACGTGCGGGGTATAACTCGGTTTGTATTTACCTCGTAATAGCATGGCTACTTTTGAGGCTAAACGACCTAAGTTATGACCTTCAGCGTCTACAACAATCCACTGCTTGTCTGCAGTAGCTTTGTTGGCTGAAACTGTCTTGTAGCTTAATGTGTTCACAGTAATTAAATTTAATTAAACATTCCATTCCCAATTAAGGGAGTGCAAAAGTACAATTTATTCTCATATATCCAAACCCTACTTTTATTTATTTCTTTGAAACTTAAAAAATTGACTCCAAGGTTATGGTTTCAATTCTATTTACACGGGACCTGTTTTTTGTTATCTCGTTTTTTTTAAACTTTTTTTAATCGATTGACTTAAAAATTTTCGTGATAATTTTCGTAATTTTATACCGCATAAGTATAAGTTCATGAAATCAAAAGCAACGTTAAAGCAAATTGCCAAAGAATTAGGAGTTTCCATATCAACTGTTTCTAAAGCGTTGAATGACAGTCCTGAAATTAGTGAACCTACTAAAAAAAGAGTTCAGGAATATGCGAAACTCAAAAATTACAAGCCAAATGCGATTGGGTTAAATCTGAAAAACCGCTCAACCAAAACAATTGGAGTCATTATTCCCAATATTTTGAATTCATTTTTTGCTAAAGTCTTTACCGGTATTGAAAAAGTAGCCGATGAAAAAGGATACAAGGTGATGACGTATATCTCTAATGAGTCGTTGGATAAAGAAAAAACAGCATTGGAAATGTTAAGTAACGGCGCAATTGACGGTTTTATAGTGTCTATTTCGGAAGAAGCACAAAAACTCAATCGCTTTGACCATTTCAAAACAATCATCAATGAAGGCACCCCGATTGTTATGTTTGACCGTATTGCCGATGAAGTGATTTGTGATAAAGTGATAGTTGATGACTTTGATTCTGCGGTTAATGCAACCCAACATTTAGTAAAAACCGGATGCAAACGAATCGCTTTATTTTCTGCAATTGCCAATTTAAGTGTAGCAAAATTACGCGCGGATGGATTTCGAAAAGCAATGGCTACTGCTGGATTATATGTAGACGAAGAAATTGTGATTTTATCCGATTCCAATGATGATTTTGATCAAAAAGTCGTGGGTTTCTTTGAAAAGCAAAAAGTAGATGCAGTATTTGCTTTGGATGAGCATGCGTCTGTAACTACCATGAAATTGGGAATAACTAAAGGATTGCGAATTCCTGATGAGTTGTCCATTATTGGTTTTGCTGATGGGGTTTGGTCACGCCGTATGACTCCTAGTTTATCAACGATAAGTCAGCACGGTCCTGAAATTGGCGAAGTTGCAACGCGCGTATTAATTGATCGACTGGAAAATAAAGAAGAACACTATAAAGCCAAGACCCTGGTTGTGGCTACCGAATTGCGGCAACGTGATTCTGTAAAGAAACTTTAATCGAATGAAAGGACTATTATTTGCCTTTTTTGCTTCGGTTTCACTTTGGGCGCAAAGTGCACCCGATGTGTTTGAAATTGCACGAAGAGGAACCGAAAGTCAAGCAAAAGAAGCCTTATCTCAAAACAAAAATTGCTTTTCAATTGTTAATGATGAAGGTTTTACGCCTTTGATTCTAGCCTGTTACAAAGGAAATGTCCCTGTAGCCAAATGTATAATCCAAAGTGAAGCTGCAATTAATTTCAATTCATCATACGGCACGGCCTTAATGGCGGCAACCGTAAAGGGAAATGTAGCGTTGGTGCAATTGCTTTTAGAACATCATGCAGACCCTAATTTGTCTGATGGTCAAGGGAATACCGCTTTAATTTATGCAGCAATGTTCCAAAATTTACCTATAATTAAACTTTTGTTGGCCTATGGAGTACAACGGGATTCAAAAGACGCTTCAGGACTAACGGCATTTGAACATGCGGTTAAAACAGGAAATGAAGAGCTTATTAATTTACTCAAACATTAAAAATTACAAAAATGAAAAAAACACTACTATTCTTTTCTTCACTAATCACAATTTTATGCGGATTATCTCAAGGATATGCTCAGAATCTACAATCGATTCCTATTCAAAGTGGATTTAATGCAGACGTTGTTGCCAATGGAATTGGAAGCTCAGCTCTTTCTACATCCAATGATGTGGATGGTGTGAATTATAATTTTGTATCACGCGATTTTCAACTCACGTCAACAAGCGCTGCTTTGACATATGGCTTACCTACAAGTGGTTTAATCACTAGTGCGGTTGCGGCTCCAGCAGGATTAACCTATCAATTAGCTTCTTATAGCGCCAACAATTCTTTGCGCTTGCAAAATACCAATGATTCAGGCACTCTAGTCTTTACAGCACCTTTGGCAGCCGTAAACTTATATATGTTGGCTACTTCGGGAAGCGGTGCTTCAACAGTGAATGTTACGGTTAACTATGTAGATACAACTACCGAATCGTTTACCAATTTAAGTTTGTCAGATTGGTATGGTGGCGTAAACTTTGCCATTACTGCATTAGGCCGTATAAACCGTACCAATAATGTTTTGGAAACAGGTGGCGGAACGAATCCTCGTTTGTATCAAATTCCTATAGCAATAAGTGCAGCTAATCAATCGAAATTAATTCAGAGCGTTACCGTAACCAAATCGGGAACAGGCGGAATTCCTAATATTATGGCTTTTTCGGCAGATGCGTACACCTCGTGTCAGGGTCCGACAAACATTACCTATGTATCATCAAATGATGGCGGAACCTTAAGTTGGACAGCTCCAAGCAGTGCTCCAGCTTCTGGGTATGAATATTACTACAGTACATCTTCAACAGCACCAAATGATGTAACCATACCTTCAGGAAGTGTAGCGGCAGGGGTGACTTCTGTAACCTTAACCGGATTACCTATTGGAACTACGTATTATTTCTGGGTACGTTCGAATTGTGGAAGTACACAAGGATTCTGGCAATTGAAAGTATTTACTACGGGTCAAATCGTAACGACGTATACCAATGGTGATATCAATACAGAGTTTTCTACAACAGCCACAGTAACAAGTACGAATGCCTGTCCGGGCACTTTAACAGTTAATGTTCCTGCGGGTTATTATATCGCATCTACTGATGTGGCGTATACTATGACTACAGCGAGTAATGGTTGGATGAGTGAACAACGATCGTTATTAGTGTGTACTACGAATAATACATCTGAAGC
Source organism: Flavobacterium sp. (assembly GCF_027484945.1). Taxonomy (GTDB): domain Bacteria; phylum Bacteroidota; class Bacteroidia; order Flavobacteriales; family Flavobacteriaceae; genus Flavobacterium. The sequence goes on from NZ_JAIXRZ010000069.1 coordinate 22,675, forward strand.
AGCGTTGACTTCTGGAGTCGGAGGGACAACAGGAACGTATTCCTATAATCGCACAGGATTGACTATTGCGAATAATCTAACAGGAAATGTTTCTTTTGAATTACGTGCATGGCGTACTTATGGAGGTTCAGGTTGTGATGCCAATTTCAATAAAGTAGATAATAATTCATGGAAAATCACAGTTACATTAACTCAGTCCTTATCCAATGCAGAGACAATTAAGCCGAAAGTGACCGTTTATCCGGTGCCGTTCACTACCGTTTTAAATATTGAAAATGCAAGTGAAATTTCGACCCTGACGATTATGGATACTACGGGGAAAATCATTCGTGCCTTGAATCAGCCTAATACTTCGGTTGATGTAAGTGATTTAGCAGCCGGTTTGTATGTGTTACAAATGAAGCGAATAGATGGTTCAGTAAGCTACACTAAAGCAATCAAAGAATAATTAAATGTTTCTAAAACAACAAAAAATGGGTCGTAAATGACCCATTTTTTATTTTAGATTGCATACCGTACACTATTTACTGCCTACTGAACACTGCCTACTGAACACTGCCCACTGCTTACTGCCTACTGAACACTGTCCACTACTAATGTGCTGCCAGCCAATCCTTGCCAAATCCAATTTCAACTTCAAGCGGAACGGCCATTTGGAATGCGTTTTCCATTTCATATTTAATCATTGGCTGGATTTTTTCCAACTCTGATTCATGCACATCGAAAACCAATTCGTCGTGTACTTGCAACAACATTTTTGATTTCCAGTTTTCGGAATTCAATTTTCGGTGAATGTTGATCATCGCAATTTTGATAATGTCAGCTGCAGAGCCTTGAATAGGGGCATTGACTGCATTTCGTTCGGCACCTCCACGCACTACTGCATTGGCAGAATTGATGTCTTTTAAATACCTACGGCGACCCGATATGGTTTCTACATAACCATTTTCGCGTGCAAATTCGACTTGATTTTGCATATACGATTTCAACTTAGGATAGGTTTGGTAATAGGCATCAATCAACGCAGCACTTTCACTACGGGTTAATGAAGTTTGGTTTGAAAGTCCAAATGCAGATACCCCATAAATAATTCCGAAATTCACAGTTTTGGCATTACTGCGTTGTTCTTTCGTCACTTCATCCAAGGGTACATTGAAAACTTTAGCAGCAGTACTTCGGTGAATATCTTCATTATTTTGAAATGCTTTAATCATATTTTCTTCGCCACTCAATGCGGCAATAATGCGTAATTCAATTTGGGAATAATCGGCAGAGAGTAACACAAATTCATCATTTTTGGCAACAAAGGCTTTCCGAATTTGGCGACCGCGTTCTGTTCGAATAGGAATATTTTGAAGATTAGGATTATTCGAACTCAAACGTCCCGTTGCAGCTACCGTTTGCATATAGTCTGTATGAACACGTAAGGTTTTGGGATCAACTTGGTTGGGAAGGGCTTCTACATAGGTACTTTGCAATTTAACCAATTGTCGCCACTCCAAAATATCGCGAACAATTTGATGCTCGTTGGATAAATAACTCAGCACTTCCTCCCCAGTTGCATACTGACCCGTTTTGGTTTTCTTTTGTTTTGCACCCCCAATTTTCATTTTTTCAAACAACACATCGCCCAATTGTTTGGGAGAGGCAAGGTTGAATGATTCACCGGCAGCTTCGTATATTTTTTGTTCTAAACTTTTTATTTCTACAGCCATGTCTTTGGCCATGTTTTTAAGGTAATCAACATCGAGACGAATTCCTTCGCGTTCCATATCGGCTAGTACTTGCACCAGCGGGATTTCGATTTCGTCAAATAGTTTTTGTGTACCCACTCGTTCAAGTATGGGTTGAAAATGTTCTTTGAGTTGAAAGGTCACATCGGCATCTTCGGCGGCATATTCTTTGATTGTTTCTAGCGGTACCTCCCGCATTGAAAGTTGATTTTTGCCTTTTTTCCCAATTAGTGCTTCAATTGATTGCGGGGTATATTGTAAATAAGTTTCACTCAAAATGTCCATGTTGTGCCGCATATCTGGATTTATCAGATAGTGTGCAATCATGGTGTCAAAGAGTTTTCCTTTAACAGTGAGGGAATATTGAGCCAGAACTTTAAGATCATATTTAATATTTTGTCCAATTTTTTCAATCGAATCGTTTTCAAAAAATGGGCGAAGCTTATCGACCACTTTTTGCGCTTCTTCACGTTGTTCTGGTATAGGCACATAATATGCTTTTCCTTTTTCCCAAGCAAACGCAATTCCTACCAATTCGGCATTATTGGCGTCGATACCCGTAGTTTCGGTATCAAAGCATACAGCCGATTGTTTCATCAGATTTTGCACTAGCAATTGAAGTGGTAAATCACCTTGAATGGTTTGATAAAGATGGGCTGTATTGGTTAAAGTGGCGTATTGTTGAAATGTAGGAACATCTTCATCATCGATAAACCCAAATAAATCCATTTGATTTTGGGGTGTTGCTTTTGAAGGATTTTTTTTAACGACGGGTTCGGTTTTTGCTGGGGTGTCGGATGTATTAATTTCATCATAATCGTTACCACTTCCAAAAAGCTTATCAAATTGGGCCTTCATTTGACGAAATTCCAATTCTTGAAACAACGCATCGGTTTTTTCCACATCAGGACGCGAAAGTTCAAATGCTTCTTCATCAAAATCAACGGGGCAATCGAGCAAGATGGTAGCCAATTTTTTGGAGAGGATTCCTTGTGCTTTGTTGGCCTCTATCTTATCTTTGATTGCACCTTTTAATTTGTCGGTATTGGCCAAAAGGTTTTCCATTGAGCCAAATTCTGCCAATAGTTTTTTTGCGGTTTTTTCACCAACTCCTGGAAGTCCGGGGATATTATCAACGGCATCTCCCATCATACCTAAGAAATCGATCACTTGAAGCGGGTCGTTGATTTCAAATTTTTGCTTAACCTCTTCAATACCCCAAATTTCAATATCATTACCCATTCGCGCTGGGCGATACATGAAAATATTTTCTGAAACTAATTGCCCAAAATCTTTATCGGGAGTAACCATATAGACCTTATAGCCTTTTTTTTCAGCTTTTTTGGCTAACGTTCCAATTAAATCATCGGCTTCAAATCCGGCTTTTTCGATAATCGGGATATGCATCGCTTGCAATAGCGCTTGTATATAAGGAACGGCAATTTTAATGGCCTCGGGAGTTTCATCGCGGTTTGCTTTGTAATCGGTAAACATTTCCAAACGATAGTCGCTTCCCCCTTTGTCGAAAGCTACGGCTAAATGATCGGGTTTTTCACGCTTAATCACATCCATTAGTGAATTCATGAAGCCCATAATGGCCGATGTATCCATTCCCTTGGAGTTGATGCGAGGGTTTTTAATAAAGGCATAATACCCACGAAAAATCAGAGCATAGGCATCGAGTAAGAATAAGCGTTTTTGTGACATGAATTACTTTTTTTCAAAAATAGTAAACTTCAGCGTGCAACCTAAATAAATCCCTAAATTTACCAAGGGTTAAATATTCCTTAAAAAACAAGTAGTTTACTGTCAGTAGGATAATTTTGCACTTTATTAGTTTATGAAAACACGATTTTTAATTGTTCTCACCTTAATCTTTGCTGTAGTTGCATTGATTGAAGTATATTCATTTCAAGTGGTGAAAACAGTATGTAAATCTCGATGGATTCACTGGAGTTATGTATTGCTTTCTGTTTTGGTTTACGGTCTTTTTTTCTATAACTTATTTACGTTTGACAGGAAAGTAGGACAGAATCAAGCCACCCTTATGGCAACAGGATTGTTTTTGTTGTTTACCATTCCCAAATTGTTGATTGTTCCTATTTTGTTTTTTGAAGATGTAATCCGGGTTCTAATTTGGATTAAAGATTTAGTCACCTATTCCGATTCGAGTTTGGTTACGATCAGCGAACGCAGAAAATTTTTAAGTCAAATTGCCTTGGGCGTTGCGGCGGTTCCATTTTTGTCGTTACTGTATGGGATGACCAAAGGGAAATACAACTTCAAGGTTCGAAAAGAAACCTTGCTTTTTGAAGATCTTCCAGAAGCATTTGACGGATTCAAGCTAACGCAAATTTCAGATATTCACAGCGGTAGTTTTGATGACCCTGAAAAAATTAAATACGCGATAGATTTGATAAATGAACAAGAGTCGGACTTACTTTTATTCACAGGAGATATTGTAAATAATCACGCTCACGAAATGCGACCATGGATTGATTTATTTAAATCTATTCGTCCCCACACGCATGGAAAATACTCTGTTTTAGGCAATCATGACTATGGTGAATATTTAGAATGGGACTCACCAAAAGATAAGGAAGTTAATTTTGAAAATATTAAAGATTTACACCGCCAAATTGATTTCAAACTATTGTTGAATGAGCATGTGAAACTGCAACAAGGGAATGATCAGATTGCTATTGTTGGGGTTGAAAATTGGGGAGTGAAATTTAAAAAAGCGGGTGATTTGACAAAAGCGACTTCGGGCTTAAACCCCGAGGATTTTAAAATTTTAATGAGCCATGATCCGAGTCATTGGGATGTAGAGGTGAAGCACCATAAAAATCAGTATCATTTGACTTTGTCGGGGCATACGCATGGGCTTCAATTTGGAATTGAAATTCCGGGCTGGTTTAAATGGAGTCCAGTGAAATATGTCTATAATCAATGGGCTGGGTTGTATCAACATGCAGGACGCTACATTTATGTCAACCGCGGTTTTGGTTTTCATGCATACCCTGGGCGGGTTGGAATTATGCCTGAAATTACCGTTATTGAACTAAAAAAAGGCAAGAGTATCGCATAATTTGTTAAAAATACTACATTTGTATTCTAATATTTCTTTACTTTGAGTAGAGAATCCTAATAAACGATTGATTATATGTCGAAATTTGGAGAACTTATCAATGCACAAGTACCAGTTTTGATTGACTTCTACACCGAGTGGAATGAGTCATCAGTGTCGATGCATCCCGTGATTCGGGATGTAGCAGCAGCGTTGGGCGATAAGGCAAAGGTGATCAAAATAGATGTTGATAAAAATCAAGAGTTGGCCGAAGCACTTCGAATCAAAGGCTTGCCTACCTTGATGATTTACAAAAATGGTCAAATGGTTTGGAGGCAATCGGGTGAATTGGATGCCAATTCGTTGATCAATATTGTGAACGACCAGCTTTAAGTCAGCTTTTCACTTCGATATCCATTTTTAGAAAGATATTCTAAAGCCTTGGGCAATACCACTTTTAGGTTGCCTGAGGCTTTTTTGCTATCATGAAAAACGATGATGCTTCCGGGCTGAATATTTTTTGTGATGGTATTGAGGCAAAAATCGGGCGACTTCGAATTGTCCCAATCGTAGGTTAGAATATCCCACATGATGATCGAATATCCTTTTTTTCGAAGTTGCCGAATTTGTGATGGTTTTATTTTACCATAAGGCGGACGAAATAAGCTGCATTTAAGTTCTAATTTTGCTTCAATTTCTTGAGTACATTGCCTGCTATTTTCTAAATAATCAGTTGTAGCATAGCGCCATCCATTCCAATGGTTAAAGGTGTGATTGCCAATAGCATGCTTTTTTTTAACTATTTTTTTGCCTATTTCTGGGTATTTACGAAGGTTGTCGCCGATAAGGAAAAACGTGGCTTTAAATCCATAACAATCCAATTGATCCATAACCCATTCCGTGATTTCAGGAGTAGGACCATCGTCAAAGGTTAGATAGACTACCTTTTCTTTTTTTGGTCCGTCCCAAATTAGTTGAGGAAAAAAGTATTTCACCCAGCGAGGAGTTTTGATCCAGCGTATATTCATTAGTCAAAAGTAAAAAAAAGTGCCCCATTTGGAGCACTTTGCTTTTATTCCGTCGGTCGATTAAATAAACCTTTAAATCGGTTGTTATAACTGTTGAAAGGACCTCTACATTGGTTGTAAAAGTCAATGTCACCATTTTTCTTTACGACTTTTAAAATATTACGGTAACGTTCGATTGCAGAGATAATATCAGTACCCATAAACGATTTGTCATTGGCGTTAAAGGTGCTATAATACAGCAATTCCTGTTGGTATTTTTTGGTAATTTGAAGCGCCAACTCACGGGCCTTTTCTTTTTCACCCACTTTATAATAACCATTTACAAAAGGGTCAAGCGTTAAATAATAACCATAATAATCCAATGGCATTTTGGCAAGTGCTAATTCTATAATATTTTTTGCTTGCTTGATTTTCCCTTCTTTAATTAATAAATCCATAGTGCGCGCCATGTTGCCTCGGGTTGAAATACAATTACGACGGGTTTCAGGATCGTGATAAATCGATTTTAATTCTCCATTACCCCATTGCCATTTCATGATTAAAGGGTACATTTTGTCGGTATCGATTTGTCCTAAATCGGGATAATTCTCTTCTATAACGGGTGTCTTTATCGGAACTAATTTATAGACCATACCATCCAATTGTAGGTATTCTTTCATCCATAAATAGTCATCATCCCCAAAGCTCCCAGGGCTGAAATAGATGGGGCGTTTCCAATGGTTGTTGTTAAGAATATCCAACATGATCAAACGATTCTTATACAATGCACCTCCCTTAATATCGATATCAATAAAGGGCACGATAGAATCACTTTGTTTTGGATTGACCAATTTTCTATTTAATACGGTTGCTTTATCTACAGGAATTCGAACCTTATTGGTAGGGAAGAAATGGGCCCTGTGCTCATTGCGCATTTTAATCGTAGTAATCGTGTCTTCGCTTTTTGCAAATGCAATAAAATCATTTAAATTCCAACGGTTTTCGGTTTCTTTTTGAAATATAATAATGTCGCGATTATCGGCAACAATTTGACTGTGCGTAAATGAAATAGGCAAACCCTCTGAATCATATACCTTTTGTTTCATTTGATCAATATACCAATCGGTCATTAAAAGACTCGTATTTACAATGCGAACATCCGTTCGGTATCCTTCAATTTCTTGAGCATACCAAAGCGGGAAGGTATCATTATCACCAATAGTAAATAAAATGGCGTTTTTATCACAAGAGTCCAAATAATTTTTTGCCATTGCAATAGCGGTATATCGATTCGAACGGTCGTGATCGTCCCAGTTCTCAGACGCCATTAAAACAGGTACTGCTAATAGCGAAAAGCTAACCGTAAGTATTGCCGCTGTTTGTGCTTTTATTTTTTCGGCAATTAATTCATAAATCGCATACACGCCAAATCCTACCCATAGTGCAAAAACATAGAATGATCCCACTAAGGCATAGTCGCGTTCTCGGGGTTCAAAAGGGCGTTCGTTTAAGTAAATCTTCAACGCCAAACCGGTAAAGAGGAAAAGTGTTAGGATTACATAAAACGATTTTAAATCGCGTTGCGCATGGTACATGAATCCGAGAATTCCTAGGAAAAAAGGAAGGAAATAATAGAAGTTACGTCCTTTGTTGTTTTTTACATCATCGGGTAAATTATCCTGGGACCCTAAGTGCATTTCATCTATAGCTTTAATTCCAGACATCCAATTTCCATCTAAATTGTCATACCTCCCTTGGTTATCGTTTTGACGGCCCACAAAGTTCCATAGCAAATAGCGACCATACATATAGCCAAATTGGTATTCGATCATAAAGCTAACGTTTTGCCAAAAGGTAGGTTTTTCAACCTCAATATATTCGCTATAATATTTCAGAAAATTGATGTAGTCATCATTATCCAATTGCTTTTGGTTGTAGGCTTGGTTGAATTCATCTAAGCCTTTGAGCAGTTCCTCATTCTCCATATATTCTGGGCGAATCTTGTATTTAGGGACACCAACAAAATTTACATAACCTTTGATGTTGTCAGTGCTCCACATACGCGGTAAAATCGCACGGTGATTGCTATTTGAATTTTGCTCAGCATTTTTGTAATTATTTACAATGACATACTTTCCTGTTTTTTCGTCGCGCTCGTAGTTTGGACTTTTATCCAAATACGGTTGTTCTTCATCGGGGCCTGCAAACATATCGGTGTATTGAGGTCCGTAAAATAGAGGATTTACTCCATACTGTTCCCGATTGTAATACGCCAATACTTCTGCAGCATCGGATGGATTATTTTCGTTGATAGGGGTATTGGCATTGGCACGAATAGGGAGCATGATCCAAGTGGAGAAACCAATGAGAACGAAAAGCACACATAATAATGCCGTATTTACAACTGGCAAATTTTGGTTTCGGGTATACCGCAAGCCAGTGTAAAAAAGAACAATGATTAACAAAAAGGCAAAAATGGTTCCCGAATTAAATGGCAACCCAAATGAGTTAACCATGAAAATTTCGGTTTTTGCAAAAAAGGCTAATGTATAGGGGAGTAATAATTTGAAGATAAATAATAGGATTGCAATAATTACCCCGTTAGCAATCAGGAAATTTTTAAGAGTGATTTTTTTGTAATTTTTAAAATAATATAAAAATCCAATTGAAGGAATCGTGAGTAACGCCATAAAGTGAACGCCAAAGGACAATCCGACCATTAAACTAATTAAGAGCAGCCATTTGTTGCCTTTTGGGGTGTGCATTTCTTGTTCCCAACGTAGACCAAGCCACAATAATAAGGCAATCATAAACATAGCCATGGCATATACCTCTGCCTCTACGGCATTAAACCAAAAACTGTCGGAGAACGTAAATGTCAACGCTCCAATTAACGATGCACCTAATATAACTTTATTGTTGGTGTCGGTTAATTCATTATAGGAACCAACTATTTTCCGCATTAATATCGTGGAAGACCAAAACAAAAACAATATCGAAAAAGCACTCGAAAATACAGCCAACATATTTACCATCAATGCGATGGTTTCTTTATTTACAGCAAATAGAGCAAAAAAGGCACCTAACATTTGGAATAGAGGGGCTCCAGGTGGGTGTCCCACTTCCAGATTGGCTGCAGTTGCAATATATTCTCCACAATCCCAAAAACTCATAGTGGGTTCTACGGTCAAGCAATACGTAAGTAAGGCGATTCCAAAGGCAGTCCACCCAAGGATATTGTTCCACTTTTTAAAGTCGAATGGCGTCATAAATTGGCTTTTTTATTACACTTGCAAAGAAACTATTTTTTTTGCGTTTTGATTGAAGTCTTAACAAAAAAATCGTTTCGATTGCTTTGGTTGTATTTTTTTAACGAGGGGCACTACATTTAGTGGCAAGGCAAAAAAAATCAAAATATTTTTAAAAGACTTGCTTTAAATAAAAAATGTATTAAATTTGCACCCGCAATAATGGTCTATGGTGTAACGGTAACACTACTGATTTTGGTTCAGTCATTCAAGGTTCGAATCCTTGTAGACCAACAAAAAGCCCAACAGAACTGTTGGGCTTTTTTGGTATTTAATACCTAAATTATTGGCTGTTCAAATTGACTTAACATTTGCTAAGTAGAATTAGATTTTAAAAGTAATAACCGGACGCGTTGCGTGGTTTACTAAATCCTCACTGATACTTCCGTTAAAGAAGTGTGCAAGTCCTTTTCTGCCATGGGTGCTCATTCCAATCAAATCGGCATTGATGCTGTTAGCAAAATTCAAAATCCCTTTTTCAACATTGGTCTCATTATAGATATGAGTTTCAAATTGGTGAATAAGGAACTCGCGTACAAAATGATCAATAGTTGCTTGCGAGGTTGAAGTCGACTTAAAGTTGTTTGGGGTATTAATCATTACTAAATGAAGGGTAGCACCAAATTTATTTGCAAATTCAACCGCTTTTCCAAATGGTTGTTTGGCTTCATCCGTAAAGTCAGACGCAAAAACAAATTGGTTAACATTAAATTCGCCCTCATCTTTTTTGATGATTAAAACAGGTACTTCTGAATTGCGAACAACTTTTTCGGCGTTTGAACCAACAAACATTTCTTTGTATCCACTTGCGCCATGAGATCCCATTACGATGAGGTCGATATTATTGATGCGGCTGATGTTTAAAATCCCTTCAAAAGCCATTTCAAATTGGATTACTTTAGATACTTTAATGCCGTTTAAATAATCGACGTCCATTAATTCGTCCAATTTATTGATAGCTGCATTTTTAAAGAACATCAGTTCGGGAATATCGTGTCCTTTGCTAATTGCATCACTTCCTTCGTGGGGAAGTTCCAACATATGTAATAAAATAATTTCACCATCATTGCTGCGTGCAATTTGTGCAGCAACTTTTAACGCATATTCGGCATGGTCTGAAAAATCTGTTGGGATAAGAATTTTTTTCATTTTTAAGAAAAATTATAAATTGTTTAATTATTAAATAAAGGTACAAAAAAATAATCATCCTAATTCTGTTTTTTTAAAATAAAAAAATCCTATATTTGCACCGTTGTTTAACGAATGATGAATAATGAGGGAAGCATTGCTTCCCTCTTTTTATACCAAACTATGGCCTTTAAGGAAAAAGTAATGCAATTATTAGAAGCAGGTTTGGCCGATAAGCCGGAGTTGTTTTTGATAGACGTTTCGATTTCAGATAGTTACAAAATTAGTGTGATTTTGGATGGCGATCATGGGGTGACCTTGCAGGATTGTATGGATATCAGTCGTGCCGTTGAACACAATTTAGATCGAGAAGAGCAAGATTTTTCAATAGATGTTGCTTCCGCAGGAGTGGGTTCGCCCCTTAAATTAGTGCGCCAATACACTAAAAACATTGGCCGCCCATTAATTGTTAAAACACAAAGTGGCTCAACAATCGAAGCCGATTTAAAAGCTGCTGATGAAGAAAAAATAACCTTGACTTGGACTGCTCGTGAGCCCAAAGCTATTGGAAAAGGAAAAGAAACGGTAACCAAGGTGTTGGATTTACCGTATACTGAAATAAAAGAAGCAATTGTTACGATAAAATTTTAATAATCAATACGAATGGAAAATATTGCCTTAATCGAATCATTTTCTGAGTTTAAAGATGACAAGTTGATTGATCGCGTTACCCTCATGGCTATTCTTGAGGACGTGTTTCGAAATGCCTTGAAAAAGAAATACGGTTCGGACGATAATTTTGATATTATTATCAATCCTGATAAAGGAGATATGGAAATTTGGAGAAACCGTGTGGTAGTAGCCGACGGAGATGTTGAGGATCCAAATTCGCAAATTGAACTATCAGAAGCACGTAAAATAGAGCCTGATTTTGAAGTGGGTGAAGATGTGTCGGAAGAAGTGAAATTAATTGATCTTGGACGTAGAGCAATTTTGGCATTGCGTCAAAACTTAATTTCAAAAATTCACGAACATGACAACACCAACTTGTATAAACAATTCAAAGATATTATTGGTGAAATTTATACGGCAGAAGTACACCATGTTCGTCCAAAAGTTGTAATTTTAGTTGATGATGATGGGAACGAAATTGTGTTGCCTAAAGAAAAACAAATTCCTTCCGATTTCTTCCGTAAAGGAGATAATGTAAAAGGAATTATTGAGAATGTAGAATTAAAAGGAAATAAGCCTCAAATTGTAATGTCGCGCACTTCAGAGGTGTTCTTAGAAAAGTTATTTGAACAAGAAATCCCAGAAGTGTTTGACGGTTTAATTATGATTAAAAAAGTGGTTCGAATTCCTGGAGAAAAAGCAAAAGTTGCGGTAGATTCCTACGATGATCGTATTGATCCAGTGGGCGCATGTGTAGGGATGAAAGGATCCCGTATTCACGGAATTGTTCGCGAGTTGGGTAATGAAAATATTGATGTAATTAATTTTACAACCAATCCATCATTATTGATTTCTCGTGCATTGAGTCCGGCTAAAGTATCTTCTATCAAACTGGATGAAGAATCAAAATCTGCTGAGGTTTTTCTAAAATTAGAAGAAGTTTCCAAAGCAATTGGCCGTGGAGGTCAGAATATTAAATTGGCAAGTCTATTAACAGGATATGAATTGGATGTAATTCGTGAAGGAAATGTAACCGAAGATGATGATGTTGAATTGACTGAATTCTCAGATGAAATTGACGGATGGATTATTGATGAATTTGCCAAAATTGGTTTAGATACAGCCAAGAGTATCTTAAAACAAGATGTGGCAGATTTAGCGCGTCGAACCGATTTAGAGGAAGAAACCATTATCGAAGTAATGCGTATCCTTAAAGAGGAGTTTGAAGACTAATACACTGCTTAAAAAAGAATAGAACTTAATACCACTATATGTCTGACGAAAGAAATATTAGAATTAATAAAGTTTTACGAGAATTAAACATTTCTCTGGATCGTGCTGTGGATTTTTTGAAAGAAAAAGGGATCTCAATTGATTCCAATCCCAATTCGAAAATTTCCGAGAAAGAGTTTGATATTCTTCAAAATCAATTTGCTGGTGATCGAGGAAATAAAGAAGCTTCCAAAGGTGTAAGTGAAGAGATTCGTAAAGAAAAAGAAGCGCTTCGATTGGAACGTGAGCGTGAGTTAGAAGAAAAGAAAAGACTCGAAGAAGAACGTCAGAAACAAGAGGTTATTAAAGCAAAAGCAGTGGTAAGCGGACCTAAGTCAATTGGCAAAATTGATTTAGATTCAAAAACTACGCCTTCTACACCAGAGCCTGAAGCGAAAAAAGTTGTTGAAGAGGTAAAAAAACAAGAGGTAAGCAAGCCTAAATCCGCTCCAAAATCGGACGAGAAGACCGCTCCTGTTTCTTCTCCAGCCCCAGTTTCAAGTGAACCTCAAGCCGAAGGTGAATACAAAACGATATATACTAAACTTACAGGGCCTGTTGTGGCTGGTGAGAAAATCGATTTGACCAAGTTTGAAAAACCGAAGACGAAAAAACCAGAAGGCGGTAATAATGCAAATAACGCCAATCAGGCAAAAAATAAACGCAAACGCATACAGGCAAAACCCGATGCGAGACCTGTTTCTTCTCCTGGAGGTAATACCCAAGGTGGAAACAACTCGAATCAAAAGGGTGGCGGAAATAATAAGTTTGGAAACAAACCAGGATTCCAAAAAGGAGGCAATCGACAGGCAGTAGTTCAAAAAGTCGAGCCGACGGAAGAAGAAGTTAAAAACCAAATTAAAGAAACCTTGGAGCGTCTTCAAGGGAAAGGCAACAAATCAAAAGCCGCAAAATACCGTAGAGAAAAGCGAGATACTCACCGTCAGCGTTCAGAAGATGAAATGCAGGCAATGGAGGATGGTAGCAAAATTTTAAAAGTTACCGAATTTGTTACGGTAGGAGAGATTGCAAGCATGATGGATGTTCCTATTACAAAAGTGATCGGAACCTGTATGTCACTTGGGATTATGGTAACGATGAATCAACGATTGGATGCAGAGACATTATCAATTGTGGCCGATGAATTTGGTTATGAAGTTGAATTTGTAACGGCTGAAATTGAAGAATCCATTAAGGTGGTTGAAGATTCGGAAGCCGATTTAATTCCACGTGCTCCAATTGTAACGGTTATGGGTCACGTTGACCACGGTAAAACGTCATTGTTGGATAATATTCGAAAAACCAATGTAATTGCTGGTGAATCGGGAGGCATTACACAACATATTGGAGCTTATGCAGTTACTTTAGAGAATGGTAAGAAAATAGCGTTTTTAGATACTCCAGGTCACGAAGCTTTTACCGCAATGCGTGCTCGAGGTGCTCAAGTTACAGACGTTGCAGTTATTGTGTGTGCTGCCGATGACGATATTATGCCGCAGACCAAAGAGGCAATTAGCCATGCGCAAGCTGCGGGTGTTCCGATGGTTTTTGCTATCAACAAGGTCGATAAGCCAGCTGCCAATCCCGAACGTATCAAGGAACAACTTGCACAAATGAACTTATTGGTCGAAGATTGGGGAGGTAAATACCAGTCGCATGAAATTTCCGCTAAGTTTGGTCAAGGAGTTAATGAATTGCTAGAAAAAGTATTGCTTGAAGCTGAAATTTTAGATTTAAAAGCTAATCCAAATAAACCCGCTGTAGGAACTGTTGTTGAAGCCCTTTTAGACAAAGGAAGAGGTTATGTATCGACAGTATTGGTTCAAGCAGGTACCTTACGTGTAGGCGATTATGTATTGGCGGGTAAAAATCATGGTAAAGTAAAAGCCATGTATGATGAACGCGGACATAGTATAAAAGAAGCGGGTCCTTCTACACCGATATCTATTTTAGGTTTAGACGGTGCGCCGACCGCTGGGGATAAGTTTAATGTGTTTGAAGACGAGCGTGAAGCAAAACAAATTGCTGCAAAACGAACCCAATTAATTCGTGAACAATCGGTTCGTACACAGAAACATATAACCCTAGCAGAAATTGGACGTCGTATCGCATTGGGTCAGTTTAAAGAGCTAAATATTATTTTAAAAGGAGATGTGGATGGTTCGGTAGAAGCGTTGTCCGACTCCTTCTCAAAATTATCTACGGAAGAAATACAAATTAATATCATCCTTAAAGGTGTTGGAGCGATTACTGAATCGGATGTAATGTTGGCTTCTGCTTCAGATGCAATTATCATTGGATTTAATGTGCGTCCAGCGGGTAGCGCAAAACAATTGGCTGAGAAAGAAGAAATCGATATCCGTCACTATTCCATCATTTATGATGCAATTGATGACTTAAAAGATGCGATGGAAGGTATGTTGTCGCCAGAATTGAAAGAAGAAATTACTGGTACAGCAGAAATCCGTGAAACCTTTAAGATTTCTAAAGTGGGAACTATTGCAGGTTGTATGATTACCGATGGTAAAGTATTTAGAAATTCTAAAATCCGTCTAATCCGTGAAGGAGTTGTGATTTACACCGGAGAATTAACTGCTTTGAAACGATTCAAAGACGATGTTAAAGAAGTTTCCAAAGGGTATGATTGTGGTATACAAATCAAAAATTACAACGATATTCAATTGAATGATGTGATTGAAGCTTACCACGAAGTTGAGGTTAAGAAAAAGTTGAAATAAAAAGAAAACCCCGATTGATTCGGGGTTTTTTTATGCTTTGTTTGGTTTTATCACTAATGCGTTGGGATATTTTTTCTTCACGATTAACAAGTTGCGTTCGGCCTCAATACGCGATTTAAAATTCCCAATCCAGACTTTGTAAATAGGGGTGCTAAATACTATAGTCGAATCGTATATATTGTTTTCTTTTTTGAACTGTGCTAGTATTTTTTTTGCCTCTTCACTAGATCCACTAAATAATTGAATTTTATACCGATTATTTACAGTTATGGCAGCGTTAATTTTGCGTTTTTCTGCCATTAACTGTTCTATTTTTATGTCCTGATTTACGGTTGTATTTTGACTATTGACAGGGTTTGAACTAAAAAAAATTGCACTCAAAAAAAGTGATTTTAAAATGAATTTCGTTGCTGAAAATCTCATAATCTTTTGATTTTTATGCAAATGTAATGTGTTGAATTTAGAATTCAAGTTAAAAGTTATTTAGAATTAATATAAATTATTATGTAAGGTACTTTTAAGGTTTTGATAATACTTCATAAATCGTATTTTTGCTCAAGTTTTTAAAAAAGTGTATAGTTTGCTGAGAAAAGATTTTCTAAAAACTATGCCAAAACGTCGATAATCATTAATAATATGAAAAAAGTGGGTAACCATAATTCGATTTCAAAAATGTATTCCTTTGGTTTAGCATTATTGCTAACTTTTTCCCTTTCAACTTATGCACAAGAAACTCCAGCACCTGCTGCTGCGCCTGCTGCCGATGCTGCTGCTGCGCCTGCGGGAGGTGGTGATGCTGCGAAAGGAAAGGAATTGTTTAACACCAATTGTGCGGCTTGTCACGGCTTAGACAAAAAGATGACAGGTCCTGCGTTGCGTGGAGTTGCGAATAAGTACGACAAAGCATGGTTGTACAAATGGATCAATAACAGTTCGGCTTTGATTGCCTCCGGTGATGCAAAAGCTGTGAAAGTTTTTGAGGAAAATGAAAAGAAAGTAATGACTGCTTTTCCTCAATTGTCAACGACTGATATTGACAACATTATTGCTTACACTTCAGAGCCTAAGGCTGAGCCAGTAACCGCTGCTCCGGGAGCAGTCGCTAATGGAGGGAATAATGCTGCTGGAAGTGGAATTTCGAACGAAATTATTTTAGGAGCGCTTTCCTTGGTAATGCTAATGTTGGTTGTTCTATTGTTTTTAGTAAACAATGTGCTAACTAAAATTGCAAAATCAAACGGTGTTGAAATTCCTGCTTCAAAAAATCCACTTTCAATTTGGAAAGCATTTGCTCAAAATCAGTTCTTGGTTTTAGTAGCCTCAATTTTCTTATTACTAGCGAGTGGTTATTTTGCTTACGGCTATTTTATGCAAGTAGGCGTTGATCAAGATTATGCACCTATTCAGCCCATACATTATTCGCACCGAATTCATGCGGGAAGTAATGGAATTGATTGTAAATATTGTCACTCTGCAGCGCGTGTAAGTAAAAATGCAGGGATACCTTCGTTAAATATTTGTATGAACTGCCATAAGAATATCGCGGAAGTTTCGGATACTACGTCTACTGCAGAATATTCTAAAGCATTTTATGATGCACAAATTCAAAAATTATACGATGCTGTGGGTTGGGATAAATCAACACAAAAATACACAGGTAAATCCCAGCCAGTTAAATGGGTTCGTATACACAACTTGCCAGATTTTGCTTATTTCAATCACTCTCAACACGTAACTGTTGCAGGAATTGAGTGTCAAAAATGTCACGGCCCAGTTGAGACCTATGAAATTCAAAAACAATTTGCTCCATTAACCATGGGTTGGTGTATCAATTGTCACCGTGAAACAGAAGTCAAAATGGAGGGTAATGCTTACTATGAAAAAATCCATGCTGAATTATCTAAGAAGTATGGAAAAGACAAGTTAACCATCGCTGATATGGGTGGTTTAGAATGTGGTAAGTGTCACTATTAATCAATTATTAAGAAGCTAATATTTATATACGATGTCATCTAACAAAAAATACTGGAAAAGTGTTGAAGAACTAAACGAAAATAGTTCTATTGTTG
>NZ_JAIXRZ010000019.1 GCF_027484945.1 Flavobacterium sp.
ATCATTCTTGCCAGTTTATTATTGATTCGGATTTTTTATTTACAAATTATTGATGATTCCTTCAAACTAAAATCGGAAAATAACGCAATAAAAATTAAATATGATTATCCAGAACGCGGCTATGTATATGATCGTAATGGCAAATTATTAATCGCCAATCAACCCTCCTACGATATCATGGTGGTTCCCCGAGAAGTTAAAAATTTGGACACGCTAGCCTTTTGTCGACTCTTGGATATTGATACCGATTTCTTTTTAAAAAAAATGGAAAAAGCACGCATTTATAGTCCGATGCTGCCTTCTGTTTTTCTGCCTCAATTAAACAAACTCGAATATGCAGCCTTTCAAGAAAAAATTAGAAAATTTCCCGGCTTTTATATTCAAAAGCGTTCAATTCGTGATTATCAAGTAAGCTATGGTGCAAATGTATTTGGATTTATAGCACAAGTAAACGAGGCCATCGTATCGAAAAATCCCTACTACAAACCTGGAGATTTGATTGGAAAACAAGGAATTGAACAAAGTTATGAGGAAGTTCTTCGGGGTCAAAAAGGAGTAAAACACATTCTCCGCGATAAATTTAACCGAGAAATAGGCTCCTACAAAGATGGTAAATACGATACCATTGCAAAACAAGGCTATGATATTACCCTGACTATCGACGGTGCGCTTCAGAAGTATGGTGAAGAATTAATGGTCAATAAATGGGGAGGGATTGTGGCTATCGAGCCCAAGACGGGTGAAATTTTGGCATTGGTAACATCTCCAAACTATGACCCTTCATTACTTGTAGGTCGCCAACGCTCAAAAAACTATAGCGTTTTGTACCGCGATTCTATCGCCAAACCTTTGTATGACCGGGGACTTTTGGCACAATATACACCTGGTTCCCCATTTAAAATTCTAACGGGATTAGTGGCTTTACAAGAAGGGGTAATTAGAGATAGTACGCGCTTTGTTTGTCATCATGGTTTTAGCTATGCCCGAGGACGTTTTATGCGGTGCCATTGCTCGGGTGGACCCGTTCAACTGCATCGTGCTATCTATGAATCGTGCAACACTTTTTTCTCCAGTTCCTATATCAAAATTATCAACAAGTATAACAATCATGGTTATGCGGTAGATTTGTGGGCAAAACATTTAAAAAGTTTTGGATTAGGCGATTTCATGGGGTATGATTTACCTATAGGAGTTCGCGGCAATATTCCCAATTCAAAAATATATAACCGTACTTATGCGGGTTGGAAATGGGATGGGAAAACAATTGTTTCCAATGCAATTGGTCAAGGGGAGGTACTTATGAGTCCGATACAGTTAGCCAATTTCATGGCTGCAATTGCCAATCGAGGTTACTTTTACACACCGCATATCATTAAAAAGATTAAAGGACAAACCATAGATGCTAAATTTCGCAAGAAACATACCACAACTATTGATCGTAAATATTTTGACCCAATAATTGAAGGTATGCATGCTGTTTATGGACCGGGAGGAACTGCTTCGGGTTTAGGGGTTGAAGGAATCGAAATTTGTGGAAAAACAGGAACCGCAGAAAACTTCATGATTATTAATGGTAAGCGCACCAAGTTGCAGGATCACTCAATTTTTGTTGCTTTCGCCCCAAAGGATAATCCAAAAATTGCAATTGCTGTTTTTGTTGAAAATGGATATTGGGGTAAACGTTGGGCTGGTCCTATTGCGACATTAATGATTGAACGCTATTTAAAAGGGAAAATCACTCGTACTGATTTTGAGAAAAGAATGTTAGAAGGAAGTCTCAAAGATCAATACAATAAGCGTTATCCTCTTAAGCATCAAGATAGTTTAGGCATTTTAAACGCCCGAGTAAAAGATAGTATCGCACGCGAAAAACGCCTAATTGATTCGTTAGCAGGCAAAAACCCTAAAGAAATTAAAAAGGATACGGTTAAAAAGAAATCGCCATGAGAAACCAAAGTGTAACTAGCAACATTGATTGGATCAGCATTGTGATTTACAGTACTCTGGTGATTATGGGGTGGTTAAATATTTATTCCTCTTCCTTGTCAGGTGCTCCAGAAGATGCTTCGATTTTTGACTTTAGTCAGATTTATGGAAAACAATTTCTCTTTATCCTATTTTCAATACCGATAATTTTTACGATTCTTGCGGTAGAAGCCAAGTTTTATGAAAAATATTCCATTATTCTTTTTGCTATTTCACTACTAACACTTGCCGGGTTGTTTGTGTTTGGAAAAACCATTGCCGGACAGCGCTGTTGGTATGGTATTGGAAGCTTTACATTACAACCCTCAGAATTTGCGAAAGCAGCTACGGCACTCGCGTTGGCAAAGTATTTGAGCGATGTACAGGTGAATTTACGTGAAATGAATCGTCAAATTCAAGTATTTTTTATTGTATTTCTGCCGGTAATGCTAATCCTACCCCAACCCGACCCAGGAAGTGCGCTAATTTATTCTGTATTCTTCATTGTTTTGTATCGCGAAGGATTACCGGGTTGGTACTTGGTAACGGGTTTCATCGCTATTATCCTTTTTATTTTAACATTGGCTTTTAACAATCCTTATATTGTGATTGGCTTGACCGCATTGGCTTTGGTTGTCAATCATTTCCGCAGTCGCTTGGTTGACCGAAATATTTTTGCAAGTATTTTGCTGTTTTTAATGATTTCAGTATTCGCATTTTCGGTAAATTTTGTTTTTAATAATGTTTTTAAACAGCACCATCGCGACCGATTCAATATTCTATTAGGAAAAGAAGTCGACATGAAAGGGATTGGCTATAACACCAACCAATCAGAGATTGCTATTGGGTCTGGGGGATGGATTGGGAAAGGCTATTTAGAAGGTACGCAAACGAAAGGAGGTTTTGTTCCCGAACAACACACCGATTATATTTTTACCACAGTAGGAGAAGAATGGGGATTTGTGGGAAGTTTATTTGTGATCGGACTTTTTGTAGGTTTAATTCTTCGGATAATTTATTTGGCCGAACGACAGAAAACAAAATTCAGTAGGGTCTATGGGTATTGTGTGGCTGGAATCCTTTTTATTCACTTCTTTGTAAATATAGCCATGGTTATAGGTGTATTTCCAACGATTGGGGTACCTCTTCCTTTTTTCTCGTACGGAGGTTCTGGACTTTGGGGTTTTACAATTTTGTTATTTATTTTTCTAAAAATGGATGCCAATAAAGTAAATGAATGGTAGGTTTATAAAAATGTTTTCAAATAAAAAATGCCCCAATAAATTAGTTGGGGCATTTTAGTTTTTGATAATTTCTATTAGGACTTGATTGCTTTTTCTTTTTTTACTTGATTGGTTACTCCTTTGTTGGAACCGTGTTGTAAATCGTCCAAAACGTGAATTGCTTCTTCAATATAAATATCTTTGGATAAACTTTCGTGCCAACGTTGTCGTTTTTCTTTCAAGGTAGCATCAGTTTGCATTTGAACTGCTTCATCGGGCAATGATTTAAATTCAAACGTATTCGAATAATCAGCAATTGACTTGAATTTTTTATTTACCTCATCCAAATGTTTCTGCTCTTGTTTATATTTATCAATTTGTAAACTAAACGTTGAGTCGTCATTGCGTTCATCCAACCATTTTGCATTTTCATCAATCAGTTTCATTTGTGCACTAGCGGCTATTCGTTTTCTACTATTAGTTAAAGCATAATCATAGTTGGGTTGATTGGGCCAAATTTTATATTGAGCGGCATCAATTTTATCCCAGGGCATTGCATTGTCGATATCGCGTTCACCCATTTTCAAATAGGCATATTTGTCGGGCATTATAACATCACTTTTTACTCCTTCTAATTGGGTTGAACCCCCATTAATTCGGTAGAATTTTTGAGTCGTTGTCTTTAATGCTCCTAAATCGCCTACAGCACTTCCACGAACAAACTGATTCAAATCAATTACGTTTTGAACGGTACCTTTACCATAGGTTTGTTTTCCCCCAACAATTACTGCACGTTTGTAATCTTGCATCGCTGCAGCTAAAATTTCTGAAGCAGAAGCTGAAAATTCATTTGTCATAATCACCAAAGGACCATCCCACGCTACTTTCGGATTACGATCATAAAGCACTTCTTTTCTTCCAGCTGCTGAACGCACTTGAACAATAGGGCCTTGATCTATAAATAAACCTCCAATATCGACAACGGTTTTTAATGAACCGCCACCATTATCTCGCACATCAACAATCATCCCTTGAACACCCGCAGCTTTCAATTTTTCAACTTCTATAGCTACATCTTTAGCGGCGTCACGGCTATCCTTATTTTCAAAATCAATATAGAATTTGGGCAAATAAATTATGCCATATTTAACGCCATTTTTTTCTACCACACTTGAACGCGCATACGTTTCTTCAATTTCAACTTCGTCTCGAATTATTGAAATCACTTTTAAGGATCCATCTTGTTTTTTAACCGTAAGACGCACTTCTGTCCCTTTTGGACCTTTAATTTTTTTCACAACATCATCTAAGCGCATACCAACAACATCAACAGGTTCGGCATTGCCTTGGGCTACTTTTAAAACGACATCACCTGCTTCTAATTCTTTCCCTCTCCAAGCGGGACCCCCTGAAATTAATTCGGTAATTTCAGTAAAATCATTTTTCTTTTGCAAGCGGGCTCCAATACCTTCTAATTTACCGCTCATACTCACATCAAATCGTTCTTTTTCGTCGGGTGCAAAATAGGAAGTGTGAGGATCAAAACGGGTTGTAATGGCATTAATGAAAACCGAAAACCAATCAGAACGCGTTAAATCTTTAATAAAATCAAAGTTCTCATTTAGCGATTTCAAAGCACTCTCGCGGGTTTCTTTTTCCAATTCCTCATACGACTTCACTTCGATTTTTGCATCTTTTTTGTCCGTTCCTTTTTCTTGAAGTTTTTGTTTTTCAACTAAAGAAGCTAATGTAGACAACTTCACTTGTTTTCTCCATCGTTCCTTTAAAGCTGCTACATCTTTGCAATATGGAGCATTTTCATAATCGGTATTTATTGATTCATCTACACGGTAATCAATCGGATTCTCTAAAATCTCGCGGTAGTAGGTCCGACTTTCTTCCATGCGTTGTACTAAACGGTTATAGGTCAAATTGAAAAACGTAAGATCGCGATTCATGATCTGGTCATCAATTTTGGTTTCGTATACAGAAAACGCATCGATATCCGATTGCAAAAAGAACCGCTTTGAGGGATCTAGTGCTTCGATATATTCTTTATAAACTCCTTTTGAAAAATTATCGTCAATCGTTGACGGATTATAATGTCCTTTTTCAATTACATAGGTTAATAACTCCAAAAGTAGCTTGTCTTTTTCGGGATCCCCATCTTTTGATTTGGGCATAAAACTCCACAACCCAATGGCCACAACGAGCACCACCAGAATCTTTTTAAAGTGTCTTTTCATAAAGTTCACAATTGCATTCATTTATAATTCTAAATTACATAAAAAACCATGCCAGCTCTACCGAAGAGTGACTAAAGTTTTGTTAAACCTGCACTTTTGTCAAAGTTAAGGAAATTGTAACGTATCAGTCCCAAAATACGTACTTTTGTTACAACAGAAATTGTATTTATGCATTCAAAACCTATAATTCTTGTTACTAATGATGATGGCATTGACGCACCGGGTATTCGTTGCTTAATTGACGTTATGCAAGAAATTGGCGAAGTATATGTTGTGGCCCCCGACAGTCCACAGAGCGGAATGGGACATGCAATCACAGTGAATGACACCTTGCATTTAAAAAAAATGACTGACACCGATACAGCTGTAGTTGAATACAGCTGTTCTGGCACTCCCGTTGATTGTGTAAAAATGGCCATTCATGAAATTTTGAAGCGCCAACCCGATCTTTGTGTTTCGGGCATTAACCACGGCTCCAATTCGTCCATAAACGTAATTTATTCAGGAACGATGAGTGCGGCTATTGAAGCTGGAATAGAAGGCATTCCTGCCATAGGTTTTTCGTTACAAGATGCTCGATGGGAAGCCGATTTCGAACCAACCCGCGCTTGGATTAAAAAAATTGCATTACAAGTAATTGAAAATGGTATTCCCAAAGGAACAATCTTAAATGTTAATTTTCCAAAATTACCCGAAGCTGCAATTAAAGGAATTCGAATTTGTCGGCAAGCCAATGCCTATTGGAAAGAAAAATTTGACAAGCGAACCAATCCTTTTGGAAAAGACTATTATTGGTTAACCGGAACGTTTGTCAATTTGGATAAAGGTGAAGATACCGATGAATGGGCTTTGGCCAATGGTTATGTATCAATTGTGCCTGTACAATTTGATCTAACGGCGCATCATGCGATTCCGTTACTTAATTCGTGGGATTTTTAAAATGAAAAGAAAAGCATTACTCTTCGGTTGTATAATAGGATTAGTAACGGCGGGAATTGGAATACTCGTGGTTCTTTTCACACTGACCGATTACCCAAATCATTTTAGCTTAAGCACAATTAGAGCTGAGGGCATATTGGGCAAGGTAATCACCTTAGGGTCGTTGTTAAACTTGGCAACCTTCTTTTGGTTTTTAAAGAAAAATAAAGAATTTTGGGCCTATGGTGTGGTTCTAGCAACATGCCTGCTAACCCTATTGACCGTATTGATTTAGCATGAAGTATTACATTATTGCAGGTGAAGCCTCAGGTGATTTACACGGTTCCAATTTAATGAAAGCCTTGTATCAAAATGACCCTCAATCGGAAATTCGGTTTTGGGGAGGTGATTTGATGCAAGCCGTTGGCGGAACTTTAGTAAAACATTACCGCGAATTAGCCTTTATGGGGTTTGCAGAAGTGGTAGCCAATTTAGGAACTATTCTTCGAAACATTTCGTTTTGTAAAAAAGATATTTCCGAGTTTCAACCCGATGTTGTTATCTTTATTGACTATCCTGGATTCAATATGCGCATTGCAAAATGGGCAAAAAAACAAGGGTTTAAAACCCATTATTATATCGCACCACAAGTTTGGGCTTGGAAAGAAAACCGAATCAAAGCCATCAAACGCGACTTTGATAAATTGTATGTTATATTACCATTTGAAAAAGATTTTTTTGAAAAAAAACATAATTATCCCGTTGATTTTGTTGGCCATCCGTTGATCGATGCAATTCATAATCATCCGGTTACCGATGAATCTGATTTCAAGACCACTAATAAACTTGATGATCGACCCATCATTGCTTTGCTTCCCGGGAGTAGAAAGCAAGAAATTTCCAAAATGCTCAAAGAAATGTTACGCATTGTATCTGATTTTCCAGAATATCAATTTGTAATTGCTGGGGCGCCAAGCCAAGAATATTTGTTTTACGAACCTTTTTTACAAGGAAAATCGATAAAGTTCGTTTCCAATAAAACCTATGATTTATTGCGTGTTGCGCATGCAGCTTTAGTCACCTCGGGTACCGCTACATTGGAAACCGCATTGTTTAAAGTTCCCGAAGTCGTTTGCTACCGCACTAGTAAAATTTCATATCAAATTGCAAAACGAATTATTACCTTAAAGTATATTTCATTGGTGAATTTAATTATGGACGAACTTGTGGTAACTGAGTTAATCCAAGATGACTTTAATTCGGTTCGGATCAAAGAAGAATTGCAAAAATTAGTTGACCCCATTTACCGGAATCAATTGCTAAAAAAATACGATGAATTGGAGCAAAAATTAGGTGGTTTGGGCGCTAGTCAAAAAACAGCGAACCATATTTGGAATAGTTTAACACCCCATGTTTAGCTCTTTTGCTTTATCTTTGCAAAAAAATTTAAAAATGCAAAAACTATTGGCTTTTATCATGGTTTCTCTGGTATTGGTGTCGTGTACTTCATCAAAACCTACCGTTATAACATCCAAAAAAGTGGCTATCCAAAAGAACCAATACAGTACTTATACCCCACAAAATAAACCTTCATCAACTGAAGTTGCTATCAAAGAACCTCCACGAAGAAAGGTGAAATCGGCTCCTGTGATTAAAGAATCGCATCCGAATTCTGAACATAAAATCAAAAACACTCCGGGTATCGTAAATCAAAACGAAGACGATATCATTATAGCTCACGAAGAGGACCCTTACTTTTCTGAACAATTGGTAAACAATGCCCTCGCCTTTATTGGAACCCCTTATCGCTCTGGAGGCACAAGTCGTGATGGTTTCGATTGTAGTGGATTGATGTTTACTACTTTTGAAACTTTTGAAATCATTTTACCCCGCAGCTCTCATGAAATGGCAAAAATTGGTCGCGAAGTAAACCGTGACGAAATTCGCCGAGGGGACTTAATATTCTTTCGAACAAATGGGAGTCGAACCATAAATCACGTGGGTATGGTGACCGAAGTTTCGGAAAATGAAATAAAATTTGTACATTCGTCAACACAACAAGGCGTCGTTATATCTTCCACAAAAGAGCCTTATTACCAAAGAACTTTCGCACAGGTGAATCGAGTTATCGAATAAGAACGTATTCACTAAACTGTCGGAAATATGAAAACCATTCAATTTCCGCTGATTCGAATTACACTAACATTTATTTCAGGAATTATCTTGAAAAACAATGTGCGTGTTAATCCTATTGTATTATATGTAGGAATTTTGATTACAGCGGTCTCATTAAGCGCCCTTTACATCCATACTCGTAAGAGAATCCGACCCCAGCCTTGGTTTGGGGTATTTACATTTTTCTTTTTTATGCTATTGGGAATGGTGACTGCACAGATTCATAATCAATTGCATCAATCGTCTCATTTTACCCATCATTTTAAAAAATCGCAAACAGTAAAAGTCATTTTTCAAGTTGAATCTGTATTGCGATCTACTACCCGAAACCATCGGTTTGTTGGAACTATTCAATCCATTAACGATAAATCGCTTTCAGGAAAAGTTGTGGTTACTCTTTCTAAAAAAGAAAACAAACCACAAGTTGGACTAACTTATGCTAGTTGGGCATGGTTAAATCTCAACAACACCCCTCCCAATCCTGGTCAATTTGACTATTCAAACTATCTAGAAAACAAACATATATTTGGCCAACTCTATGTAAAAAAAATAAAATCAATACCGCAAAAAAATAGTTCCATACGTTTTTTTGCTTCCGCAATCCAAAATCAAATTGCAAAAAATCTAGAGAATCATTTAGGGAAAAACGAACGCCCTCTTGTCATGGCCTTACTATTGGGCCAACAAAATGATATTGCGTCAGAAATCAATTCAGACTACCAAAAGGCAGGTGCAATACATATACTCTCTGTTTCGGGATTGCATGTCGGATTTTTGGTCATATTACTTCAATTTATCTTTCGTCTTCTACCCAATACATCTCCATTCCGCCGCTTAAAATTGCTGGTTACTTTAGTTGTATTATGGAGCTTTGGTTGTATTGCTGGTTTAGCTCCATCGGTATTACGGTCGGTCACGATGTTTTCATTTGTGGCCATTGGGCATCATTTACGACGTACCGTTAATATTTACAATACATTATGTATTGCGGCCTTTTTGATTTTGCTTTGTGAACCCAATTATTTATGGGATGTTGGTTTTCAACTTAGTTATTGCGCCTTGTTTTTTATTGTATGGCTACAACCCTTAATACAGCAGTTATGGGAGCCAAAATATAAAGTGATGCGCTATTTTTGGAATCTTACTACAGTTTCAATTGCAGCACAACTAGGAACACTACCCCTATCATTTTATTATTTTCATCAATTTCCCGGATTATTTTTAGTAAGCAACTGGCTTATTCTTCCACCCTTGGGACTACTCCTTCTATTGGGATTCCTACTCTGCATCTTTGCCTATGCTAATGTATTTTGGGAGCCGTTAACAAATGCTGTTCAATGGAGTGTGGAACAAATGAATGGCGTAATTCATTGGGTTGCGCAACATGAAAAATTTGTAATTCAAGATATTCCGATGCAATTACCATTTGTGATTTTACTCTATGCGTTCGTGTTTTCTGTAGTTCATTTTATTCAAAAACGTAACTATCCAAACTTTTGTTGGCTTGTAGTATTGCTTTTAGGACTGCAATGCAATTGGATGGTCATTCAATACCGAAATTCGGAAGAAGAATTGGTGGTGTATAATTTACGAAAACGACATTTCATTACTTGGAAACACAACCGAGAAATTGATACTTTAGGTAACAATAGTTCCTTTGAAAAACCATTAGACAACTATAGATTAGCCAATACATTTACACCTAAAGTTATTCGTAAAAGTCCGATTCAACGCTTGTATTGTAATGGGCAGAAAATAGTTGTAATTGATAAAAAGGGTGTTTTTCCTATTCAGTCCGTTGATTATATTGTGCTTATACAAAATCCGAAATGTCATTTGCACTATTGGTTGGAAACACATGCTGTTAAAGGTGTAATCGCTGACGGAAGTTCGTCAAATTCCCTGAAAAAATTATGGAAACAAAGTTGTAAAAAATTAAAAATCCCTTTTCATGATACGAGTGAAAAGGGACCTTTTATGCTATAACTATTTTTTAGATTTTTTGCCTTTAGGTTTGGGATCGGGAATATACCGTGCAATCATTTCATTGGCACCGGCTAACCATTTTTCAGGACCACCTGCAACATATCCTGTTTGTCCTAATTGCTCAAAATTGGTTTTTCCGTCGACCGAAGTTGGCTTAACAAAATAAACACTTGGATAACCTCTTACTTGAAAGACTTGTTGCATTTGCATATTCTGTTGCCGAAGTGCATCCGATTGAGCCGTTCTTCTTGGAAAATCCAATTCGACTAGAATAACTTTTTCTTTGGCCCATTGAACAAACTCTGGTTTTTTAAACACTTCGCTTTGTAAACGAATACACCAACCACACCAATCACTTCCAGTAAAAAATAAGAACATTGGCTTTTGTTCTTTGCGCGATAACTCTACCGCTTTATTAATATCGGTGTGCCATGTTAAACCGTCTTGCGCTTGCAAGGATTGTAGTCCTATAATTAGCACTAGTGTGATCACAATCTTTCTCATAATTTCCTAAATATTAAGGTCCGAATTTACAAATTATTTCACGTCTTGCATCAATTTTCGGACCAAAGGTGAAATAGCAATTAATACGACACCTGCGATTAATGCATAAACAGCCAATTGACAATAACCGTCAGTATAGGTAATTAA
>NZ_JAIXRZ010000015.1 GCF_027484945.1 Flavobacterium sp.
AGGTGCTTGGGGATTAGGTAATGCTGCTGGTGGTGCGCAAAGTGGAGCAATTTATTATTTTTCTAACTCAAGTACTACAGCTGCTACAAATTCAACTTTATACTCTAGAGCTATTGCATTACAAGCTAATGAGCAAGTTACATTAACGTACTATACACGTTTAGGTTCTGCTACAGCTACTGCACAATCATTGAGAGTATTTGTTAATACTACAAAATCACTTACAGGCGCTACACAATTAGGTGGTAATATTTCTGTTTCTGGTACTGCATATGCACTTCAAACAGCTACTTTTACAGCTACTACTGCTGGAACCTATTACTTTGCATTCAATAACAATAGTCCAATTGTTGCTACTGCAACTTCATTACGTTTAGATACGGTTAATTTAACTTCTGTATTAAGCAATAATGATTTTGTAGATGCTAGTTTTACAGTATCTCCAAACCCAGCTGTTGATGTAATTTCAATTCAATCTACTGATAATACTTCTTTCAATGCTGTACAAATGTATGATTTGAACGGAAGAATTGTTAAAAATATCGAGTATACAAGTGCTACTGAAGGTACAATTAATGTATCTGACTTAGCTCCAGGATTATATACTGTTAATGTTGTTTCAGAAAACGGAACAGCTGTACGTAAAGTTATTAAGCAATAATTTATTAATTACCCTATTGCCTATACTGAAAAAGACTAAGCTTAGCTTAGTCTTTTTTTGTTTATAGAATAATCAAACAATTGAAAAGCAACAATAGTTTATCGCTATTACTCAATAGAAATTTATAAAAGCAATCTAAAAATATTACTCTTCTCCTTGATCAAGATTTAATCTAAAAAGCCATTTAATTTAAAATCTAATCTAAAAACCGATGACGTTCGTCTTCTTTTGGTAAATAACACGAATTACTTTTTCCAAACCATTGATAGCGATTACGAGCAACATAATCGTAAATCCAATTAGCAATTGAATTTGGTAACAATCGAGTAAAGCGCAACCAAGAATAGGGTGCTTTTAAATGTTTTGCAATCTCAGCAACAGCCTGCGCTTTTATATGATACGTGTAATTAGGTAGATATAGTATAATACTATTGTAATCTTGCTCGTAAATGCTCAATTGACTTCGTATTTGATCCCCAAATTCAGAGTTTAAAGCAGCAAAATAAAACTTTTTCGAAGTATCATTTTGGATAATCTTTTGGACACAAGCATGACAAAGCAAACAATCGCCATCAAATAATATTACGTAAATATTCTCAGGTAGGATAATCATTTTTTGGGTCGTTCAACAAATTCCAATTGACTTATGTCAACTTTTGAAGTAAAAAGACCATAGTTAACTGTAGCCTTTTGTTTTTCAATGGCATCAAGTGTTCCAACAGCTTTACCATCGATCATCCGTACCCGATCACCGATTTTTACTTCTATTTTTGGCTTAGTTTCAGCCGCTTTTAGAGCTTCTATTTTCTTTACTTTTTTGACCTGACGAATGGCTTCAACTTTAACTTTTAATTCTGTTTCAACCTGCTTTTGAACAATTTCCTGTTGTTTTTTCTCCTTAGCAGTAACTTTCTTCCGTTTTGAATTTTCAATTTCGATCATTTTCAAAAATTCGCCAATCAAGATTTTTTTATCTTTAGTATTAAAATATTTCCCCGCTAAATCATCAATTTTTTGCCCCATATAAATCAAACGCTGATTGGCATCATAAACTTCTTGATAGCGCTCTAATTTTTCTTGAATTTTGGCATTAATTTGCTCCATGCGTTTACTTTCTTCCCGAGCCTTAATTTCTTCTTCTTTTAGATTTTCAGAGGTTTTTTCTAATTTCGAACGTTCTTTCTGAAGTTGAGCTATGGTTTTGTCAAAACGAACTTTTTCGCCTTCTACTTTCTTTTTTGCACGGTTAATTAAGCCGTATGGGATTCCGTTTTTTTGTGCAACTTCAAATGTAAAGGAACTACCGGCTTGTCCCAAATGCAACTTAAATAAGGGTTCTAAAGACTTCTCATCAAATAACATATTGGCGTTAGTAGCAAAAGGCAATTCGTTGGCTAAAATTTTCAAATTAGTATAGTGCGTTGTAATAATACCAAAAGCTTCTCGATGATAAAATTCTTCTAGGAAAACTTCGGCCAATGCCCCCCCTAAATCAGGATCAGAACCTGTTCCAAATTCATCGATTAAAAACAACGTTTTGGCGTTACACTTTTTCAAGAAGTAATTCATGTTTTTTAAACGGTAACTATACGTACTTAAATGGTTTTCAATCGACTGATTATCGCCAATATCTGTTAAAATTCGATCAAATATAAATGTTTCACTTCGTTCGTGTACCGGTATTAATATCCCCGATTGAAGCATTAACTGCAACAACCCCACAGTTTTCAAGGAAATGGTTTTTCCTCCTGCATTGGGACCGGATATAACAATAATCCGATTGCTAGCATTTAATTCAATAGTTTGTGGGTAGGTGATTTCCTTTTTTAATTTGTTTGTCAAATACAAAATAGGATGGAAAGCTTCCCTAAAAAACAACCGTTTCTTTTCTGTAATTTGAGGAAGTATTCCGTTTATTTCAAATGCATAACGCGCTTTTGCATACACAACATCTATAGTACTCAAATACGTTTCATAGGCCGACAATAAGGGCGCAAAAGGACGTAATTCTGTTGTTAATCGTTTCAATATTCGGATGATCTCTTCCCGCTCTTCATATTCATAATTATTTAATTCCCGACTGTATTGCAACGTTGCTTCAGGTTCAATGTAGGCTATGCTTCCGGTTTTAGAGTTCCCTAAAATTGATCCTTTTACTTTTTTTCGATACATGGCTAAGACTGCCAGCACACGTCGATTTTCAACCACACTTTCTTTAATATCATCCAGATATCCTTGGGAACTATAATGCACAAGCGCTTGTCCAAAGCTTTGGTTCACTTTTCCACGCACCCTATTGATATGATGTCGAATGAGCGCTAAATCAGGTGATGCATTGTCTTTTATAACGCCATATTTATCTATTACTTCTTCGACTTTTTGAATTATCAATTTAGTATATTCCAATTGAGCGGACAGCTCGAATAAAGTGGGATAATAGTCTTTAAATTTTCTAAAGAAAAGAATTTGTGTGTTGACCGTTGCCGAAAGTGATGCAAATTTTTGGAAACTACTAATTTCGAGGAAGCTATCCTCAATAAGCAAAAGTTTCAAATCGGATGTGATCGCTTCAAAACCATGATTGGGAATAGCATTATTATTTGAAAACGAAGCGAGATACTCTGAAGTTTGATGCAAAGCAGCCATCAATTGGTCTTTATGACCTATAGGTGTAATAGCTTCAGCTTTTGCTTTTCCTAATTCGGTAACACAAATCGAAGCTATTGTTGAAAGCACCGTTGTAAATTCGAGATCTTTTCGCGTTTTTTCAGTAATGGAAATCATAAAATAACTTTACGTCTCAAAGTTACAAAGGTTCGTATGCAGATTCGTATTCCTTTTTCTATTTTTGATAAAAAATTAGGATATGTTAGGGCACATAGAATCCACATGGAATGATCAATTAACCGTTGAATTTGAAAAACCGTATTTCAAATCGTTAGATGCTTTTTTGGATTTTGAATATGCTAATTTCAAATGTTATCCCCCTAAGGAATCCATATTTAATGCTTTTACACTTTGTCCCTTTGATCAAGTTAAAGTGGTATTAATTGGCCAAGATCCGTATCATGGCTTAGGTCAAGCCAACGGTCTCGCTTTTTCGGTTAACGATGGTATTGCCTTTCCGCCTTCTTTGGTTAACATTTTTAAAGAATTGGAAAATGATTGTAAGCTTCCAATTGCAATTTCTGGGAATTTGGAGCGTTGGGCTAAGCAAGGTGTTTTATTACTGAACGCCACATTAACAGTAAGAGAAGGTCAGGCAGGCAGTCATCAAAAACAAGGTTGGGAATCATTTACAGATGCCGTGATTGAAAAACTATCCGAAAAAAATACGCCCCTTGTATTTTTACTTTGGGGAAGTTTTGCCCAAAAAAAAGGAGCCAAAATAAATCGCAGCAAACATTGTGTTTTAGAAACGGGGCATCCTTCGCCATTAAGTGCTAATCGCGGTTATTGGTTTGGAAATAAGCATTTTAGTGCCGCAAACGCTTTTTTGACTTCAAATGGATTGGAACCGATTTTATGGTAAACTAATTTACAGTAAATTGATAATAACCACTTGAATTAATCGCATTTGAAGTAGTGTAAATCATTAGTGTAATGGCAGAGGAACTGCTGTTTGAGCGCAATTCGACTACATCGGTTGCCGAACTGTTATATCCGTAACTTAGTCGGTAAGTTCCCGACGACAACAATGGAATTCCCGCCCGAAATTGATAAGAACTTGTCGAAGTATTATAAGTTGCCGTAGCTAGATAAAAACCAGCAGTTTCCAATGCTCCAGCGGTTATATTGAGTTGGTTATTAGTAACGGTTACGGGTGACCACTCATCAACACCTGTTTGCCGCTCCAAAACATAGGAAAAAGCCAAAGAAGGAGCATTGTTAGTTGTTTTGCGTATATCCAAAGGGGTTGATTGTCCTACTTCCGTCACCTGATTGGCAACATTACAATTGAGATATAGAAAATCCCCAACCGAATAACTTGCGGCTGTTTCAATTTGCATCAAGTTGTTAACACGAACATATTCCGTATTATAAAAATCATCATCATTGGTATCGCAACTCAACAAAACAAATGATGTAAATAACAGTAATAAAGCAGCTGTTTTTTTCATAATTAATATATTAGAAGCGATACCCAAAATTAAATCCAACTCTTGATATTACGTCGGGACTTTTCGCTTTATTCGTTAAATTGGAACCGAATCCTACCAAAAACTCAACAGCAAAAGCCTCTTTAAAATACATTTTATATCCTAAACTTCCACCCATTGCAAAGTCGGTATATTGCGTTTGTTTAATCGTATAATAGCCAACTCCATTGGTTGATTCGCGAACAATTTCTTTAAAATCACCTCCATTGACTGAACCAAATACTTCAGCAAAGTAAAATCGCGATTTGCTTTTTGATAGTGCGTACCGTAAATACGGGTTGAACTCGTAACGCGGAATATTATTTCGAAAACCATTATTAAAATCGGCTTCAATTTTATGACTGTTTGAAAAATTTGCATTTACCCCAACTGAAAAATTTCGTTCAAAAAAACGTTCATAACTCAATCCGATTTTACCATAAGCAATGGCTTGCAAAACATCGATTCGAAATTCATTCTTTTTGAATGCAATTCCAGAATTTGAATTGGACTGAGCGGAACTACTCGATAACCAGAATAAAGCACCAATAATAATTGCACATTTTTTCATTTGCGGTATTTTTCTTATGCT
Organism: Flavobacterium sp.; assembly: GCF_027484945.1. Lineage (GTDB taxonomy): Bacteria > Bacteroidota > Bacteroidia > Flavobacteriales > Flavobacteriaceae > Flavobacterium. The sequence goes on from NZ_JAIXRZ010000015.1 coordinate 5,393, forward strand.
AATATACTAATTAATTTATTGGGGATTTTAATTTAATGTTAATGCACTTAATATTTCTTCTTTCATGAATGGACCACCAGGATATTTGGCTGTATAGTCTAAGTTTAACCAAACATTGCCCCGTTCATCGATATGATAATGAATAGCTTGGTGTTTACTCTCGTTTGGAAATAAGCGTTTTTTAATTAAGTAATTCACATTTTCCATATCCTTTTGAGTGCCGATATATAATTCTGGATAAATATGACCAGGAGTATGTATAAGCCTAGGAATTCCACCAATCGATTTTATCGTCGCTGCCATGAGAATTGAATGGTCATCACAATCACCTGACAGATAGTTAATTGATTCCTCAGCTGTAGCAATATATTCATGTCCAACAGGATCATGTACATAATTCCATAGTGTATTGATTTCTTTAAAAACAGCAAAACATTGAATGATATTGGAATATTCTTGATACCCCTCGGTGTTTTTAAAATGCTTATTGATGGCCATAAGTGCAAAATTCCGCACCTTGGGCGAATCAAAATCAATGGCTTTTGTAATTTTAGTTTTATTGGGAAAAGGCAATAACTTGTCGACTACTATGTCTTGCGGATAAGGATTGTCTTGCATTGCATAAAGCATTGATTGATAATCTTCAAAGACTTCACGAAAACCATAGCCTCCAATTAATGTTCCCCAAAACAAAAAAATAAGATACAAAGCTATACTAATAAAGGTTACTTTACGAAGCAGCGTAAGTATGAGCTGAAGTAAACCTACCAAACAGACAAAAATCAAAAGACGATCCAAAAAAATCGGCCATCCCAACTTTTTTAGGTTTTGGTGTAAAATTATAAACAAAGGAATGGTTAACAGTACATTCAAGCTCAAAATCAAAATACGATCCCATGGTTTTGGAATCGTAAAGCGATCGTACAATTTACGAAATTGAGATACTTGAGTTTGAACCATTATTTGGCTTTCACTAAACTTGAGTTACTAAAGTTGTAAAATTACTTTTTTTATCAATAAGGTTCAATTCAAAAAGTCGGTTTTGAATTTGGGTTACCGTTGATTCAGAAAGGTTCGATTGTGACCACTCGGTAACCGCAAGCCATTGTTCAACATCAGCATATTGCAATTGGTGTCGATTGGCCAAAATTTGTTCAATTCCTTGACATTGTTTAAACGAAGTAGTAACATCGTTAATGACTTTTAAAAGTCGCGCAATCGTGGCTTTATCATTTTCTAATACAGAATTTCGTACAGCAATTACAAAACAGGGCCAAGGAGTTGGGCATTCACCAATCCGACGAAATATACCTTGATCAACCAACGGTTGTGTCATAAAACGTTCCCACATAAAATAATCCGCTGTGCCTTGATTTAGAGAAGCTACAGCTCCCTCGATAGTGTTAACAACTGTAAACGTCAATTGGGAGGAATCCCAACCCAGTTGTTGTGCTTGAACACAAGCCATAAGGTGCGAGCCAGAACCATAGCGAGAGATTGCCACTTTTGAATTTTGCAAATCAACTACTGTTTGGTAAGGTGAACCAGCGGCTACATGAATACCCCAAAGCAAAGGCGATTCTACATATACTTGGACAATTGAAGAGGGGTTTCCTGCTTCAATATCTTTAACGATGCCTTCGGTGAGTATTACCGCAATATCGGTTTCACCATTGCGCAACATTTGACACATCTTGCCGGTACCTTCGGGAACATCGATCCAGTTAATTTGAATTCCTTCATTTTCAAAATGACCTTGTTCAATCGCAAGATGCCATGGTAGATTAAAGTGTTCAGGTACGCCTGCGATAGTTAGCGTTTTCATATAAACCGAAGGAAAGCTGTGATTAAATTAAAGGGTTAATTTATTTAAGGTGTAAGCAATCAATGCATCAACCGTTTGGTAGGGATCTTCGCTAAAAGTGCCGGTGGCGCGATTAGCAATTATAGCATTTAATGATAAACATTCATGTCCCAATAACTTTCCTAAACCATAAATAGCACTCGTTTCCATTTCTAAATTGGTCATTTTTATCCCATTAAATTCGAAACTATCCATTTTGGAATTTAAATTGAGGTCTTGTATAGCTAAACGCAAAACCCGACCTTGAGGTCCATAGAATCCACCAGTAGTTCCTGTAAATCCTTTGTGAATAGTAGGGCTTTCAAAACGTTTTTCTAGTAGGGTCGAACCTTTAATTACATAAGGCCGGCCTTTTCGTAAATCCCAATCGGTATGTAGAATAAAAGCCGACTCTATCGCTTTTTCAGAAAAATCATCAATCAAATAGGAGCGAAGCATATTGTCTAATCCAAGTGCATAATGACTCATTACAAAACTGTTAACCGGTATATCGGCTTGCAGTGAACCTGAAGTCCCAATGCGTACAATGTTTAATGCAGTTACATTTTTTTTTACTGTTCGCGATGATAAATCAATATTTACCAAAGCATCGAGTTCATTCATTACGATGTCAATATTATCGGGGCCAATTCCAGTAGATATAACGGTTAGACGTTTACCTTTATAGTATCCAGTTTGCGTTTTGAACTCACGCTTTTGTATTGTAAACTCAATTCGTTCAAAATGTTGAGTAATTTTTTCTACACGATCTTGATCACCCACAAAAATGATGTCCTGCGCAATATGCTCGGGAAGTAAATTCAGATGATAGACACTCCCGTCTGGGTTTAAAATTAATTCTGAAGCGTTAAGCACTGGATATAAAATTAGCGTCGTAAGACATTTATAATTTAAAATGTATAATTTAAAATATATTTACAAGTTGTTCGTAATCAACCACCAACACGTTTAACTTTGAATCCTTTTTCTTTCAAAAGGTTCATAATAGTGTCACGGAAATTACCTTGAATAATGATGGTTCCATCTTTAAAACTTCCGCCTACACTTAATTTGGTTTTTATTTCTTTAGCTAATAATTTAAAATCCTCATCAGTTCCAGCATATCCTTCAATAATTGTAATCGGTTTTCCTTTACGTTTTTCGTATTTACAAATCATCGGCTCATTTTGCACATACAATTCATGTTCTTGAATCGCTATCGGATCGGGTTCGCTTGCAATATGGTCGGGAAATAACTTTTTTAATTGTTCTTCTAAATTATTCATAGCTAAAAATATACTCAGAATCGATAGGTTTAAATTTTAAATACGAAGGAATCTATTTTTTAACCAGACCCAGCTCCACTAAACGTTCATTCAAATAATCACCTGCTGTTATATCTTCGAATAATTTTGGATTTGAATTATCTATACATTGTGGTAAACAATCCAATTTCATATCACTAACGGGATGCATGAAAAAAGGAATTGAATAACGGGATGTTCCCCATAATTCTCGCGGTGGATTGACTACTTGATGAATCGTTGATTTCAACTTGTTGTTGGTATGTCGCGACAACATATCGCCCACATTAATCATTAGCTCGTCGTCTTGTGCAATTGCATCAATCCATTCACCATTATGATTTTGCACTTGCAATCCTTTGCCTTGCGCTCCCATGAGTAACGTGATTAAATTGATATCACCGTGCGCTGCAGCACGAACGGCACCATCTTTTGGTTCATCCGTAATAGGTGGATAATGAATCGGTCGTAAAATACTATTTCCATCCTTAATATATTGATCAAAATAATTTTCTTCTAATCCAATATGTAAGGCCAATGCACGTAAAACATAAATTCCAGTTTTTTCGAGCATTTGATAGGCTTGTTTTCCAACTAGATTGAATTTTGGTAATTCTTCTACTGTTACGTTCTCGGGATATTCACCTTCCCATTTGGAACCTTTTTCGATATATTGTCCAAAGTGCCAAAATTCTTTTAAGTCCCCTGCAGATCGACCTTTGGCATGTTCTTTTCCAAATGATACATAACCACGCTGTCCACTGATTCCGGGGATTTCATACTTTGCTTTTAATTCGAGAGGAAAGTTAAAGAAATTTCTAACTTCTTCATATAAAGCGGATACTAATTGATCATCCAAAAAATGACCTTTTAATGCTACGAAACCAATTTCTTCGTAAGCTTTGCCGATTTCATTTACAAATTTTAGTTTACGTGCCGGTTCGTCCGACAGGAAATCACGTAAGTCAACACTTGGAATTTGTTGCATACTAAAACTATTTTGTTAATTACTGCTGCGCTGTAAGCGAACACACAAATATAATCAATAATAAGAAGAATATATTAGGGTTGGTTAATTTTGTTAGTGATGAGATTCTTAGCGGTGTACAACTTTTAAGTAGTTATTATTTATTATTTTTGGCATTTTAAACACAAACCCAACTATGAATTTTAACCGATACGATTTATCCAACGAAGTATTATTGGAATTATATCAAAAACTACTTAAGCCACGATTGATAGAAGAAAAAATGCTTATTTTACTTCGACAAGGAAAAGTATCAAAGTGGTTTTCTGGAATAGGTCAGGAAGCAATATCGGTCGGTATTACGGCTGCTCTTGATAAAGACGAATATATATTGCCGATGCATCGAAATTTAGGTGTTTTTACAGGACGTGATATTCCCTTACATCAATTATTTTCGCAATGGCAAGGAAAAAAATCGGGATTCACCAAGGGTCGCGACCGTAGTTTTCATTTTGGAACACAAGCCTATAAAATCATTGGGATGATTTCACACTTAGGCCCACAAATGGGAGTAGCTGATGGAATTGCCTTAGCAAATAAACTAAAACAAAATGGAAAAGTTACCGCAGTATTTACTGGGGAAGGTGCTACTTCTGAGGGCGATTTCCATGAAGCATTAAATATTGCAGCAGTATGGGATCTACCCGTTATGTTTGTGATTGAAAACAACGGCTATGGACTATCGACACCAACTAACGAACAATACCGTTGTGAAAATTTAGCCGACAAAGGAATAGGATATGGAATGGAAAGTCATATTATCGACGGAAACAACATCCTCGACGTGTATTCAAAAATTAAGGAATTAAAATCGTCGATGGCCGTTAATCCTAGACCCGTTTTATTGGAATTTAAGACTTTCCGAATGCGGGGCCATGAGGAAGCCAGTGGAACGAAATATGTACCCCAAGAATTAATGGATATTTGGGCGATTAAAGATCCTATTTCAAACTACCGTGATTATTTGATTAATGAAAAAATACTAACCGATTCGCAAGATGCAGAATTTCGGGAAGCAATTAAACAAGAAATTGATGCTAATTGGGCAATTACTCAAGCTGAACCTGAACTTGTTGCTGATCTAAGTGAAGAATTAGGTGATGTATATGAACATTTTGATTATCAAGAAGTAAGTCCAAACTTAGAAAAAGTAAATATACGTGTTATTGATGCTATTTCGAGTGCGTTGCGCGAATCGATGGAACGTCATCCTAATTTGGTAATCATGGGGCAAGATATTGCCGAATATGGCGGTGCCTTTAAAATTACCGACGGATTTGTTGCACAATTTGGCAAAGAGCGTGTTCGCAATACTCCAATTTGTGAAAGTGCTGTAGTTTCAGCAGCAAATGGTTTATCAATAAATGGTTATAAGGCAGTTGTTGAAATGCAGTTTGCTGATTTTGTTTCGACTGGATTTAATCCAATTGTAAATTTATTAGCCAAGCAGCGCTACCGTTGGGGTGAGAAATCCGATGTGGTTGTTCGAATGCCCTGTGGAGGCGGGACGCAAGCAGGGCCTTTTCATTCACAAACCAATGAGGCTTGGTTTACCAAAACTCCGGGTCTAAAAGTAGTTTACCCTGCATTTCCATATGATGCCAAAGGTCTTTTAAATACCGCAATCAACGATCCAAATCCAGTAATGTATTTTGAACACAAATTACTCTATCGAAGTATATACCAAGAGGTTCCAAGCGGTTATTACACCCTACCATTTGGAGCGGCTTCATTGGTTAGAGAAGGCTCAAAGGTTTCAATAATTACCTTTGGTGCGGGGGTACATTGGGCGATTGAGTTATTAGACAAACATCCAGAAATTAGTGCCGATTTATTAGATTTGCGTTCGCTACAGCCGCTAGACACTGAAGCGATTCTCCAATCGGTAAAAAAAACCAACCGCGTACTAATTCTTCAAGAGGACACTTTGTTTGGAGGAATCGCTAGTGATATTTCGTCGTTAATTATGGAACAAGCATTTGAGTATTTAGATGCTCCTGTACAACGTGTTGGAAGTTTGGAAACAGCAATCCCATTCATGAAATCTCTCGAAGATCAATACTTGCCAAAAGCTCGTTTTGAAAAGGTTCTATTCGACTTATTGGCGTATTGATATCGAATTTATTCACTAGTGAACCTTACATTTATGTGCCTATTTCAATTGGATAGCACAAAGAATGTTGGGACTTTTACTAATAAAAATAATTGCAATGCAATGGAATAGGGATGCAGGTGTTTACTTTGAATTTGAAGCGATGACAAATCGTACTTTTTATTACTCAATGGGTTTAAAAATTAAGTACTTAATTTGTTTCTATACTCTGCTTTTAGGCATTTCAGTTATCTTTGCACTTTAATCCTATTTTTGTGAATTTGACCAACAAGCTTAAATTATTTAACGACCCGATTTACGGTTTCATTTCGATTCCCAATACGCTAATTTTTGATCTAATTCAACACCCGTATTTCCAACGATTACGGCGTATTTCTCAAATGGGTTTGTCGTATTTGGTGTATCCCGGTGCCCATCATACGCGATTTCATCATGCATTAGGTTGTATGCACTTAATGCAAAAAGCAGTTGAAACACTTAAATTCAAGGGAGTCACTATTTCAGATGACGAAGAAACGGCTTTGTATATTGCCATTTTGCTTCATGATATTGGCCACGGTCCTTTTTCGCATGCTATGGAGCATAGTATCGTTGAAAATATTCATCATGAAGCGATTTCGTTACGATTTATGAATGCCTTAAATACTCAATTTGAAGGGAAATTGAGTTTAGCAATAAAAATTTTCAAAGGAGAATACCATCGTAAATTTATGCTAGAACTTATTTCGAGTCAGCTCGATATGGACCGAATGGATTATCTCAAAAGAGATAGTTTCTACAGCGGTGTAGCCGAAGGTAACATCAACAGTGATCGGCTAATTCAAATGTTGCATGTAGTAGATGATACTTTGGCTATTGAAGACAAAGCCATTTATTCTGTAGAGAAATTTTTAATGGCACGACGTTTAATGTATTGGCAGGCCTATTTGCATAAAACATCGGTAGTAGCAGAAATTATTTTAACCAAAATACTAAAACGCGCCAAAGCATTAACCCAAAGTGGTATATTTTTAGAGTGCAGTGCGCCATTACGCTACTTTTTAAATCATCGAATTTCAGATGACAGTTTTGATTTAACGATTTTGGAACAATTTGCTTTGTTGGATGATTATGACATCATGGGGGCAATAAAAGCCTGGCAATTTGCAGATGATTTTGTTTTATCGCGCCTTTGTAATATGATTATTAACCGCGATTTGCTTAAGATTGAAATTACAGAAGGTAAACCCGATAAAGCACAATTGAAGCAATTAAAATCCCGCTTACGCGAAACATTTCCAGTTAACGAAAACGAAACCGATTATTTTGTTTTCAAAGGGAAGTTGATAAATATTGCCTATAATAAAGAAAGTGTTCCGATTCGTATTCTAAAAAAAGACCGATCGGTAGAAGTGTTGGAAGAAATCTCCGAGCAATCACATGTGAAAGCAATGTCGAAAGCGGTGACCAAATATTTTATGTGTTATCCAAAAGTATTAATAGGGTAGCGGGCAGTTTGCATTAAATTTTATATTTTTGTCCTAATGAAATTTACAGCAGAACAAATAGCAGGTATTTTAGAAGGCGATGTTGTAGGTAATCCAAACGTCGAAGTTTATAAACTAGCTAAAATTGAAGAGGGTACAGAAGGTTCGCTAACATTTTTAGCCAATCCTAAATACCAAAACTATATTTATACTACACAGGCTTCAATCACTATTGTCAATCGTTCGTTTGAAGCTGAACAATCGATAACTACTACGCTTATAAAAGTGGACGATGCTTACGCTTCGTTTTCCAAGTTATTAGAATATTACAACCAAGTGAAATTAATGAAATCAGGTATTGAACAGCCTTCGGTGATTTCAGAAAATGTTACCTATGGAGAGCAGTTATATTTGGGCAGTTTTTCGTATATCGGTAAAAATGTTACACTTGGAAATAATGTTAAAATTTATCCCAATTGTTTTATTGGTGACAATGTTAAAATAGGAGATAACTGCGTTTTATTTGCGGGTGTTTGTGTTTATTCAGAATCGGAAATTGGAAATAACTGCACATTACATTCAGGAGTAATCATTGGTTCCGATGGATTTGGATTTGCACCTTCTGAAGATGGATCGTACACAAAAATCCCTCAAATTGGCAATGTGATTTTGGAGGATAATGTTGAAATTGGTGCTTGTACAACTATTGATCGTGCAACATTAGGTTCAACTATCATTCGCAAAGGCGTAAAATTAGATAACCAAATCCAAATTGCCCATAACGTTGAAATCGGAGAAAATACAGTGATTGCCTCCCAATCAGGTGTTGCTGGATCAACTAAAATTGGCAAAAACTGTTTAATTGGAGGACAGGTAGGTATTGTTGGACATATTACAATAGGTAACCACGTGCGTATTCAAGCGCAATCGGGTATTGGAAAAAATATAGCTGATGGTGAAACCATTCAAGGTAGTCCAGCCTTCAATTACGGAGATTGGAATAAATCGTATGTTCACTTCCGAAATTTACCTAAAATTGTTGCTGACATTAACGAATTAAAAAAGAAACTTTAAACTAAATTGAAAATAGAATCCCATGGTTAAACAAAAAACCATTCAATCTGAAATTACGCTAACGGGAGTGGGGTTACACACTGGAAAAGAAGTAACCATGACTTTAAAGCCAGCACCCGTAAATCATGGTTTTTCCTTTGTTCGTGTTGATTTAGAAGGATGCCCCGTAATTGAGGCCGATGCTAATTATGTGGTCAATACGCAACGTGGAACTAACTTAGAGAAATTAGGGGTAAAAATTCAAACTTCTGAACACGTTTTAGCCGCTTGTGTGGGTTGCGACTTAGATAATGTTATTATTGAACTAAACGAATCGGAACCTCCCATAATGGATGGTTCCTCCAAATATTTTGTTGAAGCTATTGAAAAGGCTGGAATTGTTGAGCAAGATGCAGAACGGTATTATTATGTCGTTAAAGAAGTGATTTCCTATATCGATGAAAATACGAACAGCGAAATAATTGTTATGCCCGCCGACGATTATCAAGTGACAACTATGGTAGATTTTGGAACCAAAGTCTTAGGCACACAAAATGCGACCTTAAAAAGTATGGATGCTTTTAAAACTGAAATTGCCGATGCGCGTACCTTTAGTTTTTTGCATGAATTGGAAACCTTATTAGACCATGGGTTAATTAAAGGCGGCGATCTTAACAATGCTATTGTTTATGTAGATAAAGAAATCTCCGATAAAACAATGGAGAATTTGAAAAAAGCCTTTGGTAAAGAAAATATATCGGTAAAACCTAACGGAGTTTTAGATAACTTAACGTTGCATTATCCCAACGAGGCGGCACGTCATAAGCTACTGGATGTAATTGGTGATTTAGCATTGATCGGTTGCCGAATTAAAGGAAAAGTAATTGCTAACAAACCAGGACATTTTGTAAATACCCAATTTGCCAAGAAAATGTCCAAATTAATTAAAATTGAGCAACGCAATCAAGTTCCATCCTATGACCTCAATAAAGAGCCCTTGATGGATGTAACGAAGATCATGAAAATGTTGCCGCATCGACCACCGTTTTTATTGGTTGACAAGATTATTGAAATGTCCGATTCTCATGTGGTGGGTTTAAAAAATGTGACGATGAATGAAGACTTTTTCGTTGGTCACTTTCCGGGAGCACCTGTAATGCCAGGGGTTTTAATTGTGGAAGCAATGGCACAAACCGGAGGAATTTTAATCTTAAGTTCGGTTCCCGATCCTGAAAATTATCTTACCTATTTCATGAAAATCGACAACGTGAAGTTCAAATATAAAGTACTTCCTGGGGATACTTTACTCTTTAAATGTGATTTGATTTCTCCGATACGTAGGGGAATTTGCCATATGCAAGCCAATGCATATGCTAATGGAAAATTAGTTGCAGAAGCAGAATTGATGGCACAAATTGTTAAAAATCAATAACTATGAATCAACCTTTAGCCTACGTACATCCTGGTGCGAAGATTGCCAAAAATGTGGTCATTGAACCCTTTACTACCATTCACAATAATGTTGAAATTGGTGAGGGAACATGGATTGGATCCAACGTAACCATTATGGAAGGGGCACGTATAGGAAAAAATTGTAATATTTTTCCAGGTGCTGTTATTGCCGCAGTTCCTCAAGATTTGAAATTTGGTGGTGAAGATTCATTAGCGATCATCGGAGATAATACTACGGTTCGTGAATTTGTAACGATCAATAGAGGTACAATAGCATCCGGACAAACAAAAATTGGAAGCAATTGTTTACTCATGGCAACGGCTCACGTTGCACACGATTGTCATATTGGAGATAATGTGATTATTGTTAATGGTGTAGCACTAGCAGGTCACGTAGTCGTAGGGGATTTTGCGGTTATCGGAGGTTTGGCTGCGATTCATCAATTTATTCATATTGGGGAGCATGCCATGATTTCTGGAGGTTCATTAGTACGCAAAGATGTACCGCCCTATACCAAAGCAGCGAAAGAACCACTATCGTATGTGGGAATCAATTCTGTGGGTTTGCGTCGCCGTGGTTTTTCAACAGAAAAAATCCGGGAAATTCAAGATATTTATCGTATACTATATCAAAAAAATTACAACACTTCTCAAGCAGTTGGAATTATTGAAGCGGAAATGGCTGCTTCTCCAGAGCGCGATGAAATATTAGATTTTATTCGTAATTCTTCGCGAGGAATTATGAAAGGATATTCAGGAACCTATTAATAAAAATTCATTTAAAATTTACAATAATGGCATCTACTGCAGATATTAGAAACGGACTTTGTATTAAATTTAACCACGATATTTATAAAATCGTAGAGTTTTTACATGTTAAACCCGGTAAAGGTCCGGCGTTTGTGCGCACAAAATTAAAATCATTAACCAATGGAAAAGTATTGGATAATACGTTTTCTGCGGGACATAAAATTGATGTAGTTCGCGTTGAAACCCATACGTTTCAATATCTATATAATGAAGGTATCGATTATCACTTTATGAATACTGAATCCTATGAGCAAATTACATTGAATAAAGAGGTTTTGGACGCACCGCAATTATTGAAAGAAGGAACCAATGTAATGGTTCAAATCAATACGGAAACAGACCTTCCTTTGTCGGTTGATATGCCTGCTTCAATAATTTTGGAAGTTACGTATGCTGAACCTGGCGTGAAAGGAAATACTGCTACCAATGCTACAAAACCTGCAACTGTTGAAACGGGAGCAAATGTAAATGTACCCTTATTTATTAATGAAGGAGATAAAATCAAAATTGATACCGCTACTGGAGCTTATATCGAACGGGTAAAAGAATAGCTTATGAAGTTTCCCAAAACACATACGTTAAAAGAAATTGCTGAAATCATTGGCACTACCTTCATAGGTGTCGATGATTTTCCAGTTGAGGGGATGAATGAAATTCATGTGGTTACCCCGGGCGATATTGTGTTTGTGGATCATCCAAAGTATTATGACAAAGCACTTCAATCTGCAGCTACAATCATATTGATAAATAGAGAAGTAGAGTGTCCAGAAGGAAAAGCATTATTAATTTCTGATGACCCTTTTCGTGATTTCAACAAACTTACCCGTTATTTTCGTCCATTTGTAGCTGCGCAATCTTCTGTTTTAGTTACCGCTGAAATTGGCGAAGGAACTATAATTCAACCGAATTGTTTTATAGGTAATGAAGTAAAAATTGGGAAAAATTGCCAAATTCATTCCAATGTAGCTATTTATGACCATACGATTATCGGCGACAATGTTATTATTCATGCCGGTTCCGTTTTGGGTGCGGATGCATTTTATTACAAAAAACGCTCCGAAGGTTTTGATCAGCTTTTGTCTGGTGGACGTGTGGTGATTGAAGACAATGTTGGAATTGGGGCCTTATGTACGATTGACCGGGGTGTTTCGGGTGATACAACAATTGGTGAAGGAACAAAAATTGACAACCAAGTTCATGTCGGACATGATACTGTAATTGGGAAGCGTTGTTTAATAGCTTCACAAACTGGTATTGCGGGCTGCGTTATAATTGAAGACGAAGTTACTTTATGGGGGCAAGTGGGAACGACTAGTGGCATTACTATTGGTTCCAAAGCTGTTGTAATGGGCCAAACAGGTGTAACCAAATCAATTGAAGGCGGTAAAAGTTATTTTGGTACTCCAGTAGAAGAATCCCGCGAAAAATTAAAACAATTGGCGAATGTAAAACGCATTCCTGAATTGCTAAATAAAATGAACGAATAATGCAAGTGAAAGATTTAGTACTCGATTTTTATAAATCGGATGTAATGCTTCGTCGTGATGAAGTTAAAGAATTTCTCCATCCAGAATTGATAATTGAATGGAATAGCACCAAGGGTTTTGTACAATTGGATTATAATGATGTTTTAAACCTAACCGAGGAATTAAGTCGTGCTTATGTCCGTTCAAAAATTCGCATAAGTCATATTTTACAAGATGGAAATTTGGTTTCTGTACGGTATTCTCATTTTGTAAAAACGATAGAAAATCCAAGAGAAGAAATGTTATTAGCTAATTTCTTTGTGATTTGGGAAATTAAAGACAATAAATTGTACCGAGGGTATCAAATGAGTCAATTCTAATCTTTGCAGAATCTTTAGCAAATAAAAAAATACTTGAAAATGCATCGAAATAGTAATTTCATTTTCCTATTTTTGTGCCACTTTTAAACCATTTATATAAATAGCTGACATGAGTGTTTTAGTTAATAAAAATTCAAAAATAATAGTTCAAGGTTTTACGGGAAGTGAGGGAACTTTTCATGCTTCTCAAATGATTGAATACGGAACAAATGTAGTAGGCGGTGTTACTCCAGGAAAAGGAGGAACTATGCACTTGGATCGTCCGGTTTTTAACACTGTAAAAGATGCAGTAGATCAAGCTGGAGCGGATACAACCATTATTTTTGTTCCACCAGCCTTTGCTGCAGATGCCATTATGGAAGCTGCTGATGCAGGTATTAAAGTGATCATTGCTATAACAGAGGGTATTCCGGTAGCTGATATGATGAAAGCATATGATTATATTAAAAATAGAGATTGTCGATTAATAGGTCCTAACTGCCCAGGCGTTATTACTCCTGAAGAAGCAAAAGTAGGGATCATGCCAGGTTTTGTTTTCAAAAAAGGAAAAGTAGGTATTGTATCAAAATCGGGGACACTTACATATGAAGCTGCCGATCAAGTGGTTCGTCAAGGCTTTGGAATTACAACGGCTATTGGAATCGGTGGTGACCCAATTATTGGCACTACTACCAAAGAAGCAGTTGAATTATTAATGAACGATCCTGA
>NZ_JAIXRZ010000023.1 GCF_027484945.1 Flavobacterium sp.
AAGAAAATACAAAAAAGGCAAATATTAATGATAAATATCAATACTTTCGAACTGAAGGAGGGAAGCTTGTTGTGCACAAGGCCCCAAAATACAAATTCGTCACAACCCATACTGCTAGACGGTCTTTTTGTACCAATGCGTATACTGAAAATGTTCCAATACAAGACATTATGGCTATTTCAGGTCATAAAACAGAACGTGTATTTATGGATTATATTAAAGTAGAATCGATTAAAAATGCAGCAAGAATTTCGAGCAATGTTTTTTTTCGTTAAAATTGAATAGGGTAAAAATAATGCTACTAACCCCCAAATCCAACTGTTTTTTTAATTGCGGGTTTGTAATGATTGTCGTTTTTAAAATTATAAATATCAGCAACTGCAAGTGGTTGATTAACAGTTTCCATAATTCCTAAGGTTGCTAATAATTTGTTGGTTCTATCTACAGTTAACGGCTTAAACTCGTAAATTTGAGAAAGCCTACCTTTTCTTAACAGCGCTTTGTCTATATTCTTCACATCGGTGTTGAACGTAGCAATTATTTGAATCCCCAAACTCTCACCCAATAACCCATCGGTTAAATTAAGTAGCATGGATAGGTTGGAGTTTCTAACCTCTTGACGTGACTGGATAAGTTCTTCCGCATCTTCAATTACGAAAACAGCGTTTTTGTTATTTAGTAAAAATGGAGTCATGTTTAAATTGTCCAATTCACCCGCCATTTTTGGTGAAATAAAGATTACTTTTTTCTTGAGTTGGTGAATTAAAAATTTGATGTATGTACTTTTACCTGTTCCTGGTTGCCCATGAAAAAGATAAAGTCCGTTGGTATCTCTCTTATTGAGTTGTTTTACGATATCTTTATGAATAGGTAAAAAATCGTCATTGTAATGAATGTTAAAATCGATTTTTGGTTTTTTGATATTAACCGGCTGCGTATTTAATTCCCCATTTTGATTAAAGATTAAGCATATATCGGTTGTTTTCTTTTGGGAGTATAAGAATTTTTTAGATTCTTCAAAGAGGATCTTTGCCGACTTTAATTGTTCTTCTGTGTGAAAAAAATAAAGCGAACTATATTCAATACTTACCAGAAGTCCATTTTGTAAAATATAGATGTGAAAGGCATTTTCCAACGATTTTTTTGTGATATTGTAATCGTGTGAATAATGTTGTTGTACAATTTCATTTTGGTATTTATTTTCAAACCATTTTTTGAAGGATTCAATTTTTATATCTTCGATAGGAATAATACTAGGGATTTTTTTGGAGTAAGCAAAAAATAATCTGTACGGACTTACATAACTACTAGAACTATTAAACAAGTTCATATCTTCAATTAGCAAAGGTAATTGAGTTGATGATGTCGGGTTTGATTCTGAATTCATAGGGTATAGGAATTTATTAAATACTATGGGGTGATAGAAATTATAGGCTAAAATAAATTGAATTTTTAAAAACACTTTCATTATAATTTAAAATTTAGCTTATAGATATTTACACGTCTTTGTTTTTAAAATATTGTATTAATGAGTTTTTTTTTCTAATAATATTTCTAATTGTACTTATTTTTTAATATAGAATAATGTTTTAACATCAATTACTTTTTAATACATTTGATAAACAAATTTGAATAAAGTGAATACATAATATTTTTTTATCATACCATAAGCGTTAGCTGTTAATCTTGTTACTCGAAATCGCCAATTTCAATACTAACTCAACAAAGAATTAATAAGCGAACGTTCACGTACTGCGTGGACTTCTCTTATTTTGTTGAGTAGGTGTTTGGCGATACCTGAGTAACGGATAAAAGTTTGTTCCACGCTTTTGGTTTTTATTTAATCATTTAAAAAACCTCAGGAACAAGGTTATCTAATTTCTTATGAAAACATTATTCAAAAAATCCATTTTTTTACTTTTGGTTTTTACATTTTTTAGTTGTTCTGAAGATGGAAAAGACGGAAAAGACGGAGTTGACGGAAACGCAAATGTTATTGGTACAAACACAGTAACAACTTCATCTTCTAATTGGTCTAGTAATACATCTGGAAGTTTTTGGTATACTACTTTGAGTTTACCAGCTATTACGCAATCAATTATTGACAAAGGAGTTGTTAGCCTATTTAAAAGCGATTCAAATGGCGCTTGGATTGCAATGCCATATACAATTGGAAACCAATCTTGGTATTATGAATTTGGGGTTGGATTTATTAATATATATACAACAAATACTAATTTGTCATCAATGCCAAATCCAGCGACACAAAAATTTAGAGTGGTTGTAATTTCTGCTTCAAATAGAATTGCCAATCCAAATGTGAATTGGAAAAATTATGATGAAGTTAAATACGCACTTAATTTAGAAGATTAAAAATATTATGTATTTCACTTTACAATTAAGCGAGACAACAATGTTTCGCTTTTTTGTTGATTCAAAGAACGCTATTTATTTATTCATATGCATAATAAAATTAATTATCAATTTATCCTACATAAACCTATTTTAATATCTTTTTAAATATTTAATAGTTTTTAATTACAGTTTAGATCCAAAACCAATTTTAGTAGAAGTTGTTATTTTAATTTCTTCTTGGCATAGGTTTAAAAATAAGGATTCTAAATCGTTTTCTTCGAGAATACATTGCATGATGTATTTTTTCCTGATGTTATAGATTTGCCCACCTGTAAATGAATAATTATTAATTGCCTGGTTGATAATGTCAATAGACATGTTGGGAAAGCTATTTTGAAGCAGTTGAAATTGAGTGGTTGTGTTGGGTTTTTCAAATTCTACTTTATATAGAAATCGTCTTTCAAATGCAGGATCCAATTTGTCTGCATTATTACTAGTTACGATAGAAATACCTGTGAAGTTTTCCATTTCTTCAAGGAGGATATTTTGCATACTGTTGTGGGAACGATCTGTAGATTGATTTACCAAAACGCGTTTAGAAAAAATGCTATCCTCGTTGAAAAAAAGTATAGGAGTGTGCTCACATTCTTTTGAAAATTCGTAGTATTCTGAAAATATCTTTTTTACATTTTTTTCAGAATCTCCCATCCATTTGTCGACTATTTTTTCAACATCTACACAAAACAAAGCACGGTTGGTCAATTTTGCTAACCGTTTTGCTGTAGCTGTTTTTCCTGTTCCCGAAAAACCATTAAATAAAATAGAAATCCCTTTGCCTAAACCGTTTTCTTCTAGATGATCAATTATTTGCTTGTGTTTTTCAATGCTTAAAACCTTTTCAATGGTATTAATTTGTTTCCATTCCGATGGATTGTAGAATAAATTCTCATCAAGTATTGCATCAGGATACAGAAGTGTAGCTGTAGAGTAGCTTTTTTTCTTTTTTTCTTTTTTTTGTTTTTCAAAAAGGGCAGTAATTGATTTCTGGGTTAATTCAATAAACTCATCAAAGGCAAATCCATCTTCTTCTTTTACTACTAATTCATTAGTAATTAGAGGAGATGTTTTGTTTATTATTTTTTCCCGAATAGCCTTTTGTTTCGTGAATTTGTCTTCGATTTGCTTGATGTAGTATTCTAAATCGGCTTTTGACTCATTGGTAAAATAGTTTATGGCTGTACAAAAAAAGAGTGTTTTATCAACAATAGACAAATTAAAATTATTTAACCAATCAAGTTCAATACATTTTTTGGCTGTAGTTAATTCGTTCTCTACTAATTTTAGTAGCGTATCTGCATCAAATACCCCTTCACATCTTTTATCAATTAGCTCTTGAATTAATTGTAATAGTTCAACGAAGTTTTCGGCTGGTTTTTTACAAAGTAGGGTGGTATTATTAGTCAAAAGTGCTTCATATACTTTTTCATCAACTTGAAAGGTCTGTTTAATCAATGTTTTACTTAAACGATTTTTGGTTTGTGCAATAACATACCTTTTAGAAATTAAACCCTGTAAGGCATTATTAATGTTTTTTAAATTGCGAATACTACCCCCAAAATGTTCTAAAAAAGAATCAATTCCTTGTTCTTCTTGTCGAATACCACCATCAACTAAAAGTGCTAAAATGACTAACTCATCGTAGGTTATTTTGAAAAACTGTAACAGTTGTTTTACCTCAGTTTTATTAACAATTTCTTCTTTATTAATAGTATTTCCGAAGCTACCTCCAATTACATATTCCATCCACTCTAGTTTATTAAAATCTTGGTTTTTCATGGTGTCTTAATTTAAGTTAACGTTTCAAAAGTAAAGAGTAGGTTTTCAAACCAAGGAATCCTTGCAACCTTGCATTCTTTTTAAATAGTGCATGGGGAAGGACTCGCACCTCCACGGATTAATAATCCACACAACCTAGGTTGTGCGCGTCTTCTATCTGGTTCTGTGCACCGAACCAACTTCCGCCACCCATGCTTAGTGAGTGCAATATTAGATATTCACTTGGCATTTTTTGGCAAAGTTCCATATCTTTACTTTTTAAAAGCATTTTTTATGAAAGAGTTTGGAAAGAAAAGGTTGTATAAAAATTTGATAATTAAAATTTTAAAAAATAGAGCGTTAACAATTGATGCACTTTTAAATGAATTAAACTCCCTATTAATACAAGAATATGGGTTTGAACCTATATCCAGACGAACATTTGATCGTTCAAAAGAACTTTTGATTAAAGATGGCTATCAAATCGTTTCTCGCAAAATTAACGGCAGAAATTATTTTGTACTTGAAGATTCCCCTGAAAACTTAAACCTAACAGAAGATGAAAAATTAACTTTTCCATTACTGTTAGGATTATTAGATACCGAGAAGTCAATGAGTTCTGTGAATTGGTTAAAAACCGCTTTGATGGATGATTTTGATTATTCAGAAAAAGATTTAAATGTATTGCCCTATTTTGTGCATGTTCAACCAACATTGCACCAGCAAGACCAATTGCTTTTACTCGCCGGACAGATTATTGATTTTGCCAAGCGCGGGCAAGCCATACAATTTCTCTATGAGAAGAAAGGTGAGGTAAAGATGCGCCTAGTAGCTCCCTTACAAGTACGTTATTACGATAACCGATATTATTTATTAGGTAGTCCTATAGATGAAAAAACCTACGAACTTTCAAATCTGCTACAAACCTACACGATGGATAAATTTGTGGAGAAAGCAGTATATCCCGCCGTTAATGAATCGGAGGGAATTCCAGAAAATGCTACCTCTATTTATTACGATTATGCTGCCTTGTACAAAGTTTCAAAACTGGAAGATTTACTAAAACACAGTCTGGGTGTTTGGTATGATTGGAAAAAAAACAAGCTCAAAACGTATCGATTGAAATTTACCGATTGGGCAATGGGTATTATGGAAAACAAAAAAATACATCCTTCACAAGTTGTGATAGAAAAA
>NZ_JAIXRZ010000054.1 GCF_027484945.1 Flavobacterium sp.
GGAACGGAACCTATAACGGAGCCTTGATGCCTGCTACCGACTACTGGTTTAAAGTAGAATACCTTGAAAACAATGCTACCAAAGAATTTAAAGCGCATTTTGCTTTGAAGCGGTAGTATCAAAAATAAGGGAATAACGACTATTTTAACCCTCCGAACTCAATAAAAAAAGCTTCTTAAAAAGAGGCTTTTTTTTTGTAGTAGAATCGAACAAATAAACAACCCCGATAGCGCAGATTTGCAATCCGTGTCCCAGCTCCGCAAAAAGTTCCTTTAAGCTCCCGCTTCGCCTCCCGATAGCTTTCGGAACCCGACTTTGCGGCACAAATAAAAACAAATCCACCTTCACGGGTGGTTTTTGTGTATGTGTAGCGCATTCAACGCACCATAAAAAAGCTAATTGTCAATCGCTGAAAGCTATAGTACACAAGATCTTTCCAAATGAGGTTATATAGGAACCTGAAATTCGTGTATCACATCAAATTAAAGGCAGAACTCCTGATGCTATTCACATTCCAGTTAAAGATCTGCAAGAACATCAGAAAACTAATTACTACGAACGTATGGCTTTCATTATCAGAATTCCATCTATTACAGAAACTATCAATGGTAATACACTTGTGTTGACTGTTGGTGGTGTTCGCGCACTTAATACAGAAAACCTATATAACAAAAAGACTTATGAGAAATTCAAGATTTTCATAGGATTTCAAAATATGGTGTGCTGTAATCTTTGCGTATCTACAGATGGTTTCAAAGAAGAATTAAAAGCAATGTCCTATGCTGATTTAGAAGATAAAACGCTTCAGTTGTTCAGCTCCTACAATATGCATCGTCACTTGAATGCCATGGATCAACTATCTAATTATTCATTGACTGAGTCTCAATTTGCACAACTCATTGGAAAAGGAAGATTGTACAATTTTCTGTCTAAAAAAGAAAAGTTACTACTTCCAGAATTGCTGCTTAATGATGGCCATTTGACAACTGTTGCAAAAGATTATTACCAAGATGAGAGCTTCTGTAAAAATGAAAATGGAGACATAAATCTTTGGAGATTTTATAATCTTCTCACAGGATCCAACAAGACTTCCTACTTGGATAAATTCCTTGACAGAGGCGTAAATGCATTCGATTTCACTACAGGTGTTTCTGATGCTTTAAATGATAGAAATTCTAAACATAGTTGGTTCCTGAAATAACACATTATCAACATGTTAATCAATCAATTGCAAATCCTGTATAATATTGGTAGATTTGTAAAAACTTTCACAAGAAAGAAAACATTTTATCGATATAACAGCGTTTGCTAATATTCCTGTACTTGAAAGGTCGAAATTTCAAATGAGAAACAGGAAGGTATAAGCATAACGCTCACCGGTTGCGTGAGCGTTGCTTTACTTTGTTTCTCGGATATTCGACCACCTCAAGTACAAGTAATGGCAATTGTCTCACGCATTTGTTTTATACAATAATCAAGTAAGAGGCATGCTTGAAAGAAAATACATTTATGATATTTTATTTTATTACTGCCTTAATAATATTTTACTCAATTGCAGAGTTCATTGGTAGAAGAAAACAGATTGGTTTTTGGTGGAGTTTTATACTCTTGTTTGGCGGATTCATAAATGGTATTATTGCAATAACACTAAGTCCATCTGCAAAAAAAGAACAAGTAAAAGGAACAAGATTACTATTAATTTTAGGTTTAATTTCAATAATTATAATTGGAATAATTCCATTAGTCATATCAATTATTGACTTAAATGATTATAATCCAATAATTGACAATAAAGCATCAACTTTAACTTTAACAATCAAGTTAGGTATTTCGGTTTCATTTATAATATCAGGTTTTTATTTGACACTACTTAGTATTGGAAAAATTGTGAATAAAAATCCAAAGTTTTATTTTGAAAACATTTTAACAATCTTAAAACATAAAATGTATTCAATTTTGAATAAAAATTTGAAATATTATATTAATGAAAATGAAAACCAATCAATATGTCTTTCCTTTCAAGAGTTAAAAGATAAACAAATTAATGAAAATACTTTAATATGGAGAAAAGGGTTAAAAAAATGGACACCTGCAAGTAAATTAAATGAAATTCACACTATAATAAATTTTTCTCCGCCTCCTATAAATGAAAATGAATATACAATTCCTGAAAAAAACATAACAGAGTTAAAAGAATTTGAAAAAAACAAGATATTAATTATTCCTTTTATAACTTTTATCCTTTTAATAAGTATAGCATTAAATTCAAATTATTACATACATAATTGGGTTCTTGATGTAACAAATTTGTATCCTAATTATCATAAAATGATCGCAATTAAAAAAGAATATGTTAATGCAAAAGATAATTTATTCTCATCTGCATTTGATTCTAAAAGAGGTTTACTATATATTGTTCTTGGAGATGAAAATACTGTAAAATATTTTTCAGTAATGGATAAAATAATTGCTGGAAAAATTAATGATCTAAATTATTCAGAATTAAATTTGTTAATGGATATTCAGGATAATTTTGATAAATATTATTCTGTAATGCATAAAATTAAAAGAATTTCAGGTGGTAGTAATGAAAAACTAACACAACCAGAATTAAAATTACTTACCGATCTTGGAAATAAAACTGGTGTTCAAGTATATAATCCTAATTCACCTAAAGTTGCACAAGGAGTAATTGATGTATTAGCTGTTGGTGTTTATAATAAAGCAAAAAAAATAATTCCTTACCAACAAGGAAGTCTTGAAGATTACGTAAAACAAATACTTGTCATTGACGGAATGATGAAAAAATTTGACCAAACGCTTTCTCAAAATAAACAACTTGAAAAAAATTATGAAGGTATTGCAAAAGCAATATTAAATCCTGATGGTACAGTTAAAGAAACATATGAAGGTAAAGTTAAAGTGATTGGCTATACAAGTCGTAATTATCCAATATTCGATTTTAATAGTTCAATCATTAAATCTAATAAGTGATTAATAATTTAATTAAAAAATAATTTTATTATGAATAAAGCTATAACCATATTACAAATTGTTACAAAAAATAAGATTGATTTACTTTCTGTGCAAATCAGAAGAATAATTTCATCATTATCAATATTAATATGGTTGATATCAATCATTCTAATTTCTTATAATTTAATTGTTACGACTTCAAAAACATTAACTTACTATGAGGATTTAAAAATAATAAATGAAATTGAAGCTGAATTTAATAAAAATCCATATCAGTTAGATGAAAACACAGTTTCAAGATATCATGATGCAGATTCTTATTATATGAAATTCACAAAATTAAGTTTCTATAATGGTGATGGTTTTGTACCAGAACTTGTAAAAATTAATTTAGATATAGCAAAAAAACAATTAGGTGTCAATCCTATATTGATTTTCTTATATCATGATTTTCTTCTAATAATTTTATTTAACATATTTTATTTACTATTATTAAAATTTATTTTGTGGTTAAAATTTGGCAACTAATCAATTTTATTAAAACAATATTATTATGAGAAAATGGATTATTAGACTTCTAATATTAATTTATATTGTGTATTTGTTATATAGTAATGATAAAATTGCAAGACAAGAAGGATCTTCACTTGGAGAACAAATATTGTATATACTTGCTGCGATTGGAGTTTTTTTTATAATTACAAAAATTATAAAAAAGAAAGATTAACTAATAATCTAATTTAAATGCAAGAAATCAAAATAAGAAACCAAATATGGACCACTGAAAATCTGTATGTATCTCATTACAGAAACGGTGATTCAATTCCAAATATTCAAGATCCTGAAGAGTGGAAAAATACCAAAAATGGCGCATGGTGTTATTATGATAACAACATAGAAAACAGTATATATGGTAAAATATATAATTCTTATGCAGTATTAGATCCAAGGGGATTAGCACCCGAAGGATATAGAATACCTGAACATTATGACTGGTTGCTTTTAGAGAGATTAATAGAACAAACAAAAGACACTCATAATTGGCAAGAACAATTTAAAGTACAACATGCAGGATATAGAGGTGACAACGGTAATTTCTTCTTCCTAAATGGAGCATCTGGTTGGTGGAGTAAATCATTATTAAAAGAAAAACAAGACCAAATTATTGCTCATTTTTATACTCCTGATTTTAAAGGTCATTATTATGACCCAGGTGATAAAAGCGATTTATATTGGAAACCTTATAATTTTAATGAAGGTTTTTATATTCGTTGTATAAAAGAGGAATACAAAACTACAGCATTTATAATTGATGATGCATTTAATCATCCTCTTAAATCAGTAACCTTTAAATACGCACCAAATACTACATTTCAAGAAATGCTGAACAATATTTACAATACTTATCTAATTGATAAAGTTTCTAAGTATTCCTATGGCAAAGAATGGTGTATTGATCTATTTGAAGATTATATGAGATTGAAAGAAGTGCAGAAATCAAGTGATACTGATAACTTAACATTTGATCAAGTAATAAATCAAGTATACAGTACTACATATAATCAAAATTACAAGTTGATTATCAGGAAATTGTAGTGATATTACAAAATTAATCTGCTTAAACTACTAAAAGTTAACTAAATAAAATTTAAATCACTTTGTCTTTTTGGCGAAGTCTGTGTAACTGTGATTACCTCACAATTTTTTTTATTAATTTCTTGAAACAATAAATCCTTTTTGTAACTACTTGGTATTTGATTTAAAATTCTTTTTGCTTCTTCAAAGTTGCCAATATTCCTATTTAATTCTGCAAGCAGAAAAAAATCATCAGATTTGATTTCTGTTAGTAATTCAATTAGAATTTTTGCGTTATTTTCAAACAGCACTTTCTTCTCAACTGACATTGAAGGCTTTGTTTTATCACCTTTTGAAAGAGGATGTATTCTAATTTGATCATTATACTTTCTTAAAATATTGGTGCGTATATAAATCAACCTCTTTTTGTTTCTCAACCTATAAATAAAATTTATACTCTTCTTAACAGAATATTTATTTTCAAAATATTCTGCTGCTTGAACATAATCTTCAAACGACATACCTCCTAATTTCTGAGTAAACCAATAAAATTCATTGCATAAGTTACATTTCTGCAAATATGTATTTTTTAAACAAGGTAATTCTTCGAATGTCTCACCATCAGACCATTCAGTAAACTCATAGTGATGAATAAAGTATGGTCCAGGATAGTAAGCAATTTGTTGTCCACAATGAGGACATTTTTTATATGAAGGGTTACCTATTTGCATATTATTAATAATTGTAAATAACAAAGTTACATAAATATAAAAATGATCATTATCTTTCTTAAAAATAGTTGTCAGACATTATAATTCTGGCATATCCAAAACTGATAACTGTTGTATTTCCAATCCTCTCAAATAGGTTAGTGTAACCTGTAAAGTACTGTGCCCCATTACTTGTTGCAACTTTGTCAAATCACCAGAACCGCAAAGTGTTCATATTATGCACGATGCTCCGCAAACGTTTCCCGACTTTGCGGCACAAATAAAAACAAATCCACCTTTATGGGTGGTTTTGTTATTTTACCAAAATACTTTATCAATGTTGATTAGTACACGACTTGATTTGGCGTGGGTACCTTAGCCCAGATCGAAATGGAAATCCCGGAAGACGGTACCGTAGTTTTTGTTGCCTCACGAAAGCGACCCATGGAAGCTTAAGTGTGGCTTATAAAAACACGGTACAGGCTGAGGACTTGAAATGTAGAGCTGGAATAGCTTCAAAATAATAATATACTCCCGAAAGGCGTCTCAAACTTTTCTATTAAAATCAGGAAAATTATTAACACTATAATTCTAATTTAAAATGGTAATTGGGATATTAGAAAATACATCCAAAATAAATTGTCATACCCAACGGATGACGCTATTTTAAAAATCCATATCCTTAGCTTTAAAGGAAGCCACCAAAAAATGGTTGATATCAATCTAAAACTAAAGATTTATCCGCAATCAGTTCTTATTTCTATTTAAAAAAAGGGTTCAACTTTAATTAAAAAGTCAAACCCTGTTATTTATAACTTACACACTTTTTGGGATAGTGTCTGAAATACTATTTATTCTTGTTTCATTAAACTACCGCTTCAAAGCAAAATGCGCTTTAAATTCTTTGGTGTTTCTGTTTTCAAGGTATTCTACTTTAAACCAGTAGTCTGTAGCAGGCATCAAGGCTCCGTTATAGGTTCCGTTCCATCCTTCACTTGTAGGACTGATTTGTTTCAAGAGTTTTCCTTGTCGGTCAAAGATGTAGATTTTAGCGGTTGGTTGATTTTGTAATCCTACAATATTCCAAGTATCATGAATTCCATCGCCATTCGGCGTGAAGTAATGCGGATAATCAATAATAGAAACACCGGTAATTACTAACGGATCACAGCTGTTA
>NZ_JAIXRZ010000016.1 GCF_027484945.1 Flavobacterium sp.
AACTAATGCTATCACTGTGCGCCATGATAACTTTTCATTCGGTTGCACAAAAAAATATTGACCCCACCCCAGAAGATATTTCAAAATCCAAATCCCTTCGTGAAAAATATTCTAAAGATGATGTTGCTGTTTTATCGAGTTCGGATGATATCCAATTTGACTACAACAAACGTGATGAAAAAGTAACTGTACGATTAAAAACCCAAGAACATTTAATGAATATCAACCACCGTGCAGATATTCATAAATATGAGTTTTATGACAGCGAATCCAATATTGAATCGTTTGGCATTAAATACCGAAATGAAAAAGTAGCCCCTTTTTCTATTCGAGACGAACAATACAAAGACGACGATTTGTTTTACCATGATGCGCGCGTAAAATATACATCACTCGATTTTCCGGTACAAGGGTATACGTATTATTATGAAATGATAAAAAACTACAACGACATTAAGTATTGTACTACTTTTTATTTTCAAGATGAGTACCCTGTTTTAAAAAAAACCATTACGTTTCGCGTCCCCAACTGGTTAGAATTAGAACTTAAAGAATTTAATTTTAAAGGGTTTGCTATAAAAAAAGAAGTCGTTCAAGAGGGCGAAATCAACAGAATTAGCTACACTTTAGAAGATGCACCTGCTATCTTCAAAGAATCGGATGGTCCTGGGCGATCGTATTTGTATCCCCACATCATGGTACTAGCTAAAAGTTATACCCAAGGAAACAAAAAAGAAACCTTGTTTAAAACCCATGAAGACTTATACAAATGGTATGCGTCATTGGTGCAATTGATGCAAAATGATCCTGAAGTGCTTCGCCCGAAAGTCAACGAACTAATTGCAAATGCCAAAACAGATGAAGAAAAAATAAAAAATATCTTTTATTGGGTGCAAGATAACATTCGATATATTGCATTTGAAGACGGAATCGCCGGATTTAAACCCGATGAAGCACAAAGTGTTTTTCAAAAACGATATGGTGATTGTAAAGGGATGGCCAATTTAATCAAACAAATGTTGGTCTTGGCAGGTTTTGATGCACGACTTACCTGGATTGGAACAAAGCATATTGCCTATGATTACAAAACACCTTCGTTAAGCGTAGATAATCACATGATTTGTACTTTATTTTACAAAGGGAAACACTACTACCTGGATGGTACAGAAAAATACAATGCTTTTGGTGAATATGCCGAACGAATTCAAAATAAAGAAGTGATGATTGAAGACGGCACACGTTGTATTGTTGAGCGTGTTCCCTTGAGCACTGCATCTCAAAATAAAGAGGTTTTTAAAGCAACATTGGAGTTGGATCAAGAGAAAATGAAGGGAATTTGTAAACGCACCTATACCGGTGAAAGTCGGTCCTATTTTCAAAATGTATACAACCAATTTGAATCGTCAGAGAAGAAAGAACTCTTGGATAATTACCTCTCCCATCAAAACAAAAGTATTAAAGTTGAAAATGTAAAAACCTCAAATTTAGAGCATCGTGACCAACTATTGACAATTGATTATACAATCGATATCAGCAATAAAGTTTCTTCCTTTGACAATGAAATCTATGTGGATTTGGACTTTATGAATGAATACAAAGATTTTCAGTTGAAAGACCGGAAGACCGATTTTGAAATGGATTACAAAACCCAATTTGAATCCGATATAACCTTAAAAATACCCCCAGGTTATAAAGTGACTAAGTTACCAGAGAATATTGCGGTTAAGGAGGAAAATTATGAGATTATGCTTTCCTATACCCTAGAAAATAATTTAATTCAGTATAAAAAACTGTTTCTATTTAAAAACGGAACATTAAAAACAACAGAGTTTGAAAATTGGAGAGCGCTCAATAAAAAAATTGCGGAATCCTATAACACATCAATTATCTTAACTAAATAACCGCTATGAAATTCAATCTTTTCCTGGGCCTTTTCCTTTTCAGTTCATGGGTATCTTTTGCTCAAACTCCCGAAGAAATCCGAGATTACATTTGGGGCGCCAATGATGCCTACAAAAAAGCCAATACGATTCCTGATAAATGGAAAAATGAGTCGGCAGTTATTATTTACAAACACGAACATTACAATTATCATAAATACGGGGTTAATGTAACGTATAAAAGTTCGATTCGGAAGCGGATCAAATTATTGGATCAAGCGGCTGTAAAAGAGTTTTCTGAATTTTCTTATCGCGACAAATTTTATTCCAACAAAGCATTGGGGTCTTTTTGGCAACGCGGTACAAATTATATTGGGGTAAAAATTGTTAAACCCGATGGAAAAGAAATGGTAATCGATGCCGATAAAGATTCTAAAGAAGTAAATGGAGAAAAAAAACTTGCGATTCCAAATTTAGAAATTGGTGATATAATCGACTTTTATTTTTATTCTATAGAACCGTTTAAGTCGGTTTATGATTATACGTTCAAAGCCGTTGAAACACCTTTAGGCGACGTGTATCCTACTTTAGATTTAAAAATTACCTTGAGTACTGAAAATGATTTTTTCGTCAATTTCAACACCTACAATGGCGCACCAGAATTAAAAGAAGTGCCTACAGGTAAAAACAGTGAGCGATTTTATGAATTATTGGCAACGAATGTTGAAAAAAATGAATTTCCACGTTGGTTCTATCCATTAACAGAACTACCCTGTTATAAGTTTCAAATTATTTTTGCGCGTTCGGGTAAGTTTGAAAAATTATCCGATGGTTTTTTGTCTGAAAAAGAACGCGATGTAAAAAAGACCGTGTCCAAAGAAGATGTTTTTGAATACTATAATAAAAAATTCTCCCCATCGGGCGACTTGGGTCCAATCAATCGATTTTTGAAAAATAAAACCTTTCAATCGGAAGAAGAAAAAATTCGAGCGGTCTATTATTTTTGCCGCCATGAATACTTTACGCGTTATTTAGAAGCGTTTGTGGTTAATGAAGCAAAAATCATGTACCCTTTTGGTTATTATGGTGTAAATCCTATTTTCTTTCAAGATGAATTGCCGTTTGTAAATTACTTTATGCAGTTTTTGAAAAAACAAGAAATTGGCTATGATATTATTATTGCCACTCCCCGACATGACGGTTCGATTGACGATTTACTTATCCAACAAAACCTACGTAAGTTAATTCGTGTAAACACTCCTACTCCTGTATTTATTGAGTATTTCTCTTCCTATTCAGGTGCAGAACAAGTTGATGCCTTAATTGAAAACTCGAAAGCTTATGTTTTGGGGATTTCCAATGGGAAAAAAGTAACCGAAGTTAATGCGATAACGTTACCGAGCAGTACCTACAATGACAATATTTCAAAAGTAAAAACACAAGTAGAATTACTTGATTTTACAGGTTATAAGGTAAAACGTCAATTGGCTTTTACCGGGCACTTAAAAGAATCAGAACAGGAGGATCGTTTGGAGTTTTTTGACTATGTCTATGAAGATTATGAAAAATACGGTTCGACCAAATTAATGGACTATGTGCGTAATGAAAAACAGCGTAATCAATATACTAATGAACTAAACGCATTAATTAACACGTTAAAAGACAAACAAAAAGAATCGTTGAAGGCAAACGTTGAAGGCGAATTTGACGTAAAAGTGGAAGATTATGGGTTTGCCATTAAAAATACGGGGCGCTTTGGAAAGTCTACACCTTTAGAAGTAGAAGACTCGTTTACGATTGCAAACGAATATGTGAAAAAGGCTGGCGATAAATATTTATTGGAAATTGGGCGCTTTTTGACTTCTCAAATTGAGATTGATAAAAAAGAAATGGAACGTAAAAACAATATTTATATGAATTTCCCCCGTTCGTTTGAAAACGAAATCACTTTTATCATTCCCGAAGGGTATAGTGTTTCTGGGTTGGAAAAATTAAATAAAAAAGTAGAAAATGAAACCGGTGGATTTACTTCCAATGCTGAAATAAAAGGTAATCAATTAATCATCAAGACATTTAAATACTATAAAAACTATTTTGAGCCAAATGCCAACTGGAATAAAATGATTCAGTTTTTGGATGCTGCCTATCAGTTCACGCAAGAAAAAGTTTTATTAAAAAAGAACTAAAAACATAAGCGCCCACAAGGCGCTTTTTTTTATTGATGATAACATAAACATTTATGTTTTTCTCCACCTATTTACTGGATTCTTTGCTGTTGAACGAAATGCTTTCGACCAAGAATCAAACCGATAAAAAATACCGAGTGGAGCTTCCTAAATTGGAAGCTTGACTTAACGATTCAACCACAAGGTTGGGTTGATATAGGTTGCATTTTGAGAAATCATAAACCGAACAACTGCTTTGCCATCGGCATCTGCTTTTACTTTTCCTAGCGTTTGTTTTGCGCTAATATTGTCACCTTCACTTACCGTAACTGTAGCTAAATTATGGTAAATGGTAAAGTAATCCCCATGTTTAATCAATACGGCAAACTTATTTCCGATGCGTTGAATTTGAGAAACCTCTCCTTTGAACACCGCACGAACAGAAGCATTGGTATCTGTAGTAATATCTACTCCGCTATTGTGAACCATAATCGATTTATATACCGGATGCGGTTGATCACCAAAACCTAAAGTTATAACGCCTCGTTCTACTGGCCAAGGCAAATGACCTTTGTTCGATTTAAAATTGTCAGCGATAATTTTTCCTTCAGGGGTAAGAACTATTTTGGCAGAAGACTCAATTTTTTTAGTTTCAGCCACAGTCGTTGTCTTTGGGTTCGCTTTGGCTTTTGCGGCCGCTGCTTTTCGGTTGGCCTCTGCAATTGCTTCCCGAAGTAATTTTTGAATTTGCGCATCAATTTTGCGAGACTCCTGTTGTTTTTTCTTGATTTCTGCAGCGATTTGCTTTTTATCTTTTTTTAGACTATTGGCAATTTTTTCTTGCTCTTGACGCTCCTTTTCTAAATCTTCGCGCTGCTTTTGTTGTTCGGCTAAAAGTTTATCTTTTTCCTCTTTTTGTTTGGTTAGCGTTGTATAATGGTTAACTAGCGCATTGGATTTGTCTTTAATTTCTTGTCCTTGCATTTTACGGTAGCTCGAATATTGCTTCATGTATTGAAGGCGTTTATAGGCTTGAGTAAAATTTTCCGACGACAATAAAAACATTGCGCGACTATGTTGTGAGCGACTTTTATATGATTTTAACACCATATCCGCATAGTCTTTTTTCAATAATTCCAACTCTTTTTTGAGTTTGTTAATCTCCAATTGGTTGAGATACATATTGTCATTTAAGACGCGGGCTTGTTTGTTGGTCGTGTTAATCAACTTTTCTTTTAATCCTATTTTCTCTTTTTGAAGCGCGAGTAGTTTCGTTACCGATTTTTCTTTCGAACGCACTTCTTGTAGCATACGCTCTTTTTCAATAATTTCTTCTTGAATTTTAGCTTTGCGTTGTTCCAATTCATCTTGTGTGAGCTGAGCCATACCCACTGCAGATACCATCAAAAGAAAAAAGGTGAAAATAGGCTGCCTCATGTTTTATTTTTTTTCTAATTCAATACGTTCAAATCCGTCAGGAACATTATAGGGAAACGATAAATCTTCATTGAAGTTAACATTTTTATATTCAACATCAATAAACGTTTTTGCCGATTCCAATTGGGCTTCTAAGACCATTT
Organism: Flavobacterium sp.; assembly: GCF_027484945.1. GTDB lineage: Bacteria > Bacteroidota > Bacteroidia > Flavobacteriales > Flavobacteriaceae > Flavobacterium. The sequence continues at coordinate 5,626 of NZ_JAIXRZ010000016.1, forward strand.
GCAAAGGAAGCAATTTTTCATCGGTTTTGCGGTATTCTGGATAGGTTACTTGCAATGTGCGTTGCAACGTAGGTTGCTTAATTTCTTGTTTTTTAACCAAGTAATTATCGCTTTCAAAGTAAAAAGATTTATTCACTTCGGGATTATCTTGCGTATATAATTGATACCATTTATCTGCAATCGCCACTTTGTATTTGCCTTTATGTAAATCTTCAATGGTTTTTCCTAAGAAAATACTTTGTACTTTTTGATAATTTAAATCGGTTCCTAACCATTGACTTAAAGCTGAATAATCGCCTTCAAAAAATTTGTTGCCTATTTTATCGTAATACTTTACCGACTCGGGAGTAATTAATGCTTTAGCCATAGTAATTCCTAAAACCCGAATGATTACCATAATTTTTTCATCTTTTTTCATCCGAATCTCAGCCATCACATTCTGGGATTGATTATCGTCTTGGTATTTGGCTGCGGCTTTAATCGATAATGTGGAAAAATTTAGGGCGTTTAAATTGTACTTATCGATAATTTGAACTGCTGGTATTTCGTTATCAGAAGCGGTTCCTTCTGAAACAAGACGAGCTTTGGATTTACACGATTGTAAAACCACTATCCCTGCGGCTAAAAGCACAACAAATTGAATTTTTTTTAGGTATTGCATTAGTTCTTTTTGGTTTTTTCTAAAAGCTGATTGGCCTTTTCAAAATACGCATTTTTATTTTTATGATCTCCTAATCCTGCACTTGCTTCTCCTAATTGCAAGTTGAAATTAATTTCCAATACGCTATCGTCAACAATAAAATCCAATCCCGATTCCAAAATTTCTTTGGCTTTTTTGAATTGCCGTTGTTGGTTTAAAGCTAAACCGTTGTAATAATACAATTGGGGTTGTGTTGGAAATAATTCTAATTGTTCCGATGAAAACTGAAGCACCTTGTCAAATAGCAAACTTTCGGTATAGGCTTGTAATAATAATACAATGCCTTCCATGTCTTCTCCATGTGATTTTAGATGCATTTCATAGTATTTAACCGATTTGATCCAATCGTTTTTTGCCTGATAAAACTTTCCGATTTCTTTGGCTACATTGACTTCTTTATCATCCTCAAAATAGTGAATTGCTTGATCCAATTGCGGTTCAAATTGCGGATTGTTTTTTGTAAAAATCAAAAACTCATTCAGCATACGATGCTTGATTTTTTTATCTATTTTATCGGTCGCAAATACCCTATTCATTGAACCTACTGCTTTTGCACCATCATTTGCTGTAAGGTGGTACTTAAATAAACTTACTTGTGCCCATTCAGAAGTTGGGATTTCTTTTTCCAATTGGCGCGCAACTTCCAATGCTTTTTCTTCTTGATTACTCTTTGAATACATAAAAATCAAGGCGATATAATTGGACTCGTCTTTTGGAAATTGTTTAATTTTTTCGATCAAATCATTCTTTTCAGGGCCCTGGTATTTAGCATCCTGTAGGATTTGTGCTTTGTATAACTCACGTTTATCCGACTTCCCAACGGTAGCATTTAACACATTGATTAAGTCCAATGCCTTGTCGTATTGACGGGTAGTCATGTACAGGGAACAAAGATCTTCTTGATAATCGGACTTGAATTCAATCAACTTTTGGACAATAGTAATCGCGCGATTGTAATCTTTGGTGTCATAACACACATCATACATTCCTACCCATGCCCAACGATTTTTAGGATCTAATTCGGTTACTTTTTTAAACTGATCAAACGCTTCATTGTAGCGTTTCATAAAGTAATAATTTTTTCCTTTTTCAAAAAAAATAACAGGATTGTTGGGCTGAATGGTTTCACATTGATCCAATTCCAACAAGGCTTTATCGTAGTTTTCGATACCTTTTTGTTTTAACGATTCATAATAATGATTTTGAAACGCATCGGGTGCCAATGCCGTATCCTCGGGTTCTTGTGCCCAAAGCATACCGGAAATAAAGATTCCGATCAAACCATTAATTACAATTCGCTGTTTCATTTTATTCTAATACGGAATAATCTCCGATACTGATACTGGTAAAATTCCCATCAAAAGTGGCGTGATTTCCAATCATGGCATTATCTAAATTAGCATTTTTAATATGCGCATGGGTTTGTACTAAGCTATTTTTAATGGAACTGTTCAACACATGCGTCCCTTTTCCTAATGATACATTAGGGCCTACGGTTGCATTAACCAAAATAACGTCATCGGCAATATGACAAGGTGGAATTATTGTACTATTGTCCAATTTCACAGTAGCTGCAATTAACGATTCTACACCATCTTGGTGTAAAAAGTTTAACATTCGCGTATTGGTTTCAACCGTAACATTTTTGTTACCACAATCCATCCATTCGTCTACTTTACCTGGTACAAATTTCATGCCTTTTTGCTTCATATTTTCTAAAGCGTCTGTCAATTGATATTCGCCACCTTTAACAACGTTAGTATCGAGCAAGTATTGTAATTCGGCACGTAAGGTTTCCCCTGATTGAAAATAATAAATTCCGATAATCGCTAAATCCGAAACGAATTCTTTTGGCTTTTCAACAAAATCCACAATCTGGTTTTGATCGTTTAATTGTACTACCCCAAATGCACTTGGATCTTCTACTTGTTTCACCCAAATTACCGCATCAGCAGAAGTGTCTAAAGAAAAATCGGCGCGAAATAATGTATCCGCATAAGCGACAACAAGTGGTCCTGTCATGCTTTCTTTGGCACATAAAATCGCATGTGCCGTTCCTAGGGCTTCGTTTTGGTAACAAATGGTTCCGCGTGCCCCTAATTTTTCTGCAATGGCGACTAAATCTTCTTCCACTTTTTTTCCAAAATCTTTATGGATAATAAACGCAATCTCATCAATTTTTTGATTAATTACTTGGGCAATATCTTCTACCAACCGGTGAACAATTGGTTTTCCGGCAATTGGAATTAAGGGTTTTGGCACTGTTAAGGTATGCGGGCGAAGGCGTGATCCGCGACCAGCCATTGGGACAATAATTTTCATTTGTTTTCTATTTAGTATTCCATTTCAAATCGCTTAATCGATAATCATGGTGGTGTGTTATACAATTTATTTTTTCTTTATTTCACTCCGGTACTCCCAAATCCGCCAGCTCCGCGCGAAGTATCCGATAATTGAGACACTTCAATCCAAGTGGCACGTTCGTGTTTTGCTATGACCAATTGAGCGATCCGTTCTCCGTTTTCAATTACAAAAGGATCTTGGGATAAATTTACTAAAATGACACCAATTTCGCCACGATAATCGGCATCAACAGTACCTGGTGAATTTAATACCGTAATCCCTTTTTTAGCGGCCAAACCACTTCGAGGACGTACTTGGGCTTCATAACCAATTGGTAATTCAATAAACAAGCCTGTTTTTAGTATTGCACGCTCTAAAGGCTGCAATGTAATTGGTTCGTTAAGTTGAGCGCGCAAATCCATTCCTGCAGAAGCGAGGGTTTCATAAGCTGGCAACTCGTGATCGGATGTATTGATAATCTTAATCTGCATAGTTTCTTATTTTTTTCTAAAAATACGGGTGAGTATTTCTTTTTCACTTTTATAAATAAACAATAAAAAAACAAGTAATAAAAGTACTTTGATAGAATAGTTATCACGAACATAATCCACATAAAAAACTATTGCAGAGAACCCAACCGATAAGCCGAGATAACTAAAAATTCGATTAAAATCATAGGGAATCGGATACTTCTTTTTGCCCATGTGATAGGAAATAATCATCATACTGCCATAAGCAGCAATAGTGGCTAAAGCCGATCCATAATAACTATATCTTGGAATCAATAGATAGTTTAAAGCCAAAGTAACAAATGCCCCAACAAAAGAGATATACGCCCCGATCAACGTTTTATCAATCAATTTATACCAAACGGAAAGGTTGGTGTAAATGCCTAAAAAGAAATTTGCAAAAACAATTAAGGGTACAACTTTTATGGCCACCCAGTACGACTCATTAGGCACTAAAAGCAGTTTGAGTAAGTCGATAAAAGCAACTACAAAAAAAGAAATAAACGAACCAAAAATGACAAAATACTTTGTGATCGTAGCATAGGTTTGGGGTGCATTTTCATTGCCCGCATGCGAAAAAAAGAACGGTTCGATACCCAACGAATAGGCCGTTCTAAACAGCACCATAAACATTCCGATTTTATAGCATGCTGAATATGCTCCAATATCGGCTAATGGAACATGAAACCAATCGAGAAGAATTTTATCAAAATGTTCATTGATAGCAAAGGCAACACCAGCCAATAATACCGGATAACCATATCGCATCATTTGTTTCCAAAGCGAAAAATCAAAGTGCCAACGGATTTTGGTATAATTTGGTAATAAAACTAAAATGGTAGCCAAGCTTGCAATTAGATTTGCTATAAAAATGTAACCGATTTGAAATTCGGGATAATAAATGGTACTGAAAAAACCTTCCGGATTATCTTTTGCCAAATCTGGTAAAAAAGCCAAAAAGAAAACGCTAAAGAGAATTTGGAGACTAACATTACCAATCTTTATAGCCGCATATTGCATAGGTTTACGTTCGGCTCGAAGTTGAGCGAAAGGAATGATGGCTAAAGCATCAAAAGCAATAATCCAAATGGAATAGGTTATAAATTCAACAGCAAAACCTGAAGTATGGGCGAGGGTATTTCGAAACAATAAGGCAATAATTAAAAAGCCTAATGTGGACCAAAATAATGAAATCGTGCTGGTAGATAGTACATTGGCTTTGTTTTCCTCTTTATTAAAAAAGCGAAAAAATGAGGTTTCCATTCCATACGAAAGAAAAACATTGAAAAAGACTAAATAGGAAAAGATCACCGAAACGATACCCATTTGACTTTTATCATTTAAATAATAAATATAGAGTGGATTGAGCAAAAAGCTGATAATACGGGGCAGAACGGTTGCCAGACCATAAATCAAGGTTTGTTTAAAGAGGTTCTTGTACAGACTCAATGCTTCAAAATTTTATAACAAAAATAGCGATAATATGTATGCAAAAAAAAGAGTCGACTGCAGCCGACTCTTTTTTCTATTTATAATCTTAGTTAACCTTTCAACGCTTCGGCACCACCAACAATTTCTAAAATTTCATTAGTAATGGCCGCTTGACGAGCTTTGTTGTATGTTAATTTCAATTGATTTCTCAATTCTGTTGCGTTATCCGTTGCTTTGTGCATTGCTGTCATTCGAGCTCCATGCTCTGCTGCAAATGAATCGCGAATAGCTTTATATAATTGAGTTTTTAGCGATTTTGGAATTAACGTTAGCACGATTTCCTCTTTCGTAGGTTCAAAGATGTAATCTGAACTAGCCGTTGCTTGTGTACCGCCTGCTGCTAAAGGGAGAAACTGTTCTGTTTTGATAATTTGTGTCGCCGCATTTTTAAATTGATTGTAGACCAATTCAATTTTATCAAATTCGCCAGCAGCAAATTTATCCATTAATTCTTGTGCGATTTCAGCAGCATTATCAAAAGTTAAGTTATCAAAAATAGCAGTATTTTCACCCGCAATGGAATTCGTTTTTCGGAAAGCATCGCCCGATTTTTTACCAATAGTATAAATCGTTACTGCTTTGCCTTTGTAGCTTTCTTCCAACGAGCGGACTTGTTTCACTACATTGGCATTGAAAGCACCACACAAACCGCGATTAGAGGTGATTGCTACGATGAGCACTTTTTTCACTTCGCGTTGTTGCGTAAAACTTACATCCAAGTTGTCTTCAATTGAAGCACTCAAATTTTGAAGTAATTCCGTTAATTTTTCTGCATAAGGACGCATGGCTGTAATTGCATCTTGCGCTTTTTTTAATTTTGCGGCTGATACCATTTTCATCGCCGATGTTATTTGCATCGTCGACTGAACCGAACTTATCCTGCTTCGAATTTCCTTTAAATTTGCCATTTTATATAGTAATTAGTAATTAGTGACTAGTGATTAGTTATTTACTAATCACCAGTTACTGTTCACTTTATATTAATATTTAGCTGCAATCTCTTTCGCTGCATTTTCCAACACATTCGTGATGGCGTCATCAAATTTACCTGCTTTTAAAGCATCTAAAGTATCGCGATGTTTGCTATTTAAATAGTCTAAGAAATCGGCTTCAAATTCTTTAACTTTATTTACAGGAACGTTTCGTAACAAGTTTTTCGAACCTGCGTAGATAATCGCTACTTGATTTTCAACTGTAAACGGATCGTTTACCGATTGTTTTAAGATTTCTACGTTACGTTTTCCTTTTTCAATTACATTCAATGTAGCCGCATCCAAGTCAGATCCAAATTTTGCAAACGCCTCTAATTCACGATACTGCGCTTGGTCTAATTTTAAGGTACCCGAAACTTTTTTCATCGACTTAATTTGTGCATTACCACCCACACGCGATACCGAAATACCTACGTTAATCGCAGGACGTACTCCAGAGTTGAACAAGTCTGACTCTAAGAAAATCTGTCCATCTGTAATCGAAATTACGTTAGTAGGAATATAGGCTGATACGTCACCCGCTTGGGTTTCAATGATTGGTAAAGCTGTTAAAGATCCGCCACCTTTCACGATTGACTTCAATGAATCGGGTAAATCGTTCATGTTTTTAGCGATATCATCATCAGCAATTACTTTTGCCGCTCTTTCTAATAAACGTGAGTGTAAGTAGAATACGTCTCCAGGATATGCTTCACGTCCTGGTGGTCTTCTTAACAATAAGGACACCTCACGATATGCAACTGCTTGTTTAGATAAATCATCATAAACGATTAATGCAGGACGACCTGTGTCACGGAAGTACTCACCGATTGCTGCACCCGCCATTGGAGCATATACTTGCATTGGCGCTGGATCGGAAGCATTCGCTGCCACAATAGTTGTATAAGCTAACGCTCCTTTTTCTTCTAAAGTTTTAGCAATACCTGCAACTGTAGATGCTTTTTGACCAACAGCAACATATATACAATATACCGGTTGCCCAGCATCATAAAATTCTTTTTGATTTAAAATGGTATCAATACAAACGGTTGTTTTACCGGTTTGACGGTCACCAATTACCAACTCTCGTTGTCCTCTTCCAACAGGGATCATTGCGTCTACCGCTTTAATACCAGTTTGTAAAGGTTCATTAACGGGTTGACGGAAGATAACTCCAGGTGCTTTTCTTTCCAATGGCATTTCATACAATTCACCAGAGATTGGACCTTTACCATCGATTGGATTTCCTAAAGTGTCTACGACACGACCTACAATACCTTCTCCGACTTTCAAAGAAGCAATACGTTGTGTTCTTTTAACCGTTGAACCTTCTTTGATACCTGTAGATGGTCCTAAAAGTACCACCCCTACATTATCTTCCTCAAGATTCAATACGATCGCTTCAAGACCGTTATCAAATTGCACTAACTCACCGTATTGTGCATTTGACAAACCATAAACGCGCGCGATACCATCACCCACTTCCAATACGGTTCCTACTTCTTCTAGAGAAGCACCCGATTCAAAACCGGTTAATTGTTTTTTAAGGATTGCTGAAATTTCAGCAGCTTTAATTTCTGCCATTGTAATATATCTTTATGATGTATTAGTTACTAAATTCTCTTTTCAATTCATTCAATCGACTAGAAACCGATGCATTGTATTGCAGGTCTCCTATCCGTAATATAAATCCTCCGATTAAGGAAGGATCGACACTGTTTTCCATTGTAATTTTTTTAGACGACATCGCAGCAATTTTAGTTCTAATTTTTGCTTCTAATTCTGGAGTCATCGGTATTGCAGTGGTCACTTTGGCAATTTCTACACCAATACTTTCATCGTAGAGATGTCCATATTGTTTAGCAATAGCGCCTAAGATTTCGTATCGTTTATTCGCATACAACAATTGAAACAAGCTTTTTGTTTCGTGTTGTGCGTTTACAAAAATTTCATTCAAAGCATTTTTTTTAGCCTCCAATCGTACAACTGGACTTGCTAAAAAAACCTGTAATTCATGGCTTTCGGCTAAAGCCGCCAATACCGACTTCATGTCGTTATTAACTGCTTCGGCTTTACCAGAAGTTGAGGCAATGTCTAAAATTGCTTTGGCGTAACGAATCGCTGCTCTTGACATATTCGATTAGTTTAGTTTAGCGTCACCCAACATTTTTTCAACCAATTTGGTTTGTGCTTCTTTGTTGGATAACTCATCTTTTAATAACTTCTCGGCAATTTCTAATGAAAGAGATGCAACTTGATTTTTCAAATCGGCCATTGCTGCATTTTTTTCGCTTTCAATAGCGGCTTTTGCCTGATTGATCATTTTTTCACCTTGTGCTTGTGCATCAGCTTTTGCATCGCTAATCATCTTTTCTTTGATTTCGCGCGCTTCTTTCATTAATGCATCACGTTCAGCACGGGCATCAGCCAGCAATTTTTCATTGTCTGACTTTAAATTTTCCATGTCTTTTTTTGCTTTTTCAGCAGACTCTAACGCATTTTTAATTCCTTCCTCTCTCTCGTTTACTGCATCAAGAATAGGTTTCCAAGCAAACTTTTTCAATAAAAGAATCAATCCCACAAAAATGAGAACTTGCCAGAAAAATAATCCGAATTCAAACTGATTAATTAATTTATCCATGAGGTATATAAATAATTTCTGTTAAACAATAGAAAACAACAGTTACAACCAACCGTTGTAACCGTTGTTAATTTTTTGGATTATGCTGCAAATAATGCTGCAAAACCAATTCCTTCGATAAGTGCCGCAGCAATCAACATCGCTGTTTGGATTTTACCGGATTGTTCAGGTTGACGTGCGATAGCTTCCATAGCTGATCCACCGATTTTACCGATACCGATACCTGCACCGATTACGATCAATCCTGCACCTACAATGTTTGGAATAGTCATAGTGTTTGTATATTAAATTAAACAAATACGTAATTAATGATGTGCTTCTTCATGATGGTGTTCTTCGTTAGCAGAACCAAAATAAAGAGCGGTTAACATCGTGAAAATATATGCCTGTAAAAAGGCTACTAATATTTCTAAAATTGATAAAACAAAAGCCAATCCGAAAGATAGCGAGCTACCAATCCAGCTTTTGAAAATAAACATGATACCAATAATGCTCATAATTACAATATGGCCCGCAAAAATATTGGCATACAAACGAATCATTAAAGAAAATGGTTTAATAAACACGCCCAACAATTCGATTGGTGCTAAAACAATTCGCATTAAATAGGGCACTCCAGGCATCCAAAAAATATGACCCCAGTAACTCTTATTTGCCGTTAAATTTGTAATTAAAAAGGTCAAGATCGCCAATGAAAAAGTTATCGTTAAATTTCCAGTAACATTGACTCCTAGAGGCGTTAATCCAAATAAATTTAGAAACAAAACAAAAAAGAAAATGGTCAATAAATAACTCATATACTTTCTATATTTTTTTTCTCCAATATTAGGAATAGCAATTTCATCTCTAACAAAAACCACCAAAGGCTCGAAAAAACGAACAGCTCCTTTAGGAATGCCGCCATTTTTAGCATACGATTTTGCTAAACGGCTAAACAACAAAAACATCAACAGGGCCGTAATTATAATAAACAATACACTTTTGGTAATTGAAAAGTCTAAAGGATGTACATTATCGGGATGACCAGTTACTTCATTTTCAATAAGTTTTCCTGAAGCATCGGTACGGTAAATTTTACCATCATGATGACTTAACACATAAAATTTTCCATTGGATTCAACTACACCATTCTCAGCATGATGAAATTCAGAGGAAGAAAATGCATGAAATCCTTCGTCCCATAATAGTACAGGAAGCGGAAAACCATAGTGCTTGCCTTCTTTCTCATCAGAGAACAAAGTAAAATCATGGGAATCTAAAACGTGATGATTTATATGATTTTTTATTTGACTACGAATATCTCCTCCGGAATGCGACTCTCCATGACCTTCAGCATGTCCTTCTTCTGGAGTTGATACCGAAGCTTCTGTGGTGTGCGCAGGTGCAACTTCTCCATGGGTAGTATTAGCGAAAGAAAGAAAGGGCATAAATGCCAATAAAGCAGCTAGTATTAAGTGGCTTGGTTTTCTAGAAATCACCATTTTTGATAACGTAATTTTAAGGTTTCTAAAATTTGGTGCAAAGGTACATCTTTTAGAAAAAAAACAATAGGATTACGATTCTTTTTTGAGATTTTCATTGAAAAATCGTTTTTTATGGTTTTTTATTCAATAAATTGATTGTTAAAACCGTCTCTAACACAAGAAAATATGCAAAAATTCCATAAAAATTTATTTTTTCAAACCGGCTTTCTGTCGCATAAATAATGGATTTTCCAATAAAAAAGGCGGCTATCAATTGTATTGACGTTAACACCAGAAACACCATCCCTGTTTGGTCAAAGTTTTTTTTCATTACAAATACTAGAATAATCAGCAAAAGCAAGGATAAACTTCCAAAAACGAAAAACAAACCTTCAATAGACCAATATTGGTAACTTTTTAGGATTGTAGCCGGTAAAACGTAATGAATTATTTTAGTAATTAAGTAACCTAAAAAAGTAAACGTTACTGTTTTTTTAAGAACGGATTGTAATTCAGGATTCATTTTTATCCATTTTTTTAACTTGGCGAATAATCGTATACATGGCCACAAAAACACCTAATAATGTAAACCCTTTTGTATACCAATGCTGTGACACCCCATATTTTTCATCGAGCCATTGCCCAAAAAATGAAAATATAAAAATAATTGCCCCCATCTGTATGGGCATATTGATTAATGCCAACCAGCGGTTAGGCTGTTTTTTCGGTGACGGCGTCATTGGGTTGTAGGTTTTTTACATTGGGCTTCATAACGCAGGTTGCCGAAAACTCAGCTCCGGGTTCGACCGCTAATTTCCCGCAAACTACCTCACCTTTAATTACCGCTTTTGTTTTTAAATTTAACAACTCGGTTACTTGGATTTTACCTTCAAAACGCCCTTCAATATCACAGTTTTTACAAGTAATATCCCCTTTAACACTCCCCGCCGGACCGATAACTAACTTTCCTTTGGATTCAAAATTACCCACTAAATGACCATCCAATCGAAAATCAGCAGGTGAAACGATATTTCCTTGAATCGATGTCCCTTCAACTATTCGATTCGTTTTTCCTAAAAGATCGGTATACGATTTGGTTTTTTTCTCAAACATAGTTCTTATTTTTTTGGGGAATTTCCTGGTGCTGGAGGTAACGCATTTTCGGGAGATACATCAGCGCCTTTTGGCTTTATTGTATTTCCAGGCATTGGCGTAATTGTGTTTTCGGGCGTTCCTTTCGGCGCAGCAGGATCACCACTTGAAGGAGCTACAGGATCTTCAGCAAATAATTCATCTTTGGTAACCGTTGCCTTATTTTTACCCGGTTCAACAGTTTTTGGAGTGGCTTTTTCGATTTCAAGTGCGCGTTGTACCGGTACAATGGGTTTATTCAACCAATCGCCACTAACATACGCTTCAAAATTTTTCATGATTTGAACCACTTTATAATTTTCACTTGAAATAATATAGTATGGGGTAGCAATTTTATAATCCTTAAACTCTTTCAAGATTTGAGCAATGGCTCTTGCATTTTCAACCTTTTGTATACCATGAATTACAATAAAATTGCGATCCATTGTGTAAATATCCGAAGATCGAGTCACCTTCTCAATAGTTCGTTCCTTGATATATTGATCGAGCTTTGCGACCATTTTTGATGTAGCTTCTGTTAATGGAAAAGCAACAGGATAAAGGATTTTCCATGAGGTTACCGCTTCAGAATTGAAACTTAATGACTCCAAATACGGTAATTTTTTTTGAATAAACTGTTCCGTAGCTTTTCCTTCTTCTGCATTTGGATAGGTCAGCGCCACATAATTCAACGCTTTCTTATATTCTGCTAAACCAACCAATTTACCTTGTAATTGCGCTTTTAACAACTCAAATTTAGGTAACATCTCCTCGCCCGTAAATTGTGCGACGGCTTGATTTATTTTGGGCAATAATTCGCGGTAGTTTCCAGATTCGAATTCTTTATAAAAAGCATCATAAGTAGCTTCGGGTGTGGATACAATCGTAGGGTCTGAAGCATTACCAGAAAGAATTTGCGCATAACGAGAATCCGGATAATCGCGAAGAATCCGTTCTTTGATTGGAGGTGCCTTTACCGGTTCGCTAATTTCATATACTTTGTACAACGTATATAAACTTGGCAATACTAATCGTTCTTCAGGATTATTTTTTAATAATTGTTCCAACTTGTTGGCAGAACGTTGGTATTCTTTAAATTTCTCTTTATAAATAACACCCAACTGATAATATGCAAAATTGCGCTCTTTAGACAAACTGTCAATTAGGATTGTATTCGTAGGGATTTGTTTGGTGTAAAATGCAGTTGTATAAAGCGGATTTATAGTTTTTTCGGGGTCCTTTTCATCACTCGTTTCATCACCAACTGGTTCGTCATCATTGGCGTTGGCGCCTTTCGAATTTCCTTTGGAAAAACGCCAATTTTCAGCATAGGTTCGTTTTCCCCATTTTTTGGTAAAATCCAATTTTCCCAACTCAACTGTTGTTGGATTATAAAAATAAAAGCTGCTAGATTCTGCATTTGTATTGATGGGCGCAATTGACTTTTTACCACCATTAACCGGAACAATTTTATCAGATTTTTCTTGAGCTTCATTAGCTGCAATTGCTGCTTTTTCTTTAGCTAATTTATCCAACTTCACTTTATTTTCCGCTTCTTGCTTTTTGAGGAAATCAATGTGTTTTTTGAAATATACTTCACGCTCCTCCGCTGACATTGCAGTCAATTTCAAGATACTATCATTACGCTGCGCAATTCCTTCAAACTTAATAACATCCTTTAAGTTATCTTTCTTTTTGGAAATTAAACGAAACTCGCGCGATCTAGGGTTTAACTTCGTTAAGGTGCTGTCATAATATTTACCAGCCGTTACATATCGAGCTTCATTAAAATAAATTTCGCCTAAATTTCGATAATTGGAAGCCTCCAAATAGGAATCTTTGGATTGTTTTTTAAGGGAGGCATTGTAATGTTTTTTGGCTTGATTTGGCTTTCCTACTTGGTCATAAAACAACCCCATTTGATGATTCAAAACATCTAAAAAAGGTCGATTTTCACGGTCTTCCATCAAGTCTTTATATTTCTTTAAAAAGACAAGTGTATCCCCATTTTTAAAATTAAATTGTTTTGCCTGATGGTTGTGTGCTTGAATAACATATTGACGTGCCGCTTTGCGATTCATATCAATTACTTGTTGGTACATCACAAATGCACTGTCTTTTTGTCCACGGGCCTCATACAACTGACCAGTTATAAAACGGTATCTTGATTTTTCTTCGTTGAGCTTAGTGTAGGCTGTAGCTATTCGCAACTTTGCTATTGCACTATCGGTTTCTTTTAGATTGATAAATGCTTGGGCTAATGTTGCATTGGCATCGGCATATATTTGATCTTTAAACTTAATTTCTTTGAGTAATTTGCGTAAATTATTAACGGCAAGTTCGTCATTTTCAAGGCGCATATTGGTTTTCTCACGCCAAATTTTAACCAAACTAATTTTATCGCTTTTTGGATATTTATACAACACATAATTAAACGCTTCTAAAGCAGGGATAAAACGTTGCTCATAATAGCGGGCCATTCCTAGCATTAAGTGCGCTTCATCCATTTGCGGATTACGTTCTTGCCCGTCGATATTCATTGCGTGTTTTTGAATCGCTTTGGTGGCCTTGGTCTCTGCCCTGTCAAAATTTGGGTTTTTTGCATCGCCAGGGAGCATTTTATCTTCTGTAACCTGCATACGTTCTACAGGTAAAACTTCCCAAAAATTATCTACATAATCCTTGCGTAAATCGGTAACCCCCTGATCTAAAGCAAGACCACCATTATATAGAATGTTGTATTTCGTACTTAATCGGTGATTTTGTCGGTGTAAAAAGGTATCCTTCTTGGTTGAACAAGCGGCCAAAAGAACCGCAATCAACAAGAAAAAAATAGCGTATATCGTTGTGGTTTTCAATGCAAAAACGTTTTTGTAACTAACTGCAAATTGTTGCATTTAGTATATATAACGGGTAAAAATACGCTTCTTTTTGTAAAGTGGAAAAAATTAGATTGTTTTTTAAACCATAACTACTCTAAATAGCATTGCTAACTGGGTTGGATTCTAAATTGTTTTTCTTACTACACGGCAAAGAAATCCTCTAATTCTTTTAAAGTTTCCGGAGAGGTTTGGATGTCTTTTACTACTTCACCTAAGTGTAATGCTACAATTCGGTTACACACTTCAACGGTATGAACTAAGTCATGACTTGAGACCAATACCGTCACATTGGGGTCGTCGGCTAAATCTTTAATGATTTTTTTTAATCGGTTTACCGTCGTTGGGTCCAAATTAGCAAAAGGCTCATCTAAAATGACTACTTCAGGATTGCCAATTAATGCAGCAATAATCCCTACTTTCTTTTGATTTCCTTTGGATAAATCGCGTAAATATTTCTTTTTATTTAAAATTTCGCCATTGAAAAAATCTACATGTTTAGCCAATAAAGCATCAACATCGGCCTTGTTTTGCCCCCGTAATTCGCCAATGAAATAAAAATATTCCTCAGCCGTTAAATAGCCAATCAAAAAACTTTCATCCAAAAATGCAGCCGTAGTGGGTTTCCACGTCTCGCTAGTATTGACTTGAATTCCATTGTTTTTGACATAACCGCTACTCGGTTGGATCAAATCGAGTAACAAACTAAAAAAAGTAGTTTTTCCGGCACCATTATTTCCTACCAAACCAAAACTTTGGCCTTTTGGAATGTCTAAATTGGTAATGTCTAGCACTTTTACGCCATTATCGTAAATCTTGGTTAGCTGGTCTACTTGTATCATGTAGTACGAGTTTTAATTGTTATACTTTTTGTTTGTACGCAGCAATCGTTGCGTATTTTTCATTTATATAAATACGTTCAATTTGATTAAATACTTTATCTCGGAAAGCAAATCCTAAAATACCTGCGGCTGTAACCAACAATACTCCTAAATCTGATGAATAACTATAGTACCCTAAAGCGTATAACATTACGGGGAGCAACATTTTGGGTAACGAAATCAACATCGTCTTAGCATTAAATGCCTGTTTATTTCCGAAAACCTGTTGACTCGTTGTTAAATCGATTGGTGTTTTTACAAATGTACCACCCAATAAAACGAGATGTGAATTAAATCCCATATTAAAAATGGCTCCAGCTAAAATTAATTTATACACATCCCATCCAAAATACAAATAGAATGTGGCGATAATCGAAGAAATAAACGTAGCAATCACCATTAGCCACCATTTTGACATCAAATAATCGCGGTATTGAATGTTCTGACTCATCATAAGCGGGTAATAGGCGCTGTCCCAACTTGGAACAAACTGTCCGAAGGTGAACAGAAATCCACCCGAACAAAATATGGCGCCAAACATTTGAAATGCAGGTGCTTTATAACCCTCAATTGTGGAAGAATAAAACAATAATCCGTATGCAATAAATAAAAAACTAACCATTAAGGTCGTTCGCGAACGTTTGTTGCGTTTTAACAAGCGTAAGTCATTTTTCAAAAAGGTTCCCATTGTTCCAAATTGGTTCAACCAGGACAAATCTTCCGTTTTTGCCACCTCTGATTTAGCGGTCAACTGCTCATCCAAATGCATTTTATTGAAGAAAAAACGAAACGTAGCCCAATATAACAACACCAATAAAAGCAAAGGAATTACTGCCAAAAAGGGATAATCAAATAGCGCCTGAAATAATGGAGCTGTCCATTGGGTTAAATCAAAAACCTCATAATACTGTGCCACAGCCGAACCCATAATTAGAATGGCAATCGAATAAAATAGAGCCGCTTTATTATTAATCAATAGGTTCACAAAATTGTTGATGTAGATCATTGCCCACATGGCTAGCCACCAACCTAATGCTGATGGTAAGGGTTCTCCATAATACACCATCATAATTGTAAATGGCAAAAAGAAAAAGGCATGAAGAATATTGAAAAATGAAAAGAAGGTTTTCCCCAACAGAAAGTGAACAATCGTACTTTTCTTCATCGGCAAAATCATCATCGGTCTGATATTCATCACGGGCATTTTCTGTAAAAAATAGCGAATGAATAAATCCCCCATCAAATAATAAATCATAGCCTGATTAATCGTTTGTACCGGTTGGTAACCCGCTTCTTTTAGAAGAGGATACACCGCCAAGGCCAAAATAAGAAAACAAACAATGAAATAAAGCGCACCAACAGCCATTAATATTTTAAGTGCTAAGTTGGTCTGGAACGCAGCCGAACGGCTAAACGATTTCCATTCCAAAGTGAGAAAACGACGAATCATAATTCAGTTACTATTTTTATGAATTAGTTTGCCCATTCGTGTTTTTGTTACAATTTGGGCGGCCAGGTAAATTAACTGTTCATTATCAATAAATTAAATAGCTGAAGTAATCTGTTTCATTGCATTGATAAGACATATTTAGCAAAAAAGACAACTGCTATAGCGTGAAATAATAAATGACTCCGTTCGTATTTTAATGATCAAATAGGAATCGGTAGAGCTACCAATTTTTAAACCACTGTAGAATTTTGAAATAAACTATAGATTTTTAATAATCATATGCAAAATTTCTAATGAAATTAGAGCAATTAATAATATAAACACCCATTTTCTAGTGTTTTCTTTCACGGCAAATTTACTTCCAATATAGCCGCCAAAATAACTTCCAACAGCTAAACAACCGCCATAATACCAATTAACATTGTCATTTAGTGCAAATAAACATAAAGATACAAAGCTGAAAATTAAACATAAAGCACTCTTTGTTGCGTTAGCTTCAATAAAATCAATTCCAAGATGAAGCATTAAGGAAAACAAAATAAAAGTAGCGGTGTCAAGTACAATAATTCCTCCCCATATACCCAATAAACAAAAAAGTAAATAACTAACAATCGTTATTTTTGTTTGAGTATTATTTTTTTTAAGTGAAAGGTTTCTAAATTTTATTATTGCAATAGTAAGTGAGACAAACAATGCGATAATAATAATTTTACTTATCGCTTTAGCGGGCAAATCTTCAACAAACAAAACGCCCAAAACAGTTCCAATGACAAGGGGTATTGCTAATAGAATTGTTTTTCTCCAATTTATTAATTTTTTCTTATGAAATTGTATTGTCGACGACAAAAATCCGACGAATACAGGAACTCTATTAGTCGCGTTGGCTATATTAGGTGGAATACCAAATGAAATTAAAAGGGGTAATGTTACCGCAGAACCGCTGCTGATTACAGTATTCAAAAACCCGCCGAGTAAACCGGCTACCAGTAAAAATAGAGCGTCCCAAAACATATTCATAAATAAAAGATTGAAGTAAAAAATTGTTGTTAAAAGTATTGTTTTTTGTATTGTAATTATAATTTTTAAATTCAATTCTTTTTTTCTCCCGCGCATTTAAGCTTATAACTTTTGACATACTCTTTGTACCTTTGCCAAAAATTTTTATAAATGGCTACTTTTTACAAACTCGTTATAAAAGAAATCCAACGTGAAACAGAAAAAGCAGTTTCCATTGCTTTTCATGTTCCAGAAGAATTACAAGCAAACTATGCTTTTATCGCAGGACAATATGTAACCCTAAAACTCACTCTAGACGGACAAGATATTCGCCGCGCCTATTCTATTTGTTCTGCCCCAAAAAGTGGTGAATTACGAATAGCCGTAAAAGCAGTGAAATTTGGTTTGTTTTCCCAATTTGCAAACAGCAACTTAAAGGTAGGCGATGTATTAGAAGTAAGTCTTCCCGAAGGAAAATTTACATTTGAGCCCAAAGTCGACAGGCAACGTAACTATGCAGCTTTTGTAGCGGGCAGTGGAATTACTCCTGTACTATCAATTTTAAAAACAGTTTTGGAAAACGAACCTCAAAGTTCGTTTGTTTTAGTTTACGGTAATAAATCGGCTGCTGAAACCATTTTTCACAATCAATTACAACAGTTACTCAACCAATATATAGGTCGTTTCTTTGTACATTATGTTTTTAGTCAAACGAATGAAAGTGAATTATTTGGCCGTATTGATAAATCAGTTGTCAATTTTGTATTGTATAACAAACATAAAGAAAAAGAGTTTGCTAAATTCTATTTGTGTGGGCCCGAAGAAATGATTACTACTGTTTCCGACAATTTGAAAACGCATGCAATTCCCGAGAAAAATATCCATTTCGAATTATTCACAACTGCTTCAGAGGGTGGTTCAGCCCCTAATGGAATGGGGCATACGCAAATTACCTTAACGGTAGATGATGAAGAAACTACGTTTGAAATGAGTCAGCAACAAACCATCTTAGAAGCCGCTTTAAAACATGGAATTGATGCGCCCTATTCATGCCAAGGAGGAATTTGCAGCAGTTGTTTGGCGCGCGTTAAAAAAGGGGAAGCGACCATGAAGAAAAATTCAATTCTTACCGATGGAGAAGTTGCAGAAGGGTTAATTCTAACTTGTCAAGCGCATCCCACCACTCCAGAAATTGTAGTAGATTTTGATGACATTTAAAATTTAATTGCCAAAGTGTTCGCCTAGCTGAATCTTAATCTTTTGGAGGATTTGTTCCGGTGTAATGGTTCGCATAGCATTTTCATAGCCCGAAACCTCTCGGTTTCCATAAACAGAAGTGGGTAAAAAGGGATACTGCTCCCGATCTGCAGTGAGGCAATTCGAATCGGGCTGTCCATAAGGTGCAAATCCGGCATAAGGATGGGTTGCTCCCCAAAGGGTAATTGTATTTACCCCATACAAAGCTGCCAAATGCGCATTACCACTATCCATTGAAAGCATCAAGTCCAAATTGGAAATGAGTTCTAATTCATGTTCAAACGACACTTTATTGGCCATGTTTATACAATTAGGACCCAAAAGCGTCATTTTTTCCAAAATCGCAGCCTCATGACGGCCTCCTCCAAAAAGAAAGACTTGAACCTCTAGATTGGCAAGACCTGCTACTACATGTTGCATCAAATCTTCGGGATACGTTTTTGACGAATGATGCGCAAAAGGAGCAATTCCAATCCAAGGTTTGGATTTTGTAGGAGTTATTTCAAGCATCGATTGGGATAAATTATGTTTAGGCAAAAAATAATTCGCGCTAAACTTGATTGGAAAACCCAATTTTTCAAATGTATCCACATGACGAAGCGTCATTGGTTTTAAGGGTGCTATTGATTTGAGTTTTAACCGAGTTAACTGTTTTTTTTCTTGACGGCCTTTATCGGTAAATGCCGTTTTCTTGCCATGAATTAAAAATAAAAAACGGAGCATTTTTGAGCGTAACACATTATGTAAATCGGCTATTGCATCAACACCTAATGCTTTTAAATCACGATACAATCGAAAAATTCCTAATAATCCTTTGTGCTTATGGTTGGTGTGCACCGACAGAAATTGAACCCCAGGAATTTGTTGAAATAGCGGTTTAAAAAAAGGGCGGGATACAACGGTAATTTTAACTTCGGGATGTTGTTGTATTAGTGCCAAAAGCACGGGAATAGTCATGGCAACATCGCCCATGGCAGAAAGTCGAATTACCGCAATATGTTTGCTTTTTTTACCCAATTACTTTTTTTGCTGATACAACACGGGATTTAAGTCTTCGTCGTTGTACATTTTCATTTGTTTATACACTTTCATGTATTTATCCCCATTCGCAATGTCGGTTAACAATTCACTAATGGAAGTGAACATATCACTTTTTTGATCGAGTAATACTTGTAACTTCTCTTGACATTTAGCGCGGTGGTCAATCGAAGCATCCGGGCGGGTTGCTTCTTCGTTCATGTGATAAATCTTTAAAGCCAAAATAGAAAGACGATCAATAGCCCAAGCGGGACTTTCGGTATTAATTTTTGCATCCGACTTAATTGAAACATCTTTATATTTTTGTAAAAAATAGCTGTCGATATATTCCACCATATCGGTACGCACTTGATTAGAAGCATCTATTTTACGCTTTAAATCCAACGCAGCTATCGGATCGATTTGGGGGTCACGGATAATATCTTCATAATGCCATTGAACGGTATCTACCCAGTTTTTTGCATACAATAAATATTCGATAGAACCCTTTTCATATGGGTTTAAGGTAGGTTGGTAAACATCATCGATAACGTGATAATCGCGAATACACTGTTCGAAAATTGGAAATGCAAATTGTGCAAACATAGAATTGATTTTTTTTGCAAAGATAGTTTTTAAACCGTTACTTTGAAATACAAATCATTGGTCGTATGCACATCCATTATATTTCAGAAAACCCGAGTATTTTGAATCATTTCTTGGCTCAAATTCGTGAAGTTACGATTCAAAAAGACCAAATGCGCTTTCGAAAAAACATGGAGCGTATAGGGGAAATTATGGCGTATGAATTGAGTAAAACATTAACCTACAAAGCAATTGAAGTTGAAACGCCTTTGGGCATAAAACAAACCTCAGCGCTTGCAGAAAATGTTGTTTTGTGTTCGATACTTCGAGCAGGATTAGCACTTCATACAGGGTTTACAAACTTTTTTGACGCGGCAGAAAACGGATTTGTCTCGGCTTACCGGCATCATTATAACAATGATGATGCATTTGAGATTCTAGTTGAATACCAAGCAACTCCCCCTATTGATGGTAAAACAATAATTCTAATAGACCCTATGTTAGCTACGGGCCAATCGATTGTTGCGGTTTTAAACAAAATGCATCTGGAGCATAAACCCAAAGAAGTTCATATTGCTGTTGCAATTGCTGCTCCAGAAGGAATTGCCTATTTGCAAGAACATCTTCCAGAAAATTACCATCTATGGGTGGCTGCATTGGATGAAAAACTTAATGAAAAAAATTATATCGTACCCGGATTGGGAGATGCCGGCGATTTGGCATTCGGTATTAAATTATAACTGACTAAAAAAGCCAACCAACCCACAACAAAAAGTAATAAACAAGATGAGTTCCTGTTGGAATTTATTTTGCATATATTCAATGCTATTGGTCGCCAAAACAGCCATTGGAAAAATCATAAATACGAGTAATTCATTACTTTTTGGAATTGAAATTGCAAATACTATTCCTCCAAAAACAGTAGCAAAAATAATTTTTTTGTAGGATGCCTGAAGATTTAAAGGTTTATTCGTTAGTGTAATCATTGCAGGAATAAAGAAAAAAAATACGGCTACTGCAAACATAGAAAAAGCGATATTTTCATATTGATTTTGAAAGTAATCCAACTTGTAATTAATCATTTCTTGTGCCAGATAATGGGAGACGGTTCCCGGTGCAAAACACAGTGAATAGGCAATAAATATTAAGCTGGTAATAAAAACGGCCACAAAAGGAATCAACCAATTTCTAAAATCTCGTGAAACGTGAAAAATAATTGAAATATAGACTAGTAAAATAAATATTAAAGTCCAAAACTGGAAGATACTAGCAATCAAAATCCAAAGAGTGGCATCAAATATTTTTTCTTTAGGTGCTTTTAAGGTTTGTAATGAAACCAATCTTCGTAGGGCTAATAAGATGAAAAAATTAGCCAATAACAAGCGTAAATTCCCAAATAGCTTAGGAAAAAATAACATGAAAATTAAAAAAAAGTAAAGCGTATAGGAGCTGTCTTTGGTTAAAGTATTTTTTTTTACAATAAAATTGGACAAGAAAAGAGAGGCAAAAACGAGAATCAAAGTTCCTATTTTCTCCGATAGGTCCAGCCATCCTTCAAAAGCTAATCCTACATGAAACTGATATAAAAAATAAAACACCAAGGTCGCCAAAACGATCAGCGAATAATTAATTGGTGTAGATTTTTTAAAAATACTTGTAATCATGAGGATATTTTATACTTTTGTGCATGTAAATATAATACTTGTTTAAAAATGAAAGCATTTTTTGAAGCAATACAATCACTTTTTGTAGACTTTTTATTTATTCCTCATGACGCATTACGCACATTGGAATTAAAAGGATATTGGGGATGGTGGGGCGCCAACATTATCAACTGGGTTGCCATCATTATTTGTGGATATTACTTAGTTTACTGGTGTAAGCAATTGACAATTCACCAAAAAAATAACGAAGAAAACCAAGATACAACGGCTCACTCGTTCTTAAAATAAGTCGAAGCCAATATCTTTTCTAAAATACATCTTATCAAAATGGAGTTGATCTATATTTTGGTAAGATTTTTTTATGGCTTCTTGATACGTTGCCCCATAGGAAGTGACCGCCAATACGCGACCTCCATTGGAAACAACTTGTCCCGCTTCTGTTTTTGTACCCGCATGAAAAATGATGGAATTCTCTACTTTATCTAAGCCTGAAATTACCTTCCCTTTTTCGTAATCCTCAGGATATCCCCCAGAAACAACCATTATTGTGGTAGCGCTTCGCGGATCAATTTCCAAATTAAATGCTTCTAATTTCTCCGAAGCAACTGCTTGAAACAATGCGACAAGATCCGACTGTAATCGAGGCATAACCACTTCGGTTTCGGGATCACCCATTCGAACATTGTATTCAATCACATACGGATCGTCACCGACTTTAATCAATCCAATAAATACAAACCCCTTGTATTCAATGTTCTCGCTCTGTAGTCCGGCAATCGTGGGTTTTACAATACGGTTCTCTACTTTTTCCATAAATGCTGCATCAGCAAATGGAACGGGCGAAACCGCTCCCATCCCGCCTGTATTTAGACCGGTGTCACCTTCGCCAATGCGTTTATAATCTTTTGCTGTGGGAAGTATTTTATAACTTTTGCCATCGGTCAACACAAAACAGCTTAACTCAATACCACTTAAAAATTCTTCGATAACTACTTTAGCGCTGGCTGCACCAAATTTTGCGTGAACCAACATTTGTCGAAGCTCGTTTTTAGCTTCTTCCAAATCAGAGAGAATCAAAACGCCTTTTCCTGCGGCTAATCCATCGGCTTTTAAAACATAAGGCGGTTCCAACGTTTGTAAAAAAGTGCAACCTTGTTCAACGGTTTCGGGTGTAAAACTAGCATAACGGGCCGTTGGAATGTTGTGCCGCACCAAAAACTGCTTCGCATATTCTTTACTTCCCTCTAGTTGTGCGCCTTCTTGCGACGGACCGATAACCGGTATGTTTTTTAATTCCAAATCTTGTTTAAAATAATCATAAATGCCGTTAACTAAAGGGTCTTCGGGACCTACAACAACCATATCTACCTGATTTTCAATACAAAATGATTTCAAGCGGTCAAAATCATTAGGATTAAGATCAACATTAGTTGCAATAGTATCCGTCCCAGCATTTCCTGGTGCTACATACAATTTTGAACAATGTAAACTTTGAATCATTTTCCAAGCAAGCGCGTGTTCTCTGCCACCTGAACCAAGAAGTAATATCGTCATGTTGTGTTGTGTTTTTTCCAAGCTAATTTTGGAAATCGTTGTGCTGCAAAAATAGGTTCTTTTTAAGTTTCGTAAAAGGCTATATTTAAAAAGTTTCACAATGCTAGTGCCGAATTTATTATTTTTGATGAAAATTCAATCCGGTGTTTCGACTATTTGATTTATCCCTTCGCATAAATGGTTTTCCCATAGTAAACGCTATCCGAGAATTCTCAAAAATTAAAGCAATTCTTCCCGAAAATTATTCAGATTATTTATCCGAAAAAAAGAAAGCAATAGTTGCATATCATTTACAACACAATCCATTATATCGTGATTTAATTCAGGACAAGACCAATTTGAATTGGGAAACATTGCCTGTAATGACTAAAAAACATTTTCAAAAACCTTTAGCAGAACGTTTGTCTGATGGCTATGTGGTGAAAAATGTATACGTCAATAAAACATCGGGGTCAAGCGGTGATCCTTTTGTCTTTGCTAAAGATCCCTTTGCACATGCACTAACGTGGGCAAATATTTTTGATAAATTTGGGTCCTATGGAATTGATTTTAATCGGTCCTATCAAGCCCGATTTTATGGTATACCCTTAGACCCTTTAGGATATGCTAAAGAACGCATAAAAGACTTCTTAAGTCATCGGTATCGGTTTCCTATTTTTGATTTGTCCGACAAGGTTTTAGATCGGGTTCTAACCGCTTTTTGCCATAAAAAATTTGATTACATCAATGGGTATACCAGTTCAATTGTTTTGTTTGCGAAATTTTTACAACACAAAAACATTGTCTTAAAAACCGTTTGTCCAACTTTAAAATGTTGCGTAGTCACCTCAGAAATGCTATTTCCGGAAGATAAAGTGTTGTTGGAAAAACAATTGGGGATACCCATAATAAATGAATATGGAGCCTCTGAATTGGATTTAATTGCGTTTCAAAATCTTGAAGGAGAGTGGCAAGTGAATTCAGAAACTTTATTTGTGGAGATTCTGGATGAAAATAACAACGTTTTACCCTATGGTCAAGAAGGTCGTGTAGTCATTACATCGCTATACAACAAAGCACATCCTTTTATTCGCTACGATATCGGTGATATCGGTGTTTTAGACGAAAAAAGCACACCTCAAAAACCGATTCTTAAAACGTTAATTGGTCGCACTAATGATATTGCCGTTTTGCCTAGTGGAAAAAAAGCTCCGGGGCTTACCTTTTATTATGTGACAAAAAGCATCATTGAAGACGATGGAAATGTGCAAGAATTTGTAATTAAACAAACCAAAATTGATACTTTTGAAATCGAATACGTGAGTAAGATAGCCTTAAGTGAACTTCAGATCAAAGGGATTGAAAAAGCAATTGAGACCTATCTTGAACCCGGATTAACGTTTCATTTTTCGCGAAAAGAAAAATTAGAACGAAGTAAAAGTGGGAAATTAAAGCAATTTATTTCCTTTATATAAACCAAAATAATACTATTCATTCGATGCCTATGCAAACTCCTATGCGCCCAAATGAAATGGTGCTGGATAAAATTTACTTTATCCGGGGCCAGAAAGTACTGTTGGATCGTGATTTAGCCCAACTCTACGGAATTGAAACGAAACGATTAAAAGAAGCTGTAAAGCGAAATCGATCTCGATTTCCTGAAGATTTTATGTTTATTTTAACTGATAATGAATTTCAAGAATGGAGGTCGCAATTTGCGTCTTCCAAATCATTAAAGATGGGTTTACGCCATGCGCCAATGGCTTTTACCGAGCATGGTATTTTAATGCTCTCAAGTATAATTCATTCGGATCAAGCGGTTTCCGTAAACATACAAATCATGCGTTTGTTTACACAAATGCGGCAGTGGATTTTAGAACATTCCGATTTACAGCATAAAATCCAACAATTGGAACAAAAAGTGGATAACCACGACAAAAATATAGAATTGGTATTTTCGTATTTGGATGAATTGAGCGAAGCACAACCGGAACCCACACGAAAACCCATCGGTTATAAAAATTAGATTATGAAAATTACTATCGTAGCTGGCGCGCGACCTAATTTTATTAAAATTGCTCCTATTATTCGAGCCATCGAAAGCAAACAACGTGACGGTGTATTGCTCTCGTATCGCTTGGTACATACAGGGCAACACTACGATAAAAACCTCAGCGATACATTTTTTGAAGAATTAAATATCCCAAAACCCGATGCAAATCTTGAAGTAAAAAGCGGCTCACAATCAGAACAAACGGCAAATATCATGGTAGCTTTTGAAAAAGAACTGCTAGCCCACCCTACGAATTTGGTTGTTGTGGTTGGTGATGTCAATTCAACTATGGCATGCGCATTAGTTGCTAAAAAAATGAATCTAAAAGTTGCTCACGTTGAGGCCGGAATTCGTTCGGGTGATATGACGATGCCGGAAGAAATCAACCGAATTGTAACCGACAGTATTACCGATTATTATTTTACAACCTCATCCTTAGCCACTTCAAATTTAATTGGTTATGGTGCACATCCAACCGATGTTCATTTTGTGGGTAATGTGATGATTGATACCTTATACCAAAATAAAAGTCGCTTTCAACAACCTGATTTTTGGTCAAAATATAAATTAGAAAAAGCAACATATATTATTCTAACATTACACCGGCCCGCTAATGTAGATGAAGAAGATTCTCTTGTCCAATTACTGCAAGGTATTGATCGATTATCTAATGGGAAAAAAATCATTTTTCCGGTTCATCCCCGAACCAAAGCTATTTTAGGGGAACGGCAACTGAATACGCCCAACATCATATTTATTGAACCACAAGGATACCTTAATTTCATGTATTTGGTAGCCAATAGTTTTGCGGTTATTACCGATAGCGGAGGAATTTCTGAAGAAACAACGGTATTGGGTATTCCGTGTTTTACTTTACGAAACAATACCGAACGTCCTGAAACCATAACCGTTGGAACCAATTACTTAGTGGGCACAAAAATTGAAAGTTTGATACACATATATACCTCATTTTTGGAAAACGGACTAAAAGCAGCCGGAATTCCAGAATTATGGGATGGACGAGCTGCAGAACGTATTGTGGAAATTTTAGTACAAAAAGACCTGTAATGCAAGAAATACTCATTATTTCTAATTATTATCCCCCCGAAAAAGGGGCGGCAGCCAATCGTATTGAACAAATGGCTTTGCAACTCCAAAAAAACAAGTATTCGGTTTCCGTAGTCTGTCCATTGGGAAATTACCCTAAAGGGGCATTGTTTCCAGAATACAAAGGGAAATTTTCGGTAACTGAAAATCAAAACGGTATTCGTGTAAAGCGCCTTTGGATTTATCCAAGTAATAGTAAAAATAAGGCCAAGCGCTTGTTGTCTATCGTATCTTTTGCAACGGTGTTAGTGCTTTATTTACTCTTTAAAAAAACACCGAAGAAAGTAGTCGTACAATCGCCCCCCTTATTACTTTCCTTCTTATCGGTTGCAGTACTTTCTTTAAAAAAGAAAAAAATGATATTAAATGTATCCGATTTATGGCCAATGGCTGCTTTAGAGCTCAATGCTTTAAAAAAAGGGTCCCTTTCGCACAAAGTTTCATTATTTATGGAACGGTTTATCTATAAAAATGCAACCGTGGTATTGGGTCAGTCACAAGAAATATTGGATCATATCTACACCCTATTTCCAAATAAAATCGGATTTTTATACCGTAATTACCCCGATCTTGATGGAAAGCAATTAGCGCTTACAACAAGTACTGAATCAAAAATAAAAATTTTTTATGCCGGCTTATTGGGTGTAGCTCAAGGTGTTGATGCCTTGTGTCAACATATAAAATTGGAAAATACTCTAATTGAATTGCACATCTTTGGGGATGGAGCTGAAAAAAAAGAAATCGAAGACTATTTAAAGCATCACCCAAATCAGCCTATTTTTTTTCATGGAATGATAGACCGAAATACGTTGCATTCAACCTTGAAGTCCTTTGATATTGCCATAGTTCCTTTAACTACAAGAATATATGGTTCGGTACCTTCTAAAATTTTTGAATATGGAAGTTTGGGCTTTCCAATACTTTATTTTGGAGGCGGTGAAGGCGAGACAATTGTAGAAGAGTATGATTTAGGATGGGTAGTGCCCGTTGGAGATTATACTGCTTTAAATGCACAAATTCAAGAAATCAATCGGCTTTCTAAATCGGAAATCAATCAAAAAAAGTCGCTAATATTTAGAAAAACTCAAGAGGTTTTTGATATTCAACAGCAAGTGAAAACCTTAATTGATCAAGAGGTGTTTTAGTAGGCTTTTTCTTCTCCTTTAAAAATATTGATAACCGTTTGAAAAATAATTTTAATATCCATTACAAACGACCAGTTTTCAATGTAAAATACATCGTATTTAATACGATTAATCATGTCCTCATCGGTCTCAATTTCACCACGAAATCCCTTAACTTGAGCCAAACCTGTAATCCCAGGTTTTACATACAAACGCACCATGTATTTTTTGATTTTGGTGGCATAGGCTTTATTTTGTGACCAAAGGTGTGGTCGTGGCCCTACAACAGACATGTCCCCTAAGAAAACATTAAAAAATTGAGGTAATTCATCAATACTCGTTTTTCGCATAAAACGTCCCATACGTGTAACCCGCGGATCATTTCGAGAAGCTTCCTGTTCTGTATTCAAATTTCTATGCATTGAACGAAACTTATAGCAGAAAAACTCTCGTTCATCTAAACCCGGACGCCCTTGAACAAAGAAAATAGAACCCCTTGATTCGATCAAAATCAGTAATCCAATTATGGGTGTTAACCAGGAAAGAACAAATACAATAACTATTGAGGAAAACAAAATGTCAAATGCCCGTTTAAATCCTTTAACTAAAGGGTCATGCAATGAGGTTTTTTGAAGCGATAATACCGGGAACAACTCGTAATAATCAATCTTCAAGTTTTTCGTCAAAATATCTTTTGTGTCTGGAATAAACTTGATTGTTTTTAAATTTTCATCTGCAAATTGAATCAAATCTTTTATTTTCTCATTCGAAATTTCATTCAAAGAACAATAAATTTCATCTATACGGTTTTCTAAAACATATTGCTTTACCTCTTCAACTCTACCCCGTATCTCTAGTCCTTGTTTCTTATCGGAAAAAAATCCAAAAAAACGATACCCGTAATCTTGGCGCGTTTCAAAAACCTCTTTTAGATTTAGGGCTTCATTCGTATACCCAATTATAATCGCTGAACGAAAATTATTATGGGTTAGTAATCGGTATTTTTTTAAATAATAAAAGAAAAAATATTTAAAAGCAGTAATGATAACAAAGCTTATCGATAAAAACCAAGCAATAGCATTTCCACTAAAAACCGTAGTTTTTGCAAAAGGAAAAAAAGCGATAACCACCAATAAGAAAATGGTCGATTGCTTAAGTAATTTTGAAATGATTTCTACCGGTGATGTAAAGCGATAGACTTCATAAAATCGAACTAAAATTGCGATGAAAAACCAAGCAAAAATTTGATATGGAATATAGTACGTAAAATCGACGTATAAATTGCTAAAAAAGTAGATGCTAAGTGCATTCACTACTAGTAAATCCAGTAGTATACTTATAGGGCGAATATATTTGGAATATCGTCCGGTATGATGCACTTTTTAACTAATTTTAGTGAATATAATTTTTAAAATCTTTGTGTTCTTCGCGTAATAACTCTTCGGATGAAAGCGATTTAAAATACGCATAGGTTTTTTGCATCCCTTCGGAACGACTTACTTTGGGTTCCCAGCCCAAAATTTCTTTTGCTTTAGTAATATCGGGTTGACGTTGCAATGGATCATTAACCGGAAGTGGATGGTATACCACTTTTTGATTGGTTCCAGTTAGTTTAATGATTTCTTCTGCAAAGTCGCTAATGGTGATTTCATCGGGGTTGCCAATATTAACAGGCAAATGATAATCGGATAAAAGCAAACGAAATATTCCCTCTACTTGATCGGTTACATAGCAAAAGGAGCGTGTTTGACTACCATCGCCAAAAACGGTTAAATCCTCACCGCGTAAGGCTTGACCTATAAAGGCGGGGATTACTCGTCCATCATTGAGTCGCATTCGGGGGCCATAGGTGTTGAAAATGCGTACAATACGAGTCTCTACACCATGAAATGTATTGTAGGCCATCGTAATGGATTCTTGAAAGCGTTTAGCTTCGTCATATACTCCCCTCGGACCAATAGTATTTACGTTTCCGTAATAATCTTCAGTTTGTGGATGAATTAATGGATCTCCATATACTTCTGAGGTCGAGGCAATTAAAATACGTGCTTTTTTTACCCGTGCCAATCCCAATAAATTATGAGTGCCCAACGAGCCAACTTTAAGGGTTTGAATAGGTATTTTTAAGTAATCTATCGGACTTGCAGGTGATGCAAAATGAAGAATATAATCTAAATTACCAGGCACATGAACAAATTTGGTCACATCATGGTGATAAAACTCAAAGTTTTTTTCTTTAAATAAATGTTCAATGTTTTTTAAATCACCAGTAATTAAGTTATCCATTCCGATTACAAAATACCCTTCTGCTAAAAAACGATCACATAAATGGGAACCTAAAAAGCCCGCTGCACCGGTGATTAATATTCTCTTCATACGTTACTTTCAGTTTCCTTATGGGCTAAGGAATTATAAATACAATAGAACAGGGTGAAAAATAAGACTCCCCGTTGTCGCGACAAAAATGACTCGGTCAAAAATAAGCTTATAATCAATATTGCAAAAGAAAAATGAACGAAATCTTTACGATTAATAGCTGTTTTTAAATTTACTAAGACCATTACAATGCATAGTAGGAAACCAAAAACACCAATCTCTGCAAAAAATTGAATATATTGGTTGTGGAAATTAAACACATCATAACCTTCATACAATTGGTAAGCAATGCGTTTTTGTTTAATTTTTAAATCTGTTGCATTGGCACCATAACCTGTGAACCATTTCCCGTCTTCTTGCATCATTTCTTTAAAAATTCGAAGCTGATAAACCCGAAGTGCAGTCCCAGGAAAAAAATCATTTTTATTAAAAACAGGCCGATTCCAGGCATCTTTAATTGAAACATTAAATACTTTTTCTGTAGGTTTTCCTATATCTTGATTAATAGAAACCGCTTCTGTATTGGATGCAATTTCCAAGTAAAAACGCTCTTTTACCTTTCCTGAAAAGATAACGCCAATGGATAACAAACCTATAAAAACAGTCCATTTCAGACGTTTCGAAAGTTGATTTCTAAATAAATAATAGGTTCGAAAAAGTGCCAAAATAAAAAATAGCACAATGATATTTTTAGACGATAATAATACAATACATAAGGCTAGAATTCCCATTGAAAAATAGTCCCAAAGTGTACGCTTTATCTTTTCCAAAACCATAAAAAACCCAAGTGCTAAATACAAAGAAACGTGAATCGCATTAAGGTCGTTTGTAACTAATTCATGGTAAAAAAACACATGAGTAGATCCAGTAATACCGTATTTAATTGCTGCTTTTAACAACCAAAAAAGGGCATAAAATGTATACCCAAACACATATCCGTTTTTTACTTTTTGTAGTGCATTTTCGTTTTCCAATCTATGCCAAAAAAACACCAGTGGAAAAAGAAGTAAGGGAATTTGTTTGCTTAATGCTGAAATGGTTAACGAAGGGGTTATGCTCCAAAAATAAGACACGGCTATTCCAAAATACAAAACGATAGGAATCCATAACGATTTGGAATTTTGAAAGGCTCCTTTAGGATAAAAAATAATCCCATAAACAACCAAAATAATAGCTGCAATACTACTAAATATATACGGTAAAGGAAGCGTTAATAAAACCAGGAGGACTAAATAGGCAAACGAATTTTGGTGAAGATCAAGGCTTACCTTTTTCCATACATTCTTCAAATAATTGTAGATATTCACCATTTATTTTCTCCCAATTGAACTGATGTACAATCGCTTCGTAGTTGTTTTTTATAAAGTGCAAGTTATCACTTTTTTTGGCACTTTTAAGAATATGAGCGACATCTTTCGGAGTGGAGAAGAAATAGGCATTCTCTTTTAATACGCCTTTATTAAAATCATTATTGTGAGCCGCAATTAAAGCTTGGGAAGCCATTGCTTCCAATAATGATGGATTAGTACCGCCAACGGAATGCCCATGGAAATACAAATTACAGTGGTAGCGTAAATTATTTAAATGTTCCAAATTATAGATACCACCCATAAATCGGATGTGAGCATAATTTGCATAACGATTTTTTAAGTACGTTCCATACTTCGTTTCGTGTTTTCCAACAACTAATATGGGAGTTGTGTCACCACTTTCGACGACGCCATCCAAAACTATTTGAAAATTGTTTTCAGGCTCAAAACGCGCCATAATCATATTATAATTTCCTGCTTCTACCGCATAGTTTTTCAAAAAACTTGCATCGGGATTGTTAAATGGGTAGGCGCCATAGGCAATATAGGTAGATTCTTTGTTGTACCGCTGCTTCAAAAACTTTTGAATACCCAATGAATCTGAAACCAAATAATCGCTACTAAAAGCAGCCAGACGCTCAGCAAATTTCAAAAATTGTTGTACTAGAGGGTTATATTTGGATCGCTTCCACTCAATTCCATCCATATTGGTGATGATAATTGGTTTTTTGGGAAGCAAGAAAAACCAAATCGAATTACTTGTATAACCCAATTGTAATACGATATCAAAATCACGTTTTCGAGCATCTTTTATACAATTGTAATCGTATATAAATTGCCCAAATGTTCCCAATTTATATTCGGGATCGTATTGATGAATAATATGCACTCCATGAAAAGTTTTCTCTTGAAATTGATGATCATGGGAATTATAACAGTATACCTCATGCCCTTTTTCAACCAAGTAAACCGAAAAAAATTCAGCAAATTGCTCAAATCCTCCGTAATAATTGGGTATGCCGCGGGTTCCAAGTATAGCTATTTTCATGCAAAATATTATTTCGTTGCAAAAATAGGGGTTTTACGGTATAAAAAATGATTTTCTTCTTAAGAAAGCTGTTCAAAAAGCTGTTCAAAAGCTTGGGTATAGCTTTGAATAGAGAAATGATTAAGCGCACGGATTTTGCCTGCTTCACCCATGGTCTTAACTTTTTCTGGATTCAGTAGTAGCGTTTGCATGGCGTTTGTCAATGCTGGAATATCGGCAGGGGGAAACAAAAATCCAGTTTGATTAGACACAACAATTTCTGTCAATCCACCATGATTAGAAGCAATAACCGGTTTTCCAGCTAACATGGCTTCAACAGCGACCAAGCCAAAGGGTTCCGGTTCGGTTGAAGGAACTAATGCAATATCTATGGCTGCCCAAAAGGAATGTATGTTTTCTTGAAATGGAATTTGAAACACTTGGGTTTGTAATCCATACTGACGAATTGCTGTTTGTAATGTTTCCTCAAAATGCTCTTGATTGGGTGGAGCTGAACCAATAAACAATAATCGGGAATTCGGAAATTCTGACGCAATAGGCACAAAGGCTTCCAAAGCAGTGAGCTGTCCTTTCCAACGGCTAATTCTTCCGACTAAAGCAAAAACCCTATCGGTAGTTTTAGCATGAAAATAGCGTTCCCTAATTTCCATTTTTTCAGCTTCAGAAACAGGGTTAGGTGTTTCCAATCCGTTGTGAATAACACTGCTTTTTGGGGTTAAAGGGGCTGTGGCATTCCAAAAATCAGCGGTAGCTTTTGAATTGTAAACGATTTTGGTAGTCGATTTGAGTGCTAATAATTTTCCAAACGTTTTTTTAAAAATTCCAGGAGATTCTATAATTTCATGGACATGCCATACGTGAGGGATTTGTAACTTTTTAGCAGCAAATACACCCAATAAAACGGCCAATGTGTTGGAATAAATTAAATCGAAATGGTGTTGCGCGTGAAGCTTTTTAACCGTTGCTAATCCCGTTTGAATATCTTTAATAAATCGAATAAGGTTCATTGGAGTAACCATTTTTCGATACAATTTCAAAACGGGTGTGATATGAACTTCTGCTTGACAAGCCTCTAAAGCAGGGCGCAAAGGGCCGTCAAAAGGAAGCAATACAACAATTTTATACTGTTGTGGATTCAGGTTTTTAATCAATGCTAGTAAGGTTTTATCAGAACCATACAATTCGGCCGCTTGGTGAATAAACAATAGGGTTCTCATGATTTTTGTTGTACTAATTGATTTTTATAAGCAAACAAAAATCCGATGAGCAATGATTTAGAATCTAATAAATTGTAAACCCCCATGAAGACCCAATTGGATAAAACTAAAAACACCCCGGTTCCAATAAAAAGTAATTTTAAGGTATACAGCTCCTTTGTGTTAGAACGCGGATTATAGAGAAAGAAAAAAATAGTGATAAAATAAATACACAAACCAAAAATACCTGTTTTCAACAATACCGTCATAAAACCGTTGTGTAATATTGAAATTTGTCGAAGTTCCATATCACCTAAATACACTTTCTGCTTCAAGTCAACTTGAGAGCCAATGCCCTCTCCAAACCACCAAGTTTCATTATGACTTAACTGTTGAGCCGTGCGAATATTTTCATACGATCGGTAATTATCATTAAAATCTTTCCAATCATCACGGTTAATTTTGGTACTAAAAGCTTCACCAGGAGCCATCTTGATTTTGTATAAAAACTCATCCAAACCGTCTCCATTGCGCTGTGGATTATAATAATACACCGCTGTATATCCCACGATAATGGATACAAACAGCGTTGTGATAATTTTCAAGGAACGTTTGTTTAAAATTAAATACCCTTTCATTCCTATGAATAAAATGGCAAATTGAAGAAAATTTGTTCGTGCTAAATAAAAGAAACTAGAAACGCCTAGTAAAAGTAAAAAGTTTCGCCGTTGTTTTGGAGTTAAACCAAGATCAAACTGCTTATTAAAAAGTAAAAACAATAAAGCATATACTTCGTAATCATTAAAATATCCGCCATATTCACGAATCTCTCGAACATTTGCCGCTCCATGAAAAACAAATCCATAAGCCACCATAACCAAGTGAATACAGGCCATTGCAACACCTGAATTTACCAAAAATCGGAACGGTTTTTCAATCCCTTTTTGAAATAATTGATACCCTATTAGCAAACCTAAAACGGGTTTCATCATATAGGTAATGTCACGAACGGTATAGTAAAGTGAATAATCAAAAAAACGGCCAACAACAAACCCTAAGAGCAAAAGAAAGACAAATATTCCCCAATAGGATATAAACTCTTTGGAATAACTTTTACGAAGAGAAATAATTGCTACGACTAGCCAAATTAAAAAGGAAATTTCGTAATTGTTGAAATACGGAACAATCACGCAAAGGGAAAACAATAGTTGATGTAATGAACTAATTTTATTCTTTGGCGTCATCATAAACCCTTTTGATTACTTTGGCTGGCACGCCCCCAATAACACAATTGTCTGGATATACGCCATTTACAACAGCTCCAGCAGCAATAACGCAATTAGAGCCAACTTGGCAACCGTCTAAAAAAGTGACTTTTGCACCCACCCATACATTATTACCGATTTTTATACCTTTTGAAGTTACTCCTTGTAATCGAATGGGTACATTCGGATCGGAAAAATTATGATTCTCCGAATGAAAGCTAACATAAGAACCCATGATTACATGATCCCCGATTTCGATACCTCCTGCGGCACCAAATTCAGTAAACATTCCAACAGCAGAATGATTTCCCATTTTTAATCCTACACCAAATTTGGAAAAATGACTCGTCGAACTCAAAGTTGAATACGCCCCTATTTTTACACAATCTCCTAAAACAATGGGGTGGCTTGAATAACCATCTAAAATACAGTGATGATCAATGGTTACACTTTGTCCAAATTGAATATTCCCAACATTAAGAAACGACGTATGGTTACCTACAAAAACTTTTCGCCTGGTTTTAAGCAAACCGCGAACCAACATAATAAAGCGTTTGTAGAGGGTACAATAAAACAACCCAGAAGGTATTCGAGGGTCAATTTGATAGTCTTTACCGGATTTATTCAATAATTTTTGAAAAATTGTTTTAATCATTACTGATGGGAAAGCCTGGTTAGTTCATTTCAAAGGTACACTTTTTAAGCAAATTACGGATTTATTTCATCTGAAGTCGATCTTTTAAATACCAAGAAAAAAGTATTATGGTCATCATTTCGGTTGCGATTAAGACCCAAAAAACACCGCGAATTTGGAAAAATGGGATACTAATAGCGATAAGAAGCGTGCTAAAAACCACTAAAATCATCGTAGTACGGGTATAAACACGCTGCATACCATACCCCAACAACAATTGTTTTAAGGGAATAGAAAGCGCCATAAGTAACGGAACCCAAATACCCCACTGTAATAAGTCGGCGGTTTTGTAAATAGATGATTTTGTAAAAAAAGAAACCACCCATTCAGAAAATAAATACAAGAAAGCCATTGAACCCGCAATAAAGCAGAAATTCATGCCGTTAAAACTTTTCCAATAACGCATAGCTTCTCGAGTATTTGTTTCAATTAGGTAACAGACCCTTGGATAGACAAAATTGAAAAAAAGTAAAATGTAAGTTTTAAAAATAACTATGATTTGCTCAACAATTCGGAACTGTCCTGCCAAGAAACTCGATCCGAAATACCCTAATAATACAATCGGAGAATACATTTGCAAAGACACAAAAATCTGTGAGGTAAATAATGAAAAATTATTCTTCAAAAGGGTTTTAATATTGTTTTTTTGAAAATCTTCCCAAGAGAAATGATACTTTTTAAAACAATAAATTAGAATTATTCCATAAGCCATTATATTGGCTATTCCCCAAAATAAATTGACATAAATATAATCCGAAGGCGATTGAATACATCCAAAAATTAATAGTAAGTATACTAATTTGGAACCAATAGTCATTAGAGTAATTCGGGTAAAGTCTTCTAAACCCTGTAACAACCACGTTGGATTTAACAATTGACCTAAAAGAATCGGTATTCCTAAAAAAAATAGTGCGCGCTCCTGATTAAAAAAAGGAAATAGCACAACAACACCCATAAAAATAAGCGTTGTCAAAACAAAAAGAACTGCTTTAGTTCCTAATGTCGTGGCAAAAATGGCATTTCGTTTTTCGGGATGATCGCGATGAACTGCCATTTCTTTAACGGCAGAAATGTCTGTTCCATAGTCAATAAATACCATCAAGAAAAAAGCAATCGCCATTCCAATGCTAATTTTGCCATAATTGGCTACACCACATTGAAGCACCAAATAAGGCACAACCAGAAGAGGTGTGACCAAATTGAATAATTGGCCAATACCATAGATCGAAAGTTGTCGGAGTTGTTTTTTCAAAATCGAAGGATAAAAAAACCATAAGATAAAGCTTATGGTTTTATTCGGAATTTTTTATTTTTTTCCTATAGTAATTTCTTTAATTTTTTTATTCAATTCATCCGTAGGATAGAAATATGGTGTCTTATATTCAGCACCTTTTTTTACAATTTTCAAAGCGCCTATTTTTGAATCAATGCTTGCAGAAAATTCATTCTCATTATTGATAAAATACTTGAAAAATTCGGTTCCTGCAATCGTAATTTCTCTATTTTCATAACCGATTTTTATTCCAAATACTTTTACAGTATCTTGTGCTTTATTCATACCGAAATCAAATCGGATATTGGTTGGGAATCGATCTTCGCGTAATTTAAATGAAATTGTTTCTTTCGTGTTCTCCCCTTTTGTGCCGGCCCATGTAGCATTTTCTGCCGTAAAATTTATGGAATTATCTTCGGTGTAATACAATGCAAAATCATCTTTTTGAGTGGCCTGAACATCTACATCAGCATAAAAATAGTTTTTTATTTCTTTTTGTTCTTTTTGGGGATCCACTTGATCATCTTGGTTTTCATTTTTACAAGAATAAAATAATGCAGCGCAAGCGAATAGTAAAAATAACGTTCTCATTAGAATTAAAATTTGGGTAAAATTATATCTTTTTTCGAATTATTAATTTTTTTAATCTATTGAATTGTGATAGAACCATTTGTTTTAAAAATAAATATAAAGGCTTTTAAACTCCTTTACTAAATAAACTCAATGAGTGCCAAAATTTTTCTCTTGTAGGTAACTAAAAATCCTATTATAAGTTTTCGGAATGTGCAACTAAAACTTGAACAGTCATTATATACGGGAGTTAAGAGCAACACTAGAGGGTTTACCCATACTTTCAAGAAATAAATTGCTATTTATTCATTTTGATTGCCGATTGCTTCAATTTCTATGTGAGCAACGCGCGTAAACTATCCTGCCATTCGGGGATGGTTAGCTTCATCACCTTTTTAATTTTCGATTTATCTAAAACACTATAGGCTGGACGTTTTGCAGGGGTTGGAAATTGGGTCGTTGGAATGGAATGTACCGGTATATTGACACCTTTTAATTTAAAAATAGCTACGGCAAAATCATACCAACTACATTGTCCTTCATTGCTGTAATGATAGATTCCATAGGAAGGATTTTCGGTGGTAGCGTCATAAAGCATGCACGACACAATTGCTTTGGCTAAATCAACTGCATTGGTTGGGGTTCCTATTTGATCACTAACAATAGATAATTCACTTCGTTCAGCTGCTAAACGCAACATGGTTTTCATAAAATTTGCTCCAAATTGAGAATACACCCAAGCAGTACGAAGGATATAAAAGTTGTTGCAAAATTGCTTTACCGCTTGTTCACCCTGCCATTTTGTTGTTCCATAAACGCCTAGAGGATGTGTTGAATCATCTTCTTGATACGGGCTTTTTTTTGTGCCATCAAACACAAAATCGGTCGAAATGTGAATTAAAACGGTTCCCTGCTTGGCACAGGTTTTTGCAAGGTTTTCGGGACCCAAACCATTCACTAAAAAAGCTTTATCCGGTTCTGATTCCGATTTATCAACGGCCGTATAAGCTGCTGTATTGATACAATAATCCGGTTGGTAATGTTGAAATGCCTTTTGAACGGACTCGATTTGGGTTATGTCCAACGTTGATGAATCATAAAACACCCATTGCAATTGGGGATAATTTACGGCAATATATTGCAAGGATTGGCCGAGTTGACCGTTAGAACCGGTGACTAAAACTACCATACTTGCCGTGCGTTTTTCAATAAAGGGAGGTGTTGGTCTTTTTCAGAAATCAATAACGAATCGAGAGGAAACTCCCAATTAATCCCTATTTCAGAGTCATTAAACGCAATTCCGCCTTCACTTTCTTTGTTGTAAAAATTATCACATTTGTAAAAAAACGTGGCTGTTTCACTCAAGACCAAAAACCCGTGTGCAAATCCACGAGGGACAAACAATTGGCGTTGATTCTCTGCAGTCAAATGTACCGCAACATGTTTGCCATAGGTGGTTGATTCAGGTCGAATGTCTACCGCAACATCCAAAACTTCTCCTTGAATGACGCGCACTAATTTCGCTTGAGCATGTTCACCACATTGATAATGCAGTCCGCGCAATACTCCTTGAGAAGAAAAAGATTGATTATCTTGAACAAAATGCACCGCTTGACCCGTAATTATTTCAAAGGTTTTTTCGTTGAAACTTTCCATAAAATAACCGCGTTCATCACGAATTACTTTTGGTTCTAAAAGTACACAACCTGATAA
This sequence comes from Flavobacterium sp., assembly GCF_027484945.1. Taxonomy (GTDB): domain Bacteria; phylum Bacteroidota; class Bacteroidia; order Flavobacteriales; family Flavobacteriaceae; genus Flavobacterium. The sequence goes on from NZ_JAIXRZ010000016.1 coordinate 44,866, forward strand.
TCCAGTTTCAATAATTTGCATGCTATTTGGATAATATCGAAATTAAATGGGTTCCATAGCCACTTTTAAGTAACGGTTGAGCAATTTCATTCAACTGAGCGGCAGAGATAAAGCCCATTTTGTATGCAGCTTCTTCAATTGCCCCAATTTTCAGTCCTTGCCGATCTTCAATCACTTGTACAAATTGCCCTGCTTGCATTAATGATGGGAATGTTCCCGTATCTAACCAAGCTGTTCCGCGGTCAAGGATGCTAACCTTCAATTTTCCGCGTTTTAAATATTCTTTGTTTACGTCGGTAATTTCCAATTCACCTCTGGGGCTGGGCTGAATATTTGCTGCAATTTCTATTACCGAATTATCATAAAAATAAATCCCAGGTACCGCATAATTGGACTTTGGTACAGTAGGTTTTTCTTCAATCGAAAGTACATTGCCCTCTTGGTCAAAATCAACTACTCCATAGCGTTCTGGATCATGCACATGATAGGCATAAATAATTCCCCCGTCAGGATCATTATTTGCTTGTAATAATTCGGCTAAACCCGTTCCGTAAAAAATATTATCACCCAAAATCAAGGCGACCTTGTCATCTCCTACAAAATCACGACCAATAATAAATGCTTCTGCTAAACCGTTTGGGTGTTCCTGTACTGCATATTCAAAACGACAACCTAAACGTTTACCATCACCCAGTAATTGTTGAAATAGGGGTAAGTCGTGTGGCGTTGAAATGATTAATATCTCCCGAATTCCTGCCCACATTAAAGTAGAAAGTGGGTAATAAATCATGGGTTTGTCATAAATAGGCATCAACTGTTTAGAAACAGCCAATGTTAAAGGGTGCAATCGGGTTCCTGAACCTCCCGCTAAAATAATGCCTTTCATTTTAAATTGTTGCTTTTCGTTGTTTGTAAAACTTTATCATAAATGAACCAAAACCAAAAAGGAAAAAGAATAATAATGGTAATGCAAATTTCATTTTCCCGTTTACACCATCCTTGTTTTTAATATTAGAAACCACAGAATTGTCTTTAACAATTTTATCTAAATTTACCAAGTCCAAACGCAAACTACCTTGCTCTCGAATAAGTGTTTCTTTGGTTTTAATAACATCATTCATTTGCGTGTTTTCGTTATAGTAGACCAATTTATCACTTTTCTGAGAACCATTAATCGAACTGGATACACCATTTAAAAAACTATTGATTTGACGAATTAAGGAATCATTTTCTGTCATTTTTACGTCAATGTTGTGCAAATATTCCTTTTGCATCTTTCTAAAATAATCGGAATCATTTAAAAACGTTAAAATCGGATCTATGGTTGCCGCACGATCGGTTACTCCTTTTGTGGTAAACGTAATTTGGTGAAAAGGATAATTTTTACTCGTCATATTTTCCTTAACGATTTTTTTTAAATCACCGTCTTCGGCAAATAAGCGCAATAATTCAAAATTTTGGGTGTTATTTTCAATGAATTTATAAACATCGGTAATCGGTAAAATTTCAATTTCTGTCAATGTTTTTGGTTTTTTAACGCCAACGACATTTTTTAAAAACAAGGTGTCTCCTTCATTTATTCTCGAATTAAGTAATTCAATTTTTGAATACAAATAATCGGTAGAGGCATAGTTTGGACACACGATGATTTTATGATCATACATTTTAATTTTTGAATCCATATAATATCCTAATCCTCCTCCTAGAATACCTAATATCGAGAACACAATGATATTTCGACGAATAAAAAATAAAGCTCGGAAAACAGAAAGAACAATGCGTTCAAAGAAAGAGCCTATTTTCTTTGAAATTTGACTCAAATCAATTTCGTTTCCGTCTACGGGTTGTGGTGTTGTACTCATGCTATTATAGATTAAAGAGTTGTTCTAATATTTTAATGGTAATCAAATACGTCGGCTTTACCCCTGTGGTTCCCAAACCACCAGAAGCTAAAGTGCTTCCTGTCTCTAAAGGATTATCAGAAGCATAATACGCATAACGAACTTTTACATTGGGATTGATACTTTTTCGAATTCGAGACGCCGATTGAATCGCTTTTTGATAATATGCGCCCTCCATTTCCAAACCAATTGCACCCCATGTCGATTCATGGAAAAATTTTAATAAATCTTTATTTTGCAATGAAGTGCCCAATACGGTAATCATTGAACCAGAATATACCGGTATGCCATGTCCTTCAAAAAGTTCTTTAGTCAATTCATTTTCAAATGGGTAGTTATCTGCTGTACCTTCATTGATATGGGCATTAGGAATCATAATATCTCCTTTTCCGCCCTCAAGAATGCCGGCTTTACCCATAATTGAAATGGATTCTACATTCAACAAAATCTTATCTTTCTTTGACTTATAGGGTTTTAAAAGTTCGTCTATGGTTTCAAAAGCCTGTTCGCCAAAAGCATAATCCATAACAATTATTACCGGAAACTCTCCTTGAATTTTTGTATTGGGAAAATTCGATTTTTTCCAGTCAATTTTTTGCGTATCAAATAACTGTACATCGATATTTGTTCCTGAAGTATCCGGTAAAGCAATCATTCCGTTTTTTAGAGCAAAAGCTTCAACCTTTTTGCGTAATTCTTTATTTTCAGCTGCGCTTAAATCTTCATATAGTGCATAATCCGATTGGTCTTTGTACTTTGTTCCTAAAGCAGCTTGCGCATAGATAGAGTTCATCACACTATGCATATTAGCGCTTATAATATGAATTGGACGCGAAATTAATCCGTTTTCATCCAAAGTTCGTTTAATCGTGTTAGCCCAAATTTCTCCATGAATATGATGCCCCAAACGTTCGCGTAAAATAGGGCTGAAAGTAATAGTACGTTTGTTATTGTGCACAATTTCTTCTATTGCCAATTTACCTAACCAATACACTACATGAATCAATCGATCGGGTTTTTCGGGTATAGCAAAGGCATCATAAATCGACATCACCTCTGAAAAACTTCGCCCTAAAACATTGGCAGCATGAGAAATTGCTACCTCTTTTTCATTTTGAGTTAATTTTTTGCCTTGCAAAACCACTTCTTCTATTTTTTCCCAATCGCGGGTCACCTCAACAGCAACATCATCCAGCAAGACGCGATCCTTAATTTTATGGGATTCGATAAATATAAATGTTAAGTGGGTTAAAATATCATAGATGTCTGAACGGCCGCGTGTAATTTCCACATTCATTTGTTCATCATCAATACGATAACAATTGCGTCGGCGTTTTGGAGGAATTATCGGCGTAAAATGGGATTTTGAATAGCCCTCATCAGAAGTTAGGTTAATATATCGGCATTCTTCTATACCTATTGGTAAACGTTCAATAACGTATAACAATCCATTTAGCTCTACTTTTTCATCGGCAATACTGCCATAAATTTCGGGACGAAGCTGCAATAAAGCTTCTCGTAATGTATCACCAGAAACACCCATTGGTTTATAAAAACCTCGGTTGAAAAGGTGGCGCATGGTAATGTACAGTCGCTCGATAGCCGCCGAGGACTCTTGCGCTCTTGAGCGCGAAATATTTTTAATTTCAATCATTAAATTCTTTTTACTAACCCACAAAGGTAGTGATTTTGGTGTTAGTTCGATAAAACCAAGTTAATTGCGGGTTCAAAAATTGTGAACTTTTGTTGAGTACTCCCCGCTTCAGTGGGTGTTTTTTTAACCCATTTTCCAGCGCTATAAACAAATTGTGCCTCCGATTCTACATAACAATAAAGAATAAATGGATAATAGGTTCGTTGCGTACGTTGAATCCCTGAATTTGGATCGGTCACTGTTTTTTCTACTTTATTTTGTTCAATTAATAATTTCTCGTAACCCACAAATAAACCCGACTTAGGCATTACTAAATTATAATCAGAAATATCGATTTTCATATGGGTTACACCACTTTTAACTAAAATGATTAGCTCTTTTTTTAGGAGTTCAGTGCCCGGAAAGCCGTTTTCATCTACTCCATAAAAATGCAGTTTGATTAAGGCGCCGTCGATTCGGCTATCGGTTTGAATTCGAACTTTTTTAATGTATTTCGTTTTTCTATAGGAGTCAAAATAGGGGAAAAACTTAGTTTCAATTTTAGGACCATTATCAAATGCTTGATAGGTTGTGTTTTTTCGAATACCAATTTCAAGTTCTTTAGTAAATTTTTGACCCGCTAGCGTAACTTCTTGTAAAATATAGGATTCGGGTTGCATCAATACAGTACCGGCTGATGCCAAAGGCACTCTTTTTCTTTGATAACCTACCGAAGTAAACACCAAAAAAGCACCTTTTCCTGTATACGGAAGGTTAAATACCCCATTCGCCTCGGTAGTGCCTGCAATTTGTTCGCCTTCGACCCAGATATTAACATACGGAATGGGTTCGCCTGAAATACTGTCTTTGACGACGCCTTTGATTTGTGAAAACGCAAATTGGCTAACAATTAAAAAAATCCAAATCAGTCTTTCTTCTTTCATCTTTCTTCTTTTATTTCAAAAAACTGAGCTATTGTTCTGTCGTTACTTAATCGGGGTAGTTTATTTTGACCCCCTAGTTTTCCGATAGATTTCATATAGGCTTGAAAACCATTTTTTGGAACTTTGGTAATGACTAATGTTCGCAACACATTACCCCTAATTAAATCGTCATAATAGACGTTTTGTTTGCGCATAGCGGCATCGATTTTCAACGCAAAATCTGCTAAACTATCGGGTTGTTCCGACACTTCGGAATCAAACTCAATAAACCATTCGTGATACGGCAAACCTTCGTTTGGAGTGATTTGGGGTACGACTGTAAATTCGTTTACGCGAATATTGGTTCCTTCCATCGCTTCTTTTAAAGCGGATTCGACTTCTTTACCAATAACATGTTCGCCAAAAGCCGAAATAAAATGTTTTATACGGCCCGTTACAATTACCCGGTAAGGATTTAAACAGGTAAATTCTAAAGTATCCCCAATATTATAAGCCCAAAGACCGGCATTCGTCGAAATAATTAAAACATAATTGACACCTAATTCTACTTCGCCTATAGTATAACGTTTGGGGTTTTCATTGAAAAATTCAGTTGCTTTTATAAATTCATAGAAAATTCCTGAATTCAAGAGCAGTAACATTCCTTTTTCTTTTTGCGAATCTTGGTAGGCAAAAAAACCTTCCGAAGCCGGAAACAACTCAATAGAATCGACTTTACGTCCAATTAAATTCTCAAATTTTGCTCGATACGGTTCGTAATTAACCCCGCCGTAAATAAATAATTGGAAGTTTTTAAAAAGGCTTCCAACCGGTTGATTTGCTCTTTCTTTTAATTTTTCAAAATACATTTGCACCCAAGACGGAATTCCCGAAATAACCGTCATGTTTTCATTGATGGTTTCATCCACAATGGCATTGACTTTGGTTTCCCAATCTTCAATACAATTGGTTTTCCAACTCGGCATACGGTTTTTTTGTAAATATTTCGGAACAAAATGTGCTACAATACCAGATAATCTTCCGAGTTTAATTCCATTTTTTTCTTCCAAAATGGGACTTCCTTGTAAAAAAATCATTTTACCAGAAACAAAATCAGCAGTTCCTGTTTCGTGAATATAATTTAGAATAGCGTTTCGTGCGGCTTGAATATGAAACGGAAGAGATTCTTTGGTTAATGGAATATATTTTGCTCCCGAAGTCGTACCCGAAGTTTTAGCAAAATACAAGGGCTTTCCTTTCCAAAGTATATTTTCTTCCCCATGCACCACACGATGAATATAAGATTTTAATTGCTCGTAATCCCGAATAGGTACCCGTTTCGAAAAATCAGAATGGGTTTGAATCTGTTCAAAATGATGATCTTTCCCAAAAACGGTTGATTGTGCATTCGCAATTAATTCACGAAATACTTTTTGTTGGGTTTCAACCGGATTTTGTGCCCATTTTTGAGTGTCATTAAAGACTTTTTGAGCAAAAAGTTTAGCTACAAATGATTTTAATGCCATTATTTAGTACCTTTTTTGGGAGCTTTTTTTTTAGTGGTGTTTTCTTCCGCTTGTACTTCTTTTCGTAATTCTAGTTCTTTTTCACTAGGGGTCAATTGTAGGTCGGGTAAGGTATCTACATCAATAGCCAAAATAGAGTCTTTGTTAACTTTTGCATACGCTAAATTTCCATTTAAAACCTTTTGAATCGATTGTAGATAGGCTTCGTTTTTCTTGATAGCAAATTCTAATGAATCCGACTTTAAAGCCAATTCTGTTGCATTGCGTTTTAATTCCGTTGATGGATAGCCCGGAATATATTCGCGAAGAGGAGTAAAAGCAATGATAAATGTTGTGATGAAAATAATAACAATAGCCCCTACACCCACAACAACAAATACATTCATCAATGTGAGGCGTAATGAAAAAAGTTCTTCGAAAGTTTCATCATTTAAAATAACCAACCTGTTTTTGGTAAACAAGTGTTTTTTGAGACGTTCCTTTTTTTTCAATTTTTTGGGCACCATAAACCAAATATCATTTCACAAATATAACAAATGTAGTGGGAGTAAAGAGTGGATAATTAACGAACTTTAACGTGAAATCTTAGCGATAATTCTCATCCCGATACTTTTTTTATTTACCTTTGTCTTAATAATTTAATTAAAAACTGCGAAAGCATAAAATTTCTATACTATGGGAAGAATGGGACCAACCGAATGGATCATCATTTTAATCGTTGTTTTACTTTTATTTGGAGGTAAAAAAATTCCGGAATTAATGAAAGGTTTGGGCGCGGGTGTAAAAGAATTTAAAGACGCCGCCAAAGGAGAAGAAAAAGCTAAAGAAGAGTCCAAAGAGGAAATAAAATAAAATTTCGCTCTACACTAACGCTTTATTGTTCTCCTTAACGAAACGATTAAAGATAGTAAGAGCTTTTATCTTGTTTCGTTTCCAAATTCCGCTATTACAAAATATAACAATCACCGCAATTTGTGGTGATTTTTTTATGCTGTGGTAACCTTACCAAAAGAAACCTTTTTTACTAGCAGCTGCAGCTTTAAATGATTATTCCGTTATTCTACCTTTGTAAAAAATTTACAATAGCATTGTTAACTGAATGCGTTTTCTTGCTTCATCAACCTCAACTACTTTAACTTGAACGTGTTGGTGCATCTTTACCACTTCATTCACATCGGCAACATAACCTTCTTTGAGTTGCGAAATATGAACCAAGCCACTTTCTTTAATTCCGATATCTACAAAACACCCAAAAGCAGTAATATTGTTAACAATTCCAGGTAAAATCATTCCAGACCGTAAATTTTGAATTGTTTTTACATTGGGATCAAATTCAAAAACTTTGACAGCTTTACGAGGATCTAAACCGGGTTTTTCCAATTCTTTAATGATATCCTTAATCCCTAAAACCCCTGTCGTTTCATTAATATAATTTTCGGGTTTAAGCTGGGCTATTTTTGATTTATTCGCAATTAATTCAGAAATATTGATGCCTAAATCTTTAGCCATTTGCGTGACTACTTGATACGATTCTGGATGGACGGCCGAATTGTCTAGAGGATTTTTACCGTCTTTAATTCGAACAAAAGCCGCAGCTTGTTGAAATGCTTTATCCCCTAAACGCGGAACTTTCTTTAACTGATTCCGATCTTCAAACGGACCGTTTTCCGTACGAAATTTGACGATATTTTCAGCTATTTTCTCCCCTATTCCACTCACATAACTCAGTAAGGATTTACTTGCGGTATTAATATTTATTCCAACCGCATTCACACAACGAATTACCGTATTGTCTAGCTCTTCTTTTAGTTTGGTTTGGTCAACATCGTGTTGGTACTGCCCTACGCCTATCGATTTTGGATCAATTTTTACCAACTCTGCCAAGGGATCACACAAGCGTCGGCCAATTGAAACTGAACCGCGAACGGTAACATCATAATTTGGAAACTCTTCACGCGCAATTTTACTGGCCGAATAAACCGACGCGCCTGCTTCAGAAACCACAAATACTTGAATAGGTTTGTCAAAGGCGATTTTTTTTATAAAAAACTCCGTTTCGCGACTTGCAGTTCCGTTCCCGATAGAAATGGCTTCTATTTGATAAGCATTGACCATCGATTTAATTTTTTTCATGGCCATTGTCGTTTCATTTTGGGGCGCGTGTGGATAAATGGTTTCATTGTATAACAAATCGCCTTGTTCATCAAGACACACAACTTTACAACCGGTTCGGTAACCCGGATCAATTGCCAACACACGTTTTTCACCAAGGGGCGGCGCCAACAATAATTGGCGTAAATTTTCAGAGAAAACTGCAATCGCTTTAGTATCCGCTTTTAATTTGGCTTCTTGAAGGGTTTCGTTGGAAATAGCTGGCTCAAGTAATCGTTTGTAGCTGTCTTTTATTGCTAATTCTAGTTGGATTCTTGTTTCATTATTACGTTTGATAATAGCTTGTTGAATAAAATCAATAGCCTCAGCTTTTTCAATTGAAAGCGATAATTTAAGGCAACCCTCAGCTTCTGCACGCAGCATAGCCAATAAACGATGGGAAGGTGCTTTTGAAATCGGTTCAGACCAATCAAAATATTGGACATATTTCTGGGCATTTTCTTCGGCTTCTTCTCCCTTTGCCACTTTGGTTGTAATGATTCCTGAACGTTGAAACATTCGACGAAGATTTTTACGGACATACAAATTTTCATTAACCCACTCAGCAATAATATCGCGGGCACCTTGTAACGCCTCATCTTCGTTGGTTACAATAGCGGTTAAATACTTCGATGCTAAATACTCTACATCTTCAGTATTTTGGGACATAATAATTTTTGCTAAAGGCTCAAGCCCATTTTCGCGTGCTACATCGGCTTTGGTTTTCTTTCTCTTTTTATAAGGTAAATACAAATCTTCGATTTCCTGGAGGTCGAAACTGTTCTCTATTTTGGCTTTCAGGTCCGGACTCAATTGTCCTTGTTCTTCAATCGAGTTCAAAACACTTTCCTTGCGTTTCAAAATTTCGTTATACTGTTTATTGAGTTTGGCGATAGCTTCAATGGCCACTTCATCCAAATTACCCGTTTTATCCTTACGATAACGGGCAATAAAAGGAATGGTACAATCTTCGGAAAGGAGTTGGAGTGTGGCTTCAATACCTTTGATTCCTGAAACAGGAAGTTGTAATTGATTTTGAATAAACTGAATAGATGTCATTGTTACAAGAAATTCTAAAAAGTTAAATGTACGGGTAAAAAACAAAACGTGAAAAAGAATGTTCTGATTATAGTTGGAAGTTTTTACGAACAATAATTGGTGTAAGCGATAGCGAAATTATTGGCGTTGATTCTATTTAGAACAAAAAAGCAAGTTGCTATAAACCTAGCTCGAGCATCCACAAAGTTTAAAAATTGAATTGTCAATTAATAAACTGGCGTCGCGTTTTGGTAAATTTCCAACCCCCAGTGAACATAAAGGTAACCCACAGGAATGTTTAACAACATTATTCCCCATGTTTGAAGAATTTTTGCTTTAAATCCATTTTGTGTGGTGAAAATTTGAAGTAACCGTACCGCAAAATAAGTATTTAAAAAAAACATTGAAATAATGTAAAATAACGATAAATAGATTACACCGCCAATGGGATTTAGATAATACCACAACATCAAAATTGAGCCAAAAACAAATGTAATTAGCGCAATAAATCGCGCTGCGCGTATAACTTTGGAAACCGATTGGAGTTGGTTAAGCATTTTATTAACACGTTATTTTTTGTACACGGGCTTGATGACGTCCGCCCTCAAAAGAGGTTTTTAAAAAGGTATCTACCATTTCCAATGCTTGAGGAATTGCTGTAAATCGAGCAGGAATACTAATAATGTTTGCATTGTTATGTTGGCGGGCAAGAGCGGCTATTTCTTTTGTCCAACATAAAGCGGCGCGAACTCCTTCATGCTTATTCACAGTCATATTAATTCCATTTCCAGAACCACAAATTACGATTCCAAAATCAACGTTTCCACGGGCAACATCCATCGCAACAGGATGTCCAAAATCAGGATAGTCTACACTGTCAAAAGTATCGGTGCCATAATTGATAACTTCGTGTCCTTGAGCTGATAAAAATTCAACGAGTGCTTTTTTATAATCGGGTCCGGCGTGGTCATTGCCAATTGAAATTTTCATGCGGTTGTATAGGTTGTTTGTACAAAGTTAGCGAATTAAGATTTTGGACACCTACAATCCTTAATAAAATCTTTTGAAAGCAACATTGTTATATAGTATTATTATAAAAATTAAAGAAGGGATTATTTTATTTAAGGTAAATAAAAAAACAGTACTAAATTTATGTAATATATTGAAAATCAATATTATAATAAAAATAAAAAATATCTTGTTAATAGTAATTTACAATGTACTGATTTTCAGGTAACTTTAAATTAACATTGGATGTTAATAAATTTGAATAGAAAATTAGAACTTTCTTTAAGACGATAACAAATTTTTATAAGGTAAAATTAAACGCTGAAAACCAAATAAAGTTATTGGATTTTTTTGTAAAATTATTGACACAAAAAAGTAACTTTTCAACAGAAATTAACCTAAAAAGTTTTCAAAAATCTAGGATGTTTTTTTTTGTTGACAACTGTTAATAAATTCAGAAAATTAGTTTATTTTTAAAGATTTAGCTTCGTGAAAAAGTGTTAATATCAATGTATAATTAGATAAAAGTTTTAAATAAAAGAGCAACCATAAAAGTTTTCATCATTATTAACACCCTATTATAATCATCATAAAATTTTAAAAATTAATATTTATAAATGTTGTTTTTAAATCGTGTTGAAAACATTCCAATTTTAAATAATTTTTATACGATTGATAAGGGATTGTTTAGATCTTCTAGTAATTGTAGGGTTCGTTCTTTATTTTCTGGATGTACTTTGAGTTTAATACCGCCTAAAGCAATACTTGCAAAAGGATCAATAGAAACGATTGTTTCATTTTCAAAATAATAAGGAATAGATTCACGTTCCAATACTGTTTTTAAAATATACAGTTCTTGAGGGAGTTGAAAAATTGCAACAGTAATCATAGCATTCATAAGTAACCTATTTTTTTTAAAGGTAAATGAAAATAAAAAAAGTAAATGTTATTTTCCTATTAAAACTTAAGAATATAGCTAAGGAACTGAATAGTATTTTGTAATTTTCAACCGTAAAAGAAAATGAAGTATGCCTAAAAAACCAAAAAAGCTCGGGAAAAAAAAACATAATTTTTCTGAAAAAATATTTAAAATAATCGCTAATAATCCCAATAAACCATTTAATTACAAGCAAATAGCCGCTATTTTAGAATGTGATGATACTAAAAGTCGTAATGAAATAATTAAAGACCTAAAAATTTTAGCATCTCAAAAGTTAATTACTGAAGTTGCCCCTGGTAAATATTTAGTTGAAAGTAATAATCAAGAATATTATGAAGGAATTATCGATATGACTTCACGTAAGACCGGTTATTTTGTTTGTGATGCGTTGGATGACGATGTTTTTATTCCTTTTATGAATTTGAACCATGCTTTACATGGTGATCGGGTTAAAGTTTATATTTATAATAAACGCTCTTCCCGAAAAACAGAAGCAGAAGTAGTTGAAATTCTTGAACGTTCGAAAGTTGAATTTGTTGGGGTTATTGATATCCAAAAGAATTTTGGTTTTGTTACTACGGCTAATGCAAAAATGTATACCGATATTTTTATACCAAAAAATAAATTGAATGATGCCCAACACGGTGATGTGGTATTAGTTCGATTGGAAGATTGGCCAAAGAAAGCAGATTCTCCTCTAGGAACGGTAGTTAAAGTCCTTGGTAAACCCGGTGAACACGATACAGAAATTCATGCAATTTTAGCTGAATACGGACTTCCTTACGATTTTCCAATTGAAGTAGAAGCATTTGCAAATAAAATAGATACTTCAATTACTGCAAATGAAATTGCTAAGCGGAGGGATATGCGAGATATTTTAACCTTTACTATCGATCCTAAAGATGCAAAAGACTTTGATGATGCTTTATCGTTTCAAGTTTTACCCAATGGAAATTATGAAATAGGGATTCATATTGCAGATGTATCGCATTATGTAAAAGAAGGAACTATTTTAGATGATGAAGCATTTAAACGGGCTACTTCAGTATACTTAGTTGATCGTGTAGTACCCATGCTACCTGAAGTACTCTCTAATTTTGCTTGTTCACTTCGTCCACATGAAGAGAAATATACGTTTTCAGCGGTTTTTGAACTAAATGATAAAGCTGAACTAGTACAGCAATGGTTTGGACGAACTGTTATATATTCAGATCAGCGTTTTTCTTATGAAGAAGCGCAATATATAATTGAAACAAAATCCGATTTAATTCCAGCAAAAATAGCTTTAACTGGTTCGGATTATTCCGTTCCAAATCCTATTGTAGAAGCTGTATTAAAATTGGATGCTTTGGCTAAAATTATGCGTCAAAAACGAATGGCAGCTGGAGCGATTTCTTTTGATAAAGTTGAAGTAAAATTTAATTTAAATGAAAACGACGAACCGATAGGTGTTTATTTTAAACAGGCGAAAGAAGCTAATTTTTTAATTGAAGAATTCATGTTATTAGCCAATCGAAAAGTTGCTGAATTTATAGGTAAACAAAAGAAAACCTTTATTTATCGAATTCACGATGAACCAAATGAAGATAAATTAATTGGTTTACAGTCGATTATATCAAAATTTGGCTATTCGATTAATTTTAAAACCAAACATACCATTTCAAAATCTTTGAATGACCTATTGGTTGAGGTTCAGGGTCGAAAAGAACAAAATTTAGTGGATACTTTAGCTATTCGTGCCATGAGTAAAGCGCGTTATTCTACTGAAAATATTGGCCATTATGGTTTAGCTTTCGATTACTACAGTCATTTTACTTCACCTATTCGGCGTTATCCCGATGTAATGGCGCACCGTTTATTGCAACATTATTTAGATGGAGGAAAAAGTGTAAATGAAGAGGAATTTGAAGAAAAATGTGAGCATTCTACTGATCGAGAAATTTTAGCTGCCAATGCCGAACGTGATTCTGTAAAATATATGCAGGTTAAATACATGAAAGATCATATGGATGAAGAATTTTTAGGCGTAATATCCGGGGTTACTGAATGGGGAATTTATGTTGAAATTATTGCAAATAAATGTGAAGGAATGGTTCGTATACGTGATATCAAAGAAGATTATTATGTTTTTGATGAAAAACAATATGCGTATATTGGTGAAATGTATAAAGGTTTATTACAATTAGGTGACGAGGTTTATGTTAAGGTGAAAAATGCAGATTTAGTTAAAAAACAACTCGATTTTACCTATTTACGGAAAAATGAATAATTAAATTCCCTTTTATAAAATGAAAAAAGTTGTTCTAATCGTTTTTTTAATTAGTACTGTTGCAATAGCTCAAATTGAAAGGAGAGTTGGTGATTTTACCAAGGTTACTGCTTTTGATAAAATTGATGTATTGTTAATTCCTGCAAGTGAAAATAAAGTAATACTTACAGGAAGCGGCGCCGAATCTGTTGAAGTTATTTTAAAAAATAATGAATTAAAACTTCGGATGCCAATTACACAATTATTATCAGGCGATGCTGTTTCTGCTACCGTTTATTTTACGCGTCTTGAAGCTGTAGAAACAAATGAAGGTTCTTATTTAGGTTGTGATTCAGTTGTAAAATCTACTTCCTTTGAAATAATTGCAAAAGAAGGTTCTAAAATTAGAATGAATCTTGAGGTTTATTTATTAAAAGCCCGAACAGCTAATGGATCTGTTGTAATGGTTACGGGTAAAGCTAAAAATCAGGATGTAATTTTTAATTCAGGTGGAATTTATCAAGCAGATCGATTGCTCACTGAACAAACAATGATAACCGGAAATGCGGGAGGTGATGCCTTGATTTATGCTTCAGAATTAGTTGATGCAAAAATTAGAGCAGGGGGAACCATTTTAATTTATGGAAATCCAAAACAGATTAATGAAAAAATAATAGCTGGAGGCACTATCCGACAAATAAAATAAAAAACCTTTACTAAAGAAGTTAAGCTAATTTTTGAATTTTATAGGAACATAAATATTATTCTTTTATAATTTAAATCAGTTATAATTCATGCTAAACGATATACTTGCTGCGATTCCATGGGGATTTTTATTAGCTTTTACTATTGGCCCTGTATTTTTTGTTCTTTTAGAAACCAGTATAACCAAAGGTTTTCGTGCAGCTATGGTATTTGATACCGGAGTAGTGTTTAGCGATTTTATTTTTATTCTAATTGCATATTTTAGTACAAATCAAATACTAGAAAGATTAAAAGATGATCCAGCATTGTTTGTTTTTGGTGGAATTCTAATGTTGGTTTATGGTATTGTATCTTTTATTAATGAGAAAAAAAGCTTCCAAAAACAACAAGAAGTTGAACTTGTTGAAGAGGATAATATTCAGAAAAACAATTATTTAGGATTATTTTTTAAAGGCTTTTTTTTAAATTTCATCAATATTGGTGTCTTGGCTTTTTGGATGGGTATAATTATTGTATTTGGCCCTAAATTAAATATGGATACTAACCGAATTTTTATATTTATTACTTCGATTATCATTAGCTATTTTGCGGTAGATGTATTAAAAATTTTAGTAGCTAAACAATTAAAATCCCGATTAACACCGAAGAACATCTATAAAATTAAGCGTGTCATAAGTGTTATTTTAATGATTTTCGGTAGTTTTTTAATCATGCAAGGATTTTTTCCAAAAGAAAAAAAAATGATTGAGCAGCGTTTAGGAATCCGAAAACCCCATGAAAGTACTTTAAATTCTAAATAATATTATTTTAAATTTTCGGAACCAGTTTACAATTTATCAATAAAAAAAACCTCCCGTTTCTGAGAGGTTTTGCAGAGGCATCGCCCGGATTCGAACCGGGGTACGCGGTTTTGCAGACCGATGCCTAGCCGCTCGGCCACGACGCCTTTTTTCTGGTGAGCAAATATAAGATAAAAAAAAAACAAAAAACAAATCGCAAGCTTCAATTCACTTAAAATACCTATCGTAATGAATTGAATTTAGTTTCGGTATTCTTCCATTTCAATCGTTACTGCTTCTACATCACCACCAATGGGTGGATTTAGTTTAGCAACTGCTAATAAAATACGCGAAACAGCTGGTATTTCACTAAAAATTCGTTGAATGATTCGATGGGCCACATGTTCAAGTAATTTTGAACGAACTGCCATTTCTTCTACCACTATTCGATTTAATAAAACATAATCAACTGTATCCGCCAATTCATCAGATTCAGCCGATTTACGTAAGCCAGTCTTAACTTCTAAATCTACACGGTAATCACTACCAATCTTTGCCTCTTCAGATAAACAACCGTGATATGAATAGGTACGGATATTGTTTAATTTGATGGTTCCCATTACAAATTGCTTTAAGTTTCGGGTTTCAGGTTACTTCCATAAACTTAAAACCAAAACCTTTTTATATCTTTGCTAAAATTAAGAAATTTCTATGTCAACCGAGGAAAAATCACTCAATTTTATCGAACAAATCATCGAAGAAGATTTAGCAAGTGGATTATCAAAAGATAAGCTTCGATTTCGTTTTCCACCCGAACCTAATGGTTATTTACATGTGGGTCATGCGAGTGCAATCTGCTTAAATTTTGGATTGGGTTTAGATTATAACGCACCTGTAAATTTACGTTTTGATGATACAAATCCCTCAAAGGAAGAGCAAGAATATGTTGATGCGATAAAACATGATGTAGAATGGTTGGGCTTTCAATGGGATCGGGAATGTTATGCTTCTGATTATTTCCAGCAACTTTATGAGTGGGCTGTTGCATTGATTCAAAAAGGGAAAGCCTATGTTGATAGTCAAACTTCTGAAGAAATGGCTAAACAAAAGGGGACACCTACACAACCGGGTACCGATTCTCCTTTTCGCAATCGATCTATCGAGGAAAATTTAGATTTATTTACCCGAATGAAAAAGGGTGAATTTCCAAAAGGAACACATGTTTTACGTGCAAAAATTGATATGAATTCGTCCAACATGTTAATGCGTGACCCTATTATTTATAGGATTATGCATGAACATCACCATCGAACAGGAAATGATTGGTGTATTTATCCTATGTATGATTGGGCACACGGAGAAAGTGATTATTTAGAACAAATTTCTCACTCTCTTTGTACGCTTGAATTTTTACCCCATCGCGAGTTGTATGACTGGTTTTTGGATCAAATTTATGACAACTCCTTAGTGCGTCCAAAACAGCGCGAGTTTGCTCGTAGAAATTTATCGCATACGGTAGTTTCTAAACGTAAATTATTGCAATTGGTTGAAGAAAAATATGTTTCGGGTTGGGATGATCCTCGCATGAGTACTATCTCTGGAATGCGTCGAAGAGGATATCCACCTATGGCGATTCGTAATTTTGCAAAAACTATTGGCATTGCTAAACGAACCAATTTAATCGATGTTTCATTATTAGAATTTTGTGTTCGTGAAGAATTAAATAAGTCAGCTGATCGAGTGATGGCGGTTTTAAATCCAGTTAAATTGTTTATAACCAACTATCCAGAAGACCAAGAAGAGTGGTTGGATGCCGAAAACAATCCGGAGGCAGAAGCAATGACCTACCGTAAAGTACCTTTTACTAGAACATTATATATAGAACGAGAGGATTTTAAAGAAGATGCTGATAAAAAGTTTTTCCGCTTAACCTTAGGTACTGAAGTTCGATTAAAAAATGCCTATATTATTAAAGGTGAGCATGTAGTAAAAGATTCCGATGGGAATATTCTAGAAATCCATTGTACGTATGATGCCGATAGTAAATCAGGAAGCGGTTCTGAAGCTAGTATGCGTAAGGTTAAAGGTACGATTCACTGGGTATCGATTCAACATGCAATTCAAGCCGAAGTAAGGATTTATGATCGTTTATTTACGCATGAAAATCCTGATGGCGATAAAGAAATCGATTTTAAAACCTATATCAATCCTCATTCATTACAAGTAATAACCGGCTATATGGAACCGAGTTTAAAATCGGCTAAAGTGGGTACTCAATATCAATTTCAACGGTTAGGGTATTACTGTGTAGATTCTGATTCCTCTTCTGAAAAATTAATTTTTAATAAAACTGTCGGTCTTCGAGACACCTGGGCAAAAATTGAACATAAAGAATAATTTACTTAAGAAAGCCCTCCATTCAAGTGGGTTTTTTTGGGTATTAGATTTTCTTATACAATTTATAGAAAATATCATTATTAACTATTAAAAACAACCTAAATAAATCCTTTTTCCAGCGTTTTTAAAGACAAGCAACCTAAGTGTATAGTTTTACCATAGAAACCTCAGCAAATCGCTTTATTTGGATTTTTTACTTTTAATGGTTGCTATAAAATAAAAAAAAAGAGGGAATACCTCTTTTCTTATTCTAATATTATTTTGATTCAGAGGTGTCACTCGGATTGTAATCTAAAGAAGATTTATTTTCCGACCCTTTCACTTTCTTCTTTTGATTTTTTATTTGCTCCCCAATTTGATTACTTGCTGCAAAGCTTGCTACCATGTTATTTAACATATCTGTAGATGCTTGTGGAGAATTGGGTAATAAAATCAAATTACTGTTGGTGTCTGCTCCAATAGCTTGTAGTGTGTCATAATGTTGGGTTACAACAATTAGTGCAGATGCCTCTTGCGAATTGATTCCAACATTGTTTAAGACTTCAACACTTTCAACCAAACCTTTAGCGATTTCTCTTCGTTGATCTGCAATACCTTGCCCTTGTAAACGTTTGCTTTCTGCTTCTGCTTTTGCTTTTGCTACAATACGAATTCGTTGTGCTTCAGATTCAAATTCGGCAGCAACTTTCTCCCGTTCTGCCGCATTAATTCGATTCATTGCATTTTTTACTTGAATATCCGGATCAATATCGGTAACCAATGTATTAATAATATCATAACCATATGCCATCATTGCTTCGTTTAATTCGCGTTTAACCGCAATAGCGATATCGTCTTTTCTTACAAATACATCATCTAAAATTAATTTAGGTACTTCGGCGCGAACAACATCAAACACATATGCAGTTATTTGATCGTGAGGAAATTCTAATTTATAAAACGCTTCATAAACATGCTCTTGAATTACCTTAAATTGAACAGAAACCTTCATTTTCACAAACACATTATCTTTGGTTTGTGTTTCAATAATTACATCCAATTGTTGAATACGTAAATTCACTCGACCTGCAATCCGGTCAATTACGGGTATTTTCAATTGAAGACCCGAATTACGAATACTGTGAAATTTACCGAAACGCTCAACAACAACTGATGTTTGCTGTTTTACCGTAAAAAAACCAGCCAAAAAAATAAAAAGTCCGAAGACAGAAAGAATAATGAGAATAGGATCCATACTATTTTTTTAAAATTAGTTATTTATTATACGGCAATACTGTATGTTTGTTACAAAATTTTTATAATGAGAACTATAGTTGTATTATTTTCCGTACTCTTTAGTGTATTTTCCACAGCACAATACGGATACCGTGATGGTAATCGAATAGGTATTTCTGGTGGAATTTCACAATGTACTATGTTTACCTCAAGTTTTGATACCAAAGCAGGAAATGGATTTGCAGGTGGGCTATCAGTGCGCGGAAATTATTATAACAATTGGAGTATGATTTACGGTATGCAGTTTTTCAATAGTCGGTTTTCACTGGGTAAAGATGGCTTAAATACAAGAGCAACAGAATTTAGTTTACAAGGTGTTCAAATCCGTTTGTTGTTAAGTTATAATCTTGTACAAAACCATGTTTCATTAGACTTTGGTCCTGTTTTACAAGTGAATGGTAAATTAGCCGTAAACGGAGCCAATGAAAATAATCGTATTAAATATAATTCTGAAACAGCAACCGGAATTTATGCAAAAGACATCGTAGATGTTTCCAAAATAGGGGGAGCGATGCATTTTGGACTATCAGCAGGCTCTAAAACCGTTCGATTATTGCTATTTTACCAGTACGGTTTTACGAATTTGTTCAACGAACTTAATAAAAATGCAACGTTAACAACAAATAATAATAACGAACGATTCAAAGGAAATTTAGGAACAATAAATGGTCAAGTAGTTTTTAATTTATAAAAGGCCAATTGACTAAGGGTTTATTTCTATTGTTTCTATTGCTTTTGTAATTCGTTTTCCAACTTCTTCTTTCCCTAATAGTTCAATGATATCAAATAAATGAGGTCCTTTTAATGCGCCCACAAGACTCAAACGTAAAGGTTGCATTATTTTACCCATTCCAATTTCATGAGCTACCATCCAAGCTTTTAATTCATTTTCAAGTAAAAGGGATTCAAAAGGTTCCACATTTGATAGTACTGTAAAGGCTTGACTTAACAAAGCGGGAGTGTCGTTTTTCCAATTTTTTAATGCTTTCTCCTCATACAAAGCAGGAGCGATAAAGAAATAATCTGCTAAATCCCAAAAATCTGAAACAAAATGTGCTCGTTCTTTAATCATCCCAACAATGCGCTTCAAATCAAGATTGGTTTGAATTCCTTTTTCCTCAAATGATTTAGTAAATAGAGCCGCAAGATTTTCATCATTTTGCTGTTGTAAGTATTGATGATTAAACCATTTGTTTTTTTCCGGATCAAATTTTGCCCCTGATTTATGCACTCGATTTAAATCAAATTTTTGACACAATTCCTCTAAAGAAAACAATTCTTGCTCACTTCCGTCATTCCAACCCAATAAAGCTAAAAAATTAATCACAGCCTCTGGAAAGTATCCTTTTTCTCGATAACCCGATGAAATTTCACCCGTAACGGAATCGGTCCAATTTAATGGAAATATTGGAAAACCCATTTTGTCGCCATCGCGTTTTGATAATTTGCCATTACCGATAGGTTTTAAGATTAGTGGTAAATGGGCAAATTCGGGCGCTTCCCAGCCAAAAGCATGGTATAATAAATGGTGTAATGGGAGTGAAGGTAACCATTCCTCACCACGAATCACATGCGAAGTTTCCATCAAGTGATCATCTACAATATTTGCTAAATGGTAAGTTGGCATCCCATCGCTTTTGAATAACACTTTATCGTCTAATAAATTCGTATCAAATTTCAAATCACCCCGAATACTATCGTGTAATTCCAAAATTTGATTCACCGGAGTTTTAAATCGAATAACATAAGCCTCCCCAGATGCAATTCGATTTTCAGTTTCTTCAACAGTTAGTACTAAAGAGGTGTCTAATTTTTCTCGGTTATGCCAATTATAAATAAAGGTCTTCCCTAGATTTTCGTGTTCTTTTCGGTGATTATCTAAAGCTTCAGCAGTATCAAACGCATAATAAGCCCAACCCGATTGAATCAATTGATCGGCATATTGCTTGTATAATGATTTTCGCTCACTTTGTCGGTAGGGACCAAATTTTTCATTTTTACCTACCGTTTCATCGGGAGCTATTCCTAACCATTCTAAAGCTTCAAAAATATACGATTCTGCACCTGCAACAAATCGATTTTGATCGGTATCTTCTATTCGTAAGTAGAAGGTACCTTTGTGTTTTTTTGCAAACAAATAATTAAATAAAGCGGTGCGCACACCACCAATGTGAAGCGGTCCAGTCGGACTCGGAGCAAAACGCACGCGAACAGGTCGTGACATAAATAAAAATTTTCACAAAGATAGTTTTGTTTTTTAAATCGCGACTTGGCAATTATTTAACTTTTGATGTTTTGTAATTTTTGTAATTTTAGCGGTTATAAACAATTTATTTACCATGACGGATCAATCCGGAGTTATTTATCAGAAATTAGAAGACTTTATTAAGAAGTTTTACACCAACGAGCTGTTGCGTGGATCCCTTTTTTTTACGGGTCTTGGTCTTTTATATTTCTTATTTACGCTATTCATAGAGTATTTTCTTTGGTTAAAACCGACAGCTCGGACGCTTCTGTTTATTTTGTTTGTAGGTGTCGAACTGTTTTTATTGATGCGTTACATCTTTTTTCCGTTGTTTAAATTATTTAAACTTCAAAAAGGAATTGATTACAACCAAGCGTCTCAAATTATCGGAAGTCATTTTAATGAAGTAGGAGATAAGCTTACTAATTTTTTGCAATTATCTCGAGACGCTTCCAAATCGGAACTTTTAGTAGCCTCTATACAACAAAAGGCCGCAAATCTTCAACCGATTCCTTTTACAAAAGCAATTAATTTTTATGCGAATAAAAAATATATTCCTTTAGCGGTTATTCCTGTTCTTCTCCTATTGTTTTTTATGTTGAGCGGGAAAAGTGAGGTACTCTCCCAAAGTTTTAATCGGGTAATGAATTACCGTGAGCAATTTACACCCCCCGCGCCATTTGGTTTTGTAATTACTAATTCGAATCTACAAACTGAGCAAAACAAAGATTTTTTACTACAGGTGAAAACCCAGGGAAAAGTTGTTCCAGAAAACGTTATGATATTTATGGGCGACGAGAGTTATTATATGGAGTCAACCGGCCCTGGCTCTTTTCAGTTTGTAATTCCAAAACCTAAAATGAATCTTGATTTTCATTTAGAAGCCAACGCAGTTACCTCCGGCGATTACACCTTAGAAGTAGTTACTGTACCCTCTATTGCTAATTTTGAAATGGTTATGCGTTTTCCTTCATATTTAAATAAAAAGACTGAAATTGTTAAAGGAACCGGGAACGCAATTGTACCCGAAGGCACTAAAATTACCTGGCGCATGCAAACGTTAGCTACTCAAAAAGTTTTGTGGACTAGCGGAACTCAATTTACGCCTTTTGCCAAGTCAGAAAATACATTTATACTCGCTAAAAGTATAAGTCAAAACACCGATTATCAAATACGTACTTCCAACGAAAAAATCAAGAATTACGAAAAATTAAATTATCACATTGCGGTTATCACAGATCAATATCCAACGATTTCTGTGGGTAATGCGCCTGATAGTTTGAAAGTGGATAAAGGTTATTTATTAGGTCAAGTAGGGGACGACCATGGTTTGTCCAAATTACAAGTAGTCTATTATCCCAAAAATAATTCACAGGAAGCAAAACGCGGATTAATCCCAGTAAAGCGTGATGTATACGATCGTTTTATTTATGCTTTCCCAGGTGATTTACCTATTCAAGCGGGAATTCCTTATGAATATTATTTTGAAGTTTTTGATAATGATGTATTGCACCACTATAAGTCGACAAAATCAATGGTTTTTTCACACCGTGAAAGTACGGAAAGCGAAAAAGAAGACCAGTTATTACAACAACAAAACCAAAACATTAATTCTTTAGAAAAGTCGCTTAAAACTCAAGAAAAGCAGTTTAACGAAATGGACAAATTGCAAAAAATGAGTAAAGAAAAAGAGCAATTAGAATTTAAAGAACAACAAAAAGTAAATGATTTTATTCAGCGTCAAAAGAACCAAGACGCGATGATGAAAGAATTTTCAGAGAAAATGAAAGACAATTTGGATAAAATGAAATCTGACAAAAAGGATGAAACCAAAGAATTGTTGAAAGAACGATTAGAAAAGCTTGATAAAGATTTTGAAAAGAATAAAAAGTTATTAGAAGAACTTCAAAAATTGAACGAAAAAATTCAAAAAGAAGCATTGTTTGAAAAGATGGATCAATTGAAACAACAGTCTAAAAATCAAACCAAAAATTTACAACAATTAGTTGAGTTAACAAAGAAATATTATGTTGAAAAAAAGGCGGAACAACTTGCCGATAAATTAGATAAACTTTCAGAAAAGCAAGATAAATTAGCAGAAAATGACAAAGAAAATTCTGCCAATAAGCAAGAAGAAGTTAACAAAGAATTTGATGCCATTCAAAAAGAAATGGATGAACTTCAAAAAGAGAACAATGAATTAAAATCTCCCTTAGAACTACCAAATACAGAGTCTACGGAGAAGAATATCGAAAAAGATTTACAGCAAGCCAAAGATCAATTAGAGAAAAATTCGAAGTCGGGTGCAAAACCCAAGCAGAAAAGCGCTGCTCAGAAAATGAAACAAATGAGTTTAGATATGGGCGCTTCTATGGAAGCTGGTGAAATGGAGCAGATGGATGAAGATATTGAAATGTTGCGGCAGATTATAGATAATTTAGTTGCCTATTCATTTTCTCAAGAAGAGGTCTTGAAGAATTTCAAAGGCATGAAACGAGGCGCTCCATCATTTAATAAATATTTAAAAGCGCAACAGGATTTAAAATTACAATTTAAACACGTTGATGATAGTCTTTTTGCGATGTCATTACGAAATCCTAAAATTGCTGAGGACATTACAAAAGAAGTGGGTAACGCTCAATATAATATAGACAAAGCAATAGATAATTTAGCCGATGCAAATGTGTCTAAAGGAACATCCCACCAACAATTTGCGGTCTCTTCAGCTAATAAGTTAGCAGATTTATTGGCTAGTATTTTAAACGGTATGCAAATGTCTATGTCTATGGCAGGTGCTGGAAAAGGTAAACCAAAACCCGGTCAAGGCCAGGGCATGCAATTACCCGACATTATTCAAAAGCAAGAGGGATTGGCTGAAAAAATGAAAAAGGGCATGAAGAAGGGTCAACAACCAGGTGAAGGAAAGGAAGGTAATAAAGGCCAAAAGCCCGGAGGAAAAGAAGGTCAGGGTCAATCCGGAAACAATCCTAATTCAAATAACGGCCAAGGTAATCAAGGCCAAGCAGGTAAAAAAGGTGGGTCAGGATCCGGAAACAATGAGGGTGAAGATGGTCAAGAGGGTGAAGGCAATGCTAGAGCAATAATGGATATTTACAAGGAGCAGCAACAGCTTCGGGAAGCGCTTGAAAAAGAGCTTAATAAACAAGGTTTAGGCGGACAAGGACAAAACGCTTTGAACCAAATGAAAACAATAGAAAAGCAATTAATAAACAAGGGTTTTGACAATGAAGTGCTCCAACGCGCATTGAATTTAAAGTATGAAATGCTTAAGCTTCAAAAAGCAATTCAACAACAAGGCGAAGAGAAGAAGCGCCAATCCGAAACCAATAAAAAGGATTTTAGAAACACTGCTAATCCAATACCACTTCGACTACAGGAATATTTAAATAGTATTGAGATTTTAAATAGACAAACCTTACCTTTGCGGCCTGTTTATAATCGCAAAGTTCAAGAATATTTAAAAAGCAATGATTAGTTTTAATTACGAATCCGATTTCAAATTAGAGTTAGAGCCCGTGTATGAAAAATGGATTCAGCAAATAATCATTTCTGAAAACAAAACAGAAGGTGAGCTAAATTTTATTTTTTGTGATGACGAGTATCTTCTTGACATTAATCAGCGGTATTTAGACCATGATTATTATACAGATATTATAAGCTTTGATTATTCTCTTGCAAACGAATTGCACGGTGATATTTTTATTTCCATAGATCGAGTAATGGAAAACGCCAATACCTTTAATGTTTCCTTTCAAAATGAATTATTACGGGTAATGGCTCATGGAATTTTGCATTATTGCGGTTATAAAGATAAATTAGAAGCGGATAGTCAAGAGATGCGACTAAAAGAAAATGAAAAAATTGCAATGTTCCACGTGGAACAAGCATAAGTTCAAAATGTCAATTTTTAAAAATCGTTCCACGTGGAACTTTAGACAGTAAGTATGTTTTCAACGTATGATGTTATTGTTGTAGGCGCCGGACATGCGGGTTGTGAGGCCGCAGCCGCAGCTGCAAATTTAGGGAGCAAAACATTGCTTGTTACGATGAGTCTGCAAAATATCGCTCAGATGTCTTGTAACCCTGCGATGGGTGGTATTGCAAAAGGGCAAATTGTTAGAGAAATTGATGCTCTTGGTGGTTATTCGGGAATTGTTTCTGATAAAACAGCAATTCAATTCAAAATGTTGAATAAATCAAAAGGACCAGCAATGTGGTCCCCAAGGGTTCAGTCGGATCGTATGCGGTTTTCTGAAGAGTGGCGACTAATGCTTGAAAACACTCCAAACTTAGATTTCTATCAAGAAATGATAAAAGGGCTATTGGTTAAAAATGGCAAAGTAACAGGTGTTCGAACAGCTCTTGGAATTGAAATAAAATCAAAATCTGTAATACTTACTAATGGAACTTTTCTTAACGGATTAATTCATATTGGTGAAAAACAATTTGGTGGTGGCCGTGCTGGAGAAACCGCTTCAACTGGAATAACCGAAGATCTAGTTGAATTGGGTTTTGAGGCTGGACGTATGAAAACCGGTACACCACCAAGGGTTGATGGACGTTCATTGGACTATTCAAAAATGAGAGAAGAGCCAGGGGACCAATTACCAGCAAAGTTTTCTTATTCCAACATAACCCGCCCACTCACAGAACAGCGTCTTTGTCATGTAACGTACACTTCCCCCGAAGTTCATGCGATTTTACGTGATGGTTTTGATCGGTCGCCGATGTTTAATGGTAGAATAAAAAGTATAGGTCCGCGTTATTGTCCTTCAATTGAAGATAAAATTAATCGTTTTGCAGACAAAGACCGACATCAATTATTTATCGAGCCGGAAGGTTGGAATACGGTTGAGGTGTATGTAAATGGATTTTCAACTTCGCTTCCAGAAGATATTCAATATCAAGCGCTGCGTACAGTTGCAGGTTTTGAAAACGTTAAGTTTTTCAGACCCGGGTATGCGATTGAATATGATTATTTTCCACCAACACAATTAAAACACACCTTAGAAACTAAGTTGGTTGAAAACCTATATTTTGCAGGTCAAATCAATGGAACAACGGGTTATGAGGAAGCCGCTTCTCAGGGTATTATGGCTGGAATTAATGCACATTTGAAAATCAATGATAAGGAATCTCTCATTTTAAAACGGGATCAAGCCTATATAGGCGTTTTAATAGATGATTTAATAACGAAGGGAACAGAAGAGCCTTATCGAATGTTTACTTCAAGGGCTGAATATCGCACGTTATTACGCCAAGACAATGCGGATTTCCGTTTAACACCGCTATCGCACGCTATTGGCTTGGCTTCTGATGAGCGATTATTCCGAATGGAAGAGAAATTATCAAAAAGTAATGCTATGTTGGATTATTTCAAAGAAAACAGTATTACTCCCGAGGAAGCGAATCCAATTTTGGTTGAAAAAGGAAGTACTCCTATGAATCAAACCGACCGAATGTTTAAAGTATTCGCTAGACCACAAATTGATTTAGATGATATTTTACGGTTTGAAAAAGTCAAATCGTATATTTCTGAAAATAATTTGGATGATGAAATTGTTGAACAGGCAGAAATTCAATTAAAATATTCGGGTTATATCGAAAAAGAACGCAATAATGCTGAAAAATTGACCCGATTGGAAGAAATGAAAATCCCAGAAAACTTCGATTTTTATAAAGTACATTCATTATCTATTGAGGCTAAACAAAAATTAACGGCAATTCGACCAGTTACTATTTCACAAGCTTCACGAATTAGTGGTGTATCACCCGCAGATATTTCTATTTTATTAATTTACATGGGACGCTAATGTTTCACGTGAAACAAATGTCTTAAACCCTTATCAATACTAATATAAGATGAATTTTTCTAAAGATAAATTAGTTTTAAAAGTAAAAGACCATTCGGTATCTGGAGAACTATTTGAGTTGTGGAAAGATGAGCAGTTTGATATGCTGGTTACCCATCCACAACCTACTTTAGACAAACTGCCTTCGTATTATGAGAGTGATGATTATATCTCTCATACTGATGGTAAGCGTTCGTTTTTTGAAAAACTATATCATTTTATTAAAGGTATTGCACTAAAAAATAAACTCCATTTGATTCATTCTTTAAGTTCAAAAGGAACATTATTAGATATTGGAGCGGGAACAGGTGAGTTTCTTTTAATTTGTAAAAAAAATGGATGGCAAGTCACCGGAATTGAACCTAGCGATAAAGCAAAGGCAATTGCTCAAAAAAAAGGAATACATATTGAAACAGCAATAGGGTTATTACCTGACCATTCTTTTGATGTGATCACGATGTGGCATGTTTTAGAACATGTGCCCGATTTAAATCATCAATTGGACGAATTAAAGCGATTACTAAAACCCAATGGAACGATAATTATTGCTGTGCCAAATTTCAATTCATTGGATGCAAAACTATATCTAGAGTATTGGGCCGCGTATGATGTTCCTATTCATTTGTGGCATTTTTCTAAAACGGCTATTCAAAAAATATTTGCTACAAAAGATATGGAATTGAAAAAAGTTATCCCAATGAAATTTGATAGTTTTTATGTTTCCTTATTATCTGAAAAATATAAAAACGGCAAGATGAATTTTATAAAAGCTTTTTTTAATGGTTTGCGATCTAATTGGTATGGAAATCGAAAAAAAGAATATTCCTCACATATTTATATCCTAAAAAACAAGTAAAAAACACAATAAAAAGCCAACAATAAACAATTTTTACGCCAAGCAACTATTACCACACAAACCTTCCAAAACTGGCTTAAATCGCTTTATTTTAAGTCAAAAATAATAGCAATTACTTATTTTTGTATTGCTAACGATAATCAAAAACTATTTTATTTGTTCTAATTAAAATTTAATCATAAAAGTTACAACCGATTTTTTTTTTACTTTTGACAACAACAAATTATTTAATTTCAATGAAGAAAATCATTCTAGGAATTTTTATGGCAGCTGCCATGATTTCATGTCAAAAGTCTACGGAAGCAAAAGATTTCAAAACCGCCTACATCGACACAAATAAATTATTGGAAGAATCTACAGAAGCCAAAGATTTAAAAGCAAAATATGAAAGTATTTTGGAAGAAAAAGGTTCGCGCATTAAAGTGGAAGCAGATCGATTAAAATCGGAGCAAAATAGTTTTACAGCAAATGCTCAAAAAAATGGTCAAGCTTGGGCTCAACAAAAATATGGTGAATTACAACAAAGAGAACAAGAAATTCAATATGCTAGCCAAATGGTTGCGCAACAAGTTCAAGGTGAACATGGTGTTGAAATGGATACATTAGTTGCACGCTACAAAAAGATGATCAAAACATATGGAAAAGAAAAAGGGTATGATTACGTCTACGGAACTGGTGAATCAGCAACGGTTTTGTATGCGAAAGACCAATATGATATCACGAAAGAGATTATTAAATTAGTGAATGATAAATATAAAACGGAAGATAAAAAAGAAGAAAAGCCTGTAGCCAAAAAAGAAGATTCTAAAAAATAATTATAATTAACTTCAATTTCAAAAGCCCGAATTATCAGGGCTTTTTTTGTTTATGAACGCAACTTTGTATCTTTGATTTTTAAATTATAAGCCATGGAATTTATATCAGCCGAAGCACAATATGTACTTCAATTTATCAACCAGACCAATAAGTCTTTGTTTCTTACAGGCAAAGCAGGTACAGGAAAAACGACCCTGTTACGCGAAATTATTGCCACTACCCATAAAAACACAGCAGTTGCAGCACCAACGGGTATTGCCGCATTAAATGCTAGTGGCGTGACCATTCATTCCTTGTTTCAATTGCCCTTCGCGGCGTTTATTCCCGATCAATCAATTCCAAAGGTTACATCAATTTCAAAGTTTGAATCGCAAGCAACATTAAAGAGGCATTTTAAAATGAATGCAACGAAACAAGCTGTACTTCGCAATCTTGAGCTTTTAATTATCGATGAAGTCAGTATGCTCCGAGCTGACGTTTTGGATGCAATAAATTTTATTTTGCAATTTGTACGAAGAAATGAGCGAATTTTTGGTGGTGTTCAACTCCTTTTTATAGGGGATTTAATGCAATTACCCCCCGTAATAAAAGATGATGAATGGGAGGTATTGCGTAATTATTATCGAGGAAAGTTCTTTTTCAACGCCTTAGTTTTAGAATCCCATCCACCTTTATATGTAGAATTAGGTAAAATATTTAGGCAAACAGACGTAGCCTTCATTGAAGTGCTTAATAACCTAAGAAACAATACGGTAACGGTTAATGATATACAGTTCTTAAACCAATTTGTTCAGCCCAATTTTGATCCACAAGCGCATTCGGGTTATATTACGTTAACGACACACAATACTAATGCTGATGTTTTGAATGCCAATGCATTAGCTAAAATAGAGGAAAGAAACTTTACTTTTTCTGCGCATATTGTTGATGATTTTCCAGAAAAAATGTACCCATTAGACCCCAAACTTGAACTTAAAAAAGGGGCGCAAATCATGTTTATAAAAAATGATTTGTCTCCACAAAAACGGTTCTTTAATGGTAAAATTGGGATTGTCGATTTCCTTTCTGATCGGGAGATTTTTGTTTATTTTCCCGAAGAAGACGTGACCATTGAAGTAGAACTTTATGAATGGCAAAATATACGGTACAAAGTCAATGAAACCACAAAAGAAATTGAGGAAGAAATAATAGGCACGTTTACCCATTTCCCTATAAAATTAGCCTGGGCAATTACCGTGCATAAAAGTCAAGGTCTAACTTTTGATAAGGCTGTTTTGGATGTTTCCAAAGTTTTTCTTCCTGGACAGGCCTATGTTGCATTTTCTAGATTACGAAGTCTCTCAGGTTTGGTACTAAAAACTCCGTTACAACTGAATGGTATTCAAAACGATCCGGAGGTTATTCGCTATGCAACACACAAAGCAACTGCCGAACAACTCAAAATTACGTTGGATACAGAAACGCAAAAGTATTTGCATTTTTATTTATTACAAGCATTTGATTGGGAAGAACTCCTTCAAACATTAAAAAAACATGGGTTGTCGTATTTAGAATTGAGCGATAAATCAGCAAAAGCAAAATCACGTTTATGGGCCAATCAAATGGTTGCTCAAATGGATGCTATCGCTGAAGATTCGAAGAAATTTAGAGCACAATTGTATCGATTATTTCAATCCCAATCGGATTATATTTTTATTCAACAACGGGTGGAAGCAGCATACACCTATTTTTTTCCTGTTTTCGACACTATAGCTGAAAATGTTTTATTCAAGCTAGAGGAATTAAAACGCCTTAAAAAAGTAAAAGAATTTATGGATGAAGTAGCAGAAATAGACGAATTGATGATTAATGCGATTCACCGCCTGATGAAAATGAAACGGCTACTCCAATTATTAATTACTAACAATTCGATTTCTAAAGAAAATTTACTTTCAGACGAACAAAGAAATTACCGCGAATCCAAACGATTAATTGCTTTAGAGCGATTTAAAGCGCAACAATTGGATGTAGAAGAGGCCGATTTACTTGAACCTTCCGTTAATGGTCAGAAAAAGCTAAAAAAGACAACAAAAAAAGCAACCTACGAGCTAACTTTAGAACTCTTTAAAAAACAATTATCGTTGGATTCTATTGCCCTTGAACGAAAGTTAACTTTGGGAACTATTCAAGGCCATATTACAAAACTCATTGAGAGCCAACACCTTTTCATTCATGACGTTATACCTGAAGATAGATGCTTGGGTTTGCGTGAAGTTTTTAAAAATTATGCGCACTTACCCATAGGCGAGATTAAAGAAATGGTAGGTGAAGCCTATACTTGGGAAGAAATTAAATGGTTTAAAGCGTCTTGGATTAACTGAGCCAATAAACGGCCAAAACAGCAGGAATAAAGTAAATAACCATATTTCGGGCACCATCGTAATCTTTTGCCAAACGCTGTCCAACTAACATTTGCAAAATAGCAATACAGGAACACATTGCTCCATAATAGCCATAGTTTCGCTCACCATTAACCACTAGCTGAACTATACCAACTGCACAAAAAACACCCGCAATTATTTCGGTTAATAACAGAATTGTAGTTACTTGTACCACCCAATTTTTAAGAGGTGAATTTTTAAAATGTCCTTTTAATAGCGTCAACGTATCGTTCCAATGAAAAACTTTTTCATGTGCTGACATTAAAAAAGTGATGGCCAAAAAAAGAAGTACCAAAAGCGAGGCAATATTATTCATGACTACGAATGTTTATGAATGAGACGGGTCAATTTTATTGATAAATCGGTCAACACAATTTTAGCATTTCCATTACGCTCAATTAAGTAGGTTGCCTCTGCGAGTTCTTTAAAAATTTCTTCAATGTTATTTCCGGTTACAAATGGCGCAAATTTTTCCAATTGAAAATTGGCAACTTGCGGTTCTAAATACACTAAATCGGTTGCTTGATAGTTTAAAAGAAGCGCTTGTCGAAACATGTCAATGCAGAAATTCAAGAATTTTTTTTGAGTTTCTCTCCCCAGCCCCGCAATCTCTTCACTCCAAGCGATTAAATCATGAATAGCCGTTGCATTTCCTTTCGCCCTAAAGGCCGCGCGAACCCATTGCACAAACCATTGCTCAAAAGGAAAATCTTCATCTTCTTGCCGAATAAGTTTCAACGCTTTGTTATAATTTCCTTGTGCTTGATGTGCTATTTTTTGGGCTGTTTTTGCATCTGTGTTTTCTCTTGAAATCAAGGCATCGGTTATGTCTGCAGCGGGTACACCATTGCAATGTACCACTTGACATCGTGATCGAATCGTTTGAAGAATATCTTCTTCATTTTCTGAAATTAATAGAAAAACAGTTTTATCGGTAGGTTCTTCTAATAATTTCAACAGTTTATTTGCGGCTGCAATATTCATTTTTTCAGCCATCCAAATAACCATCACCTTGTATCCACCTTCGTGCGATTTTAAAGCTAATGCCTTTACTATTTCTTGCGCATCATCAACCCGAATTTCTCCTTGTTTGTTTTTAACATCCAACAATTTGTACCAATCAAACAATCCTCCGTAAGGACTCTCGCTAACAAATTGACGCCATTCTTTTAGAAAATCTAAGCTTTTAGGTTTTGATTTTACTTCTTCGTTTGTCACGGTTGGATAAACAAAATGCAAGTCGGGGTGGCCCAATTGGTTGAATTTTAAATTACATGCCTCATTCCCTCCGGTGTTTTCAGTGCTAGAATTCCCACAAATAATATATTGTGCGTAGGCAATCGCTAAAGGCAATGTGCCGCTTCCTTCTGGACCAACAAACAATTGCGCATGGGGAATACGACCCAAAGATGCGGTTCTAATCAAGTGATTTTTAAGATGTTCGTGACCTAAAATTTCAGAAAATAACATAAGCAAATATAGTAGAAAAAACCGAATAAAACCGGAAATCCTAGGAGCTCCAAAACTAAAATTTAAGGAAATCTTCTTTAAAATGTTTCATAGAAAACCACCAATTCGATTATACCTATCAATTTTTAATCAAGCGCTAAACTGAGAATTTTATATTCAAACACACAGGTACTCTCTACTTCCTTTTTACCTTCTTTCCAATCGCTAAAAGCGGCCAGTATCTAGTTGCACTTTCCTTAAACCGTTTTAATACTTATATTTGCAAGCAGAAAATGTAAATTAATACGAGGTATGAAAACGTTAAATGACTTCAATTTTAGAGGCAAAAAGGCTTTAATCCGTGTAGATTTTAATGTTCCTTTGGATGAAAATTTCAACGTAACTGATGCCAACCGAATTGAAGCTGCACAGCCGACAATTGCAAAAATACTTGCCGATGGTGGAAGTGCGATTTTAATGTCGCATTTAGGGCGTCCGAAAGGTAAAGAGGATCAGTACTCCTTGCGTCATATTGTTTCCAAAACGTCCGAAGTATTAGGTGTTCCGGTTCAATTTGCAACCGATTGTTGTGGCGAAGTTGCTCAAAATGCAGCGGCCAATTTAAAACCCGGTGAAGTATTATTGTTGGAAAACCTTCGTTTTTATTCGGAAGAAGAAGCCGGAGATGTTGACTTTTCAAAAGAGTTGGCTATCCTAGGCGATATTTATGTAAACGATGCGTTTGGAACAGCACATCGCGCCCATGCTTCTACAACAATTATAGCCCAATTTTTTCCAAACAACAAATGTTTTGGCTTATTGCTCGCCAAAGAAATTGATAGCTTAAATCGTGTTTTGAATCATTCCGTAAAGCCGGTTACTGCTGTTTTAGGAGGGTCAAAAGTGTCCTCAAAAATTACAGTTATCGAAAATATTTTAGATAAAGTTGACCATATGATTATTGGTGGAGGAATGACCTTTACTTTTATCAAAGCTCTTGGTGGTCAAGTAGGAAATTCTATCTGTGAAAACGACAAATTGGATTTAGCTTTAGCGCTTTTGCACAAAGCAA
Source organism: Flavobacterium sp. (assembly GCF_027484945.1). Classification (GTDB taxonomy): domain Bacteria; phylum Bacteroidota; class Bacteroidia; order Flavobacteriales; family Flavobacteriaceae; genus Flavobacterium. Next base: position 78,121 of record NZ_JAIXRZ010000016.1, read on the forward strand.
AAGAGAAAAACGTTCAGGTTCACCTTCCGGTTGATGCGGTAGCGGCAGACGCTTTTAAAAATGATGCTCACACCCAAATAGTAGATGTTCGTGAAATCCCCGATGGCTGGCAAGGATTAGACGCTGGTCCACGTTCGTTGGAGAATTTTAAGTCGGTTATCATGAATTCCAAAACCATTTTATGGAACGGCCCCCTAGGAGTGTTTGAAATGGAAAATTTTGCGAAAGGCACACTTACGTTGGGCGAATATATAGCCGAATCTACAGCAAACGGTGCATTCTCTCTTGTTGGCGGAGGCGATTCAGTTGCTGCAGTTAAACAGTTTGGCTTAGAGGGACGCATGAGCTATGTTTCTACAGGCGGCGGTGCCATGTTGGAAATGTTAGAGGGAAGAACATTACCCGGAATCCAGGCTATTTTAGATTAACAATTTTACTTTTAACAATAAATAAGTATTTTTTTACGTTAGAGGATTTACTTTTGTAAAAATCTAAATACTTGATAGATACTATTTTAAAATTAACTACATGACTTTAAAAAATCGGATTACTGTATTCTTGTTTTGCACTTCAGCGGCATTATTTGCCCAAGTGAATACGGTTACTCAAGATACCGTGGTGAAAAAAGAAATTAAACGTTCTTATCTGGATTCTATTAAAGCCACTTTTGTACATGATGAAATGGCTTCGTGCATCGACAGTATGTGGATGAAAGAGCTAACCTCTTTGGACATTTACAACACCATGCTAGAAGATATTAAAAATGTTAATATTGATCAGCCTGTTGATTATGAATTACCTACCGAAGTATTAAAAGAACGGCTAAAGCGTTTGGATGAAAAGTCGCCTTTCAATATTGAATACAATCCCGGTTTGGAAAATGTTATTAAGTCGTTTTTAAAAAACCGAAAAAAACATTTTGAGCGGTTAATGGGTATTTCACAATTTTACTTCCCCATCTTTGAGGAGGAAATGGCAAAAAACAATATTCCATTAGAAATCAAATACCTTTCGATCGTTGAATCTGCACTGAATCCTTTGGCCGTATCTCGAGTAGGCGCAACGGGTTTGTGGCAGTTTATGTATCAAACCGGGAAACAGTATGGTTTGAATATTACCACCTATGTTGATGAACGAAGTGACCCCATCAAAGCCAGTCAAGCCGCTTCACAATACATGAAAAATATGTATCAAATTTTTGGTGATTGGGATTTGGTTTTGGCTTCATACAACTCAGGTCCAGGAAATGTTGCAAAAGCCATTCGTCGTTCAGGGGGTCAACAAAACTATTGGAATATTCGCAAAAATCTACCGAAGGAAACTCAGGGTTATGTGCCAGCTTTTTTAGCCACCATGTATATTTTTGAATACCACAAAGAACATGGAATTGTGCCCAATAAAGCGATTGCCAATCATTTTGCTACAGACACGATTCACATTAAAAATCATATAACATTTAAACAGCTTTCTGATTTACTGGATATTCCTGTAAATGAAATACAATTCTTTAACCCTTCTTTTAAGCGGAAAGAAATACCTGCCATTTCGGGTCAACAGCAGTATATTCGACTACCTAAAGACAAGGTTGCGATGTTTACGTCCAACGAAGAGAAAATTTATGCTTATGTTAAACATGAAGCCGACCTTCGTGAGCGTCCTTTCGAACAAATTAATCGACCAAAGGATACTTCAGCAATCGCTGCTTTAAAACAGGATTTTATCACTAAAACACGTTATCACAAAGTACGAAGAGGAGACAATCTCACGGCGATTGCAGCACAATATGATGTAACGGTGACCGATATTAAACGTTGGAACCGCTTAAAAAGCGACCGTGCTCCAGTGGGTCGCCGATTAAAAATCAAAATGCCCGAGGAAATTGTTGTAAAAAACAGTAAGAATGAAGTAGTAAAAGATTCTATTCCAAAAGCAATTGCCTCTCCCGATAAAGCCACAGATCTTAAATATGAGACCATTTATAAAACCGAAAAAGTGGTCGTTAATAAAGACGTTGTGAAGTATCACAATGTAAAAAGTGGTGATGTGTTGGGCGCTATTGCTGGTAAATACAATGTATCAGTAGCTGAATTGCGCAAGTGGAATAAAATTAAAGGAAATAATATCGGTATTGGTGATAAACTTAAGATTATTAAAAATGAAAAATTAGTTACTACCGTTCGAAAAGAGGTTAGAGTTCCCTCAACCAATCGCAATGATGCTTTAGTTACGAATGATAAGTCCAACACTGTTGAAAAAATTAAAACCATTGGTATTCAAGATTCAACAAAGTCTGTGAACTATTATGTGGTTGCAAAAGGAGATAATCTTTCGACCATAGCCAAAAAATACAACACGACAGTTGACCAATTAAAAGCATGGAATAATCTAATTGATAATACGGCAAAGTTGGGAACGCAATTAATTATTTCAAGCGATGCTGTTGCTCAAGTCCGTGAAGAGGATGTTGCTCCAAAAAAGGAAATTCGCACGGAGGAATATACGGTTGGTCGTGGCGATAACTTAGCATTAATTGCTAAAAAATACAACACAACAGTAGACCAATTGAAAGCGTGGAATAATCGAACAGACAATGCACTTCAAGTAGGCGAAAAATTGGTGGTAAATAAAACAGAAATCACTCGTTCTAGTAAAACTAAAACTGCAGTGGCGACTAATAAAACGAAAGAAACCCTATACCGCGTTCGAAAAGGAGATTCGTTATTTAGTATTTCTAAAAAATTTCCTGGGGTTACCATTGCCGATATCAAACGTTGGAACAACATTAAAGGAGAAAGTATTACGCCAGGAATGAAGTTAAAAATCAACGGATAATTTTTAAAAACATACTATCTTTGGGCTTTATTTGTATATGAATAAAGCCCTTTTTTTATATTTTGGAATCCTATTTTTGGGTGTTTCTTGTTCAAAAAAAAAAATAAAAAATGATCCTACTACGTTCTCTAAACCCAATCAAGTTACAGTCTTGATTGATGACCCGCTATGGAACGGTGAAGTAGGAGATACTTTGCGAAATACTTTAGCGGCTCCTTTTTTAGGATTACCTCAAGAAGAACCGGTGCTTTCGCTAAATCAATATCCGGTAAAATTATTAGAAGGATTTACCTCCAATAGCCGTAACATCATTATCATTAAACGCGAAGATAAGAGTCAGATTCGTTTTCAAGAAAATGAGTATGCCAACCCTCAGATTGTTGTTCATATTTCTGGACGCTCTGTGCAAGAACTTTTAGATTCCATACATCAAAACGATTCGTTAATTATCAAACGGATTAAAGAGTCTGAAATTAAAGTTTACCAACAGTGGCTCAAAAGAGATACACTGATGAATACTGAAAAAATTGCAGAACGATTTGGAATTTCATTGGATATTCCCGCCAGATATCGAATGGTTATGGGAGGAAAACGTTTTATTTGGTTGAAAAAGGAAATCACCAGTGGTAATTTGAGTCTTGTTTTTTATCAATTGCCGCTATCCGTTTTGAAGAATAAAAAAATCAACCCACGAAAGATTATTAAAATTCGTGATTCTATTGGTCGAATTTATATTCATGGGGCTGTGCCACGAACCTACATGATGACAGAAAAGGCCTTTACGCCCTATCAAACCGAAACACAGATTTATAAACATACTGCATTTGAAACTCGGGGCACATGGGAACTTTCGCATGATTTTATGGGTGGCCCCTTTATCAATTATGCCATTATTGATCAAGCCAATCAACGGGTTATATTTATTGAAGGATTTTGTTATGCGCCCTCCAAAAAGAAACGCGACTTGCTATTTGAATTGGAAGCGATTATTCGTTCAACCCGATTTTTAAAAACCAATCATGGAAACAAAGTTTAAAATAAAGCGTTTTAACGAACTTTCTCTTGACGAGCTATACCAATGCATGAAATTGCGCTCATTGGTCTTTGTCGTGGAGCAAAACTGCGTTTATTTGGATATTGATAGCAAAGATGATCAAGCGCTACATGTGTTGGGCTATCAAAACGATTGTTTAATGGCCTACGCGCGTTTGTTTGACAAAGGAGCCTATTTTGATGAAACTTCTATCGGGAGGGTAGTTGTACATCCCGATTTTCGCAGAATTAATGCCGGTCATGCTTTAATGGAGGCTGCTATACAAGCAGTTTATAACACCTTTGGAATCCAACCCATTACGATTTCTGCCCAATTATATTTACAAAAATTTTATGAGTCCCACGGATTTGAAGTCATAAGTCCCACCTATTTGGAAGATGACATTCCTCATATCCGGATGCGAAAAAATTAAATTTTGGTAATTACTAATTCTACCCGACGGTCATACTGAGGGTCTTTTCCAAGTGGCTGCGTATTACCATATCCTTTGTAGGTCATACGATTTTTAGGAACGCGCCGAAAAGTTAAATATTTATACACGGCCATTGCGCGGTTTTCCGATAGTTTTCGTTTTCGTGTGTCTTTATCAATCGCTTCCTTTTGGTTTGGTGGAGTGCAACACACATGACCTTGTATTTCGAATTGAAGGTTTTTATAACGTAAAGTCAGTAATGCGATTTTATCCAACTCTTCTTTTGCTTTAGCGGTTAAACGACTACTTCCTTTTTCAAATAGAATGTTATCTAAAATGATATGATCACCTACTACATGAGTTTTTTGAAGCATATTGTAATATCCCGGAAGAATAAGTTTCGGCAACTCACGCAAATTAATTACTAAATCTACCCGTCTATTTTTTGAACGCTTTTCGGGAAGATTTTCCACAATATCATCATCAATCAAGACCTTTCCTTTGCCTTCAATTGTTACAATAATTTTATTTTTAATTCCGTTTTCCAATAACTTATTTTGTATGGTTCCCGCCCGTTTTTTGGAAAGATTAAAGTTGTAGTCTTCTTTTCCTACGTCGTCTGTATATCCATAGATTTGAATGGATTCAATACGTGTTGAGTCGGTTCCTTTGATAAATGTAACAATATCGGCGGCCTGTTTATCATTAATGTCGAATTTGTCAAATTCAAAGTAAACCGAATGTACAATTTCTTCTTGAGCAAATCCAATTGCGCAAATCAATAGCGGTAACAATTTTAATAAACGGAACATTATTGAAGTATTTTTTGGTATTCTGTAGGGTTTGCTAAAAGTTGAGCGGCGCGCGCAATTTCGGTATTATTTTTAATATAATATTGGTATAATCCTTCTTTGTATTGGTAGCGGCGGATTAGTTCATCCAAAAGTAAACGCTTGATTTCTGTTTGGTTTTTGTCTAATTGAGCTTCTTCACTTTTTTGTAATGCTGCAAACAAAGCATCGTATGGTGCTTTTATTGCTTCGGCTACATTTTCCTTTTTTGCCTTTTCAAGCGTAGTTTTCAATGCCAATTCGGTTTCTGTATCAAAACTTATTTTTTCTTTTTTCAAAAAGGCTTTAAAATCAGAAAAATCGCCCTCGGTTATTGTTGGAATTGTATTTCCTAAATTGGGATGGCGGTAGTAATAATCGGTTGCAAAGTTGAATATCGCATCATTTTTTTGCAATACTTCGGCTATCGTACTTGTTTTGGTTTCGCCCATTTCAATATCGGGTTGAATTCCTCCACCATCATAAACCGTTCGTCCTTTCTTCGTTTTAAAGGCATTAAATTTATTGGCTTTTTGCGCTTTTCCGTCTTTGTCTTTATGGGCATAATCCAAGGCTTGTATACAGCGCCCAGAAGGAGTGTAGTATCTAGAAATTGTAACTTTTACCTGTGTTCCGTAGGTCATATCCAGCGGACGTTGTACCAATCCTTTGCCAAAACTACGACTTCCGATAATTACGGCGCGATCTAAGTCTTGTAAACCTCCTGAGACAATTTCAGAAGCCGAGGCGCTTTTGCCATCTACGATAATCGCTAAGGGAATATTGAGGTCTACGGGTTCGCGGGTAGTTTTGTAGGTTGCGTTGTATTTTTCATTTTTAGATTTGGTGGTCACAATAGTTTCACCTTTGGGTACAAATAAACTACATACATTCACAGCTTCGTTTAAGAGTCCGCCGGGGTTACCGCGAAGATCCAAGATAATCCGTTCGGCACCTTGGTTTTTTAATTTTTCTAATGCTTCTTTGGTTTCGGTTGTGGTTTTGCGATTAAAGGCAGAAAGCACAATATACCCCGTTTTTGCGTCGACCATTCCAAAATAGGGTACAGCATTGATTTCAACTTCGTCCAAAACAATAGTTGCATTTTGGGTTTTACCTTGTCGAATGAATTTGATGTCAACTTTAGTGTTTTTTGCCCCTTTTAATAATTGCGAAGCATCGTCTTTAAAGTCAGACAACAGCACATCTCCAATTTGGATAATAGCATCCCCAGCTTTCAGTCCGGCTTTATCGGCAGGATAACCTTTGTAGGGCTCTTTGATGATGAGTTTATCTTCTTTACGAGAAATCATCGCACCAATACCTGTATATTCTCCCGTATTATTGATTTTAAATTTTACAACGTCTTGTTCGTTGAAATAGTTCGTGTAGGGATCGAGATCGGCCAACATGCTTTTAATTGCTTTGTCCATCAACTCGGCAGGATTTACCTCATCCACATAGTTTTGATTGACCGTTTTAAATAAGTTGGTGAAGATTTCAATTTGTTTAGCGATTTCAAAAAAATCATCTTTGAAACCTGTGCCTATAAAAAAAACACCCACAGCAACTACAGGTATTATGAACCTTTTTTTAAGATTTTTTAGCATCATTTTGTCCATTTTTTTGGGTTTGCGTATGTACCCATTTGTCAAATAATTGTTGGGTTTTGGATTCGATTGCAGCAAAATCCATTCGGTCACGTGATTGGTAAAAAAACAAC